>NZ_CP171969.1:0-2119 GCF_044054585.1 Arthrobacter sp. UC242_113 | reverse complement strand
TGTTAACGCCAACTGAAAATAGGGCCACTTTGCCAACTGAAAGAGGGCCACGGGTCGCTGTTCCATTGTGCCTTGAGCTGGCTTCTCGTCTCCGTTCCGGAGCCGGCAGCCGTGACCGGTGAGGTTCAGGACTTCTGCGTGGTGAACGATCCGGTCGATCATCGCCGAGGCCACTGTCGCGTCGCTGAAGACCTCACCCCACCTACTGAAGGCGAGGTTGCTGGCACCAGGGGAGGCGTGTTCATAGCGGGATGAGACCAGCTGGAAGAACAGGTTGGCCAGTCTTGGTCGAAAGGGATGTAACCGACTTCGTCAACGATGAGCAGCTTGTAACGGCGCAACTTGGCCAGTTCCTGGGGTAGCCGTCCGCGGTCGTGGGCTTCGGCCAGTCTAGATACCCACCCGGTCGCTGTGTCGAACAGGACGCGATGCCCGGCGCGTGCGGCCCGGATTCCGATCCCGACGGCCAGATGGGTTTTCCCGGTGCCGGGCGGGCCGAGTAGGACTACGTTCTTTGCTTCTTCCAGAAAGACCCCAGTGCCCAGATGAGCGACGAGGTTCCGGTCCGCGGCAGGCTGGTGGTCGAAGTTGAACTCTTCCAGCAATTTGTGTCCGGGGAACCTCGCGGCCCTGATCCGCAGGGCGGCCCCGGAGGCTTCGCGTTCGGCGACCTCGCGGGAGAGGACGGCGGCGAGGTATTCCTCGTGTGACCAGCCTGCTTCCCGTGCCCGGTCGCCGAGGGATCGGTAGCCGTCGGCGATTCGTGGGGCGCGCAGTGCACGGGCGTAGTAGTCGATGTCCTTCACCGCCCCGTTCACCGTCCTGCCCCGGAGAGCTCGCGGGCGTCGTCGGGGATGGCGACGCCAAAAAGTTCGTCATAGATCGACAGGTCCCGTTCCTCCACCACCGTGGACCGTCCGGCCTTGACGCTGCGGTGGATCCGTCGGAGGTAGGCGGCCTTGTCCACGTGCCCGGGGTCAGTGAAGATCTGGTGTCTGGCCCACCGCCGCTCGTGGCTGGCAAGCAACCGGCCGTCGGCGCTCACCGTCACCTTTTCCAGGTCTGCTTCGACGTCCACGATCCGCCCGATCGCTCCCGGGTCCACGGAATAGTCGTTGGAGAAGACCCGCACGTAGTAGTCCCGTGGCAGCCGGACGCTGCTGCGGAAAGCGAACTCGGGCGCCACCGGCGTCAACGGGCGCATCGCTTCCCTGTCGCGGACCATGAGCTCGGCCGGGCGGCCGTGCCGGGTCCGGGAGTATCGGGCGTTCGCCCGCGGCAGCCAGTCCGCGAGCTGGTCGTTGAAAATCCAGCGGGGACGCGAACGTCCGGCCGGGCATGAAGCCCTGGCGGAAGTAACGGTTCATCCGCTCCACGATGCCCTTGGATTCTGGATCCCGTGGCGGCAACTGCCGGATCTCGCAGCCCAGCACGCCGGCGAACGCCGCCGCCGGCTCGGTCAGCCGCCCCTGGCCGATCCCTGATTCGTTGTCCCAGACCAGCTGCTTGGGCACTGCACCGGCCTCCTGCAGCAGCGACCACATCCCGCCCAGCAGATCAAAGGTCGTGCGGGTCGGCAGCATCCTGGCCTGGATGTATCCGGAGAACGCGCTCGTCATCACCAACACCGGGGGCTTGCCCTCCTGCCCGTGACCCAGCGGCAACGGCTGATGGGGAAACCACAAATCGCACTGCATCGCCTGGCCCGGTTGATCGACCAGCCGGTCCACCGGATCCGCCGGCGTATACTCGGGCCGGAGTCCACGGACCTTGTCCCGAAACGAGGACGCAGAGCCCGTCCAGCCGACGCGTTCGGCCAGTACCGAGGCCGGTATCGTCGGCGTCTGCGCCGACAAGGCCCGCACCTGCGGCGCGTAAGCATCGAAGCTCGAACCAGTCGGCTTCCGCTCATACTTCGGCGGCCACTCCGCCTCCAACGCTCGGTCCACCGTTCCCCGGGAAACCCCGAGCTGTTTAGCCAGCTCCCTCTTGGAGATTTTCTCCGTCGCGTATGGTGGCGTATCTGCGCCCAAACATCCGATGTGATCACCTTCCATAATGGTCAGTGGCCTCATTTTCAGTTGGCGTATTTGGCCCTATTTTCGGCTGGCGTCAACAG
>NZ_CP171970.1:0-6605 GCF_044054585.1 Arthrobacter sp. UC242_113 | reverse complement strand
GTCCGGCGGTGACCTACTCTCCCACACCCTCCCGGGTGCAGTACCATCGGCGCTGTGGGTCTTAGCTTCCGGGTTCGGAATGGGACCGGCGTTTCCCCCACGCTATGACCGCCGTAACCCTGTGTCCCGTCCGCCCGGGGTGTGCCCGGGGAGGGGAAAACTGTGGTGTTACAACTGTGGTGTTGTATTTAGTTGTGTTGGTTCCTGAACCTGTCAAACCCGGGTTTGTTGGTTGGAACGACATAGTGACGCAAGCAGTCTTGTTTTCTCTTTACCGCCCCCTGGGTGCAAACGCTTTTGAATCCGTTTGCGGGGTGGTGTGTGGTGTAAGTTATCGGCCTATTAGTACCGGTCAGCTTCACGAGTCGTTAGTCCTCGCTTCCACATCGGCTTATCAACCCAGTGGTCTGGCTGGGGGCCTCTCACACACAAGGTGTATGGAAATCTCATCTCGAGCGAGCTTCCCGCTTAGACGCTTTCAGCGGTTATCCCATCCGAACGTAGCTAATCAGCGGTGCACTTGGCAGTACAACTGACACACCAGAGGTTCGTCCGTTCCGGTCCTCTCGTACTAAGGACAGCCCTTCTCAAATTTCCTGCGCGCGCAGCGGATAGGGACCGAACTGTCTCACGACGTTCTAAACCCAGCTCGCGTACCGCTTTAAATGGGCGAACAGCCCAACCCTTGGGACCTACTCCAGCCCCAGGATGCGACGAGCCGACATCGAGGTGCCAAACGATGCCGTCGATATGGACTCTTGGGCAAGATCAGCCTGTTATCCCCGAGGTACCTTTTATCCGTTGAGCGACGGCCATTCCACAATGTACCGCCGGATCACTAGTCCCGACTTTCGTCCCTGCTCGAGATGTCTCTCTCACAGTCAAGCTCCCTTGTGCACTTACACTCGACACCTGATTGCCAACCAGGCTGAGGGAACCTTTGGGCGCCTCCGTTACTTTTTAAGGAGGCAACCGCCCCAGTTAAACTACCCATCAGGCACTGTCCCTGACCCGGATTACGGGCCGAAGTTAGATGTCCAAAGTGACCAGAGTGGTATTTCAACGATGACTCCACCCGAACTGGCGTCCGGGCTTCAACGTCTCCCACCTATCCTACACAAGCCACTCCGAACACCAATACCAAACTATAGTAAAGGTCTCGGGGTCTTTCCGTCCTGCTGCGCGTAACGAGCATCTTTACTCGTACTGCAATTTCGCCGAGTTTATGGTTGAGACAGCGGGGAAGTCGTTACTCCATTCGTGCAGGTCGGAACTTACCCGACAAGGAATTTCGCTACCTTAGGATGGTTATAGTTACCACCGCCGTTTACTGGGGCTTAAATTCTCAGCTTCGCCTTGCGGCTAACCGGTCCTCTTAACCTTCCAGCACCGGGCAGGAGTCAGTCCGTATACATCGTCTTGCGACTTCGCACGGACCTGTGTTTTTAGTAAACAGTCGCTTCCCCCTGGTCTCTGCGGCCCCGATCCCCCTCCCACCAGCAAGTGGTGTTCAAGGTCGGGGGGCCCCCCCTCCCCGAAGTTACGGGGGCATTTTGCCGAGTTCCTTAACCATAATTCTCTCGATCGCCTTAGTATTCTCTACCTGATCACCTGTGTCGGTTTGGGGTACGGGCGGCTAAAACCTCGCGCCGATGCTTTTCTAGGCAGCATAGGATCACCGAATCCCCCCTTTACGGGAGTCCCGTCAGATCTCAGGCACATGAACAGCGGATTTGCCTACCGTTCGCCCTACATCCTTGGACCGGGACAACCATCGCCCGGCTCGGCTACCTTCCTGCGTCACACCTGTTAATACGCTTGCCTCCCAGGATCAGGTCCCGCGCTCCACCAAAACCCTTCACCCACAAGGGGTGTCGGGCAGGTCTCGGGCGGTTAGTATCCCCTGTTCAACATGGGCGGTTTTTCGCCGGTACGGGAATATCAACCCGTTGTCCATCGACTACGCCTGTCGGCCTCGCCTTAGGTCCCGACTTACCCAGGGCAGATTAGCTTGACCCTGGAACCCTTGATCATCCGGCGGACGGGTTTCTCACCCGTCTTTCGCTACTCATGCCTGCATTCTCACTCGTGTAGGCTCCACCGCTGGTTTACACCGCGACTTCACCGCCCACACGACGCTCCCCTACCCATCCACACTCCTGAACCACGAAGGCTTGGAAAACATGTGAATGCCACAACTTCGGCGGTGTACTTGAGCCCCGCTACATTGTCGGCGCGGAATCACTTGACCAGTGAGCTATTACGCACTCTTTTAAGGATGGCTGCTTCTAAGCCAACCTCCTGGTTGTCTTCGCAACTCCACATCCTTTCCCACTTAGCACACGCTTAGGGGCCTTAGTTGGTGGTCTGGGCTGTTTCCCTCTCGACTATGAAGCTTATCCCCCACAGTCTCACTGCTGCGCTCTCACTTACCGGCATTCGGAGTTTGGCTGACGTCAGTAACCTTGTAGGCCCATTAGCCATCCAGTAGCTCTACCTCCGGTAAGAAACACGCAACGCTGCACCTAAATGCATTTCGGGGAGAACCAGCTATCACGAAGTTTGATTGGCCTTTCACCCCTACCCACAGCTCATCCCCTCCATTTTCAACTGAAGTGGGTTCGGTCCTCCACGACGTCTTACCGTCGCTTCAACCTGGCCATGGGTAGATCACTTCGCTTCGGGTCTAGATCACGCCACTGCAACGCCCTGTTCAGACTCGCTTTCGCTACGGCTTCCCCACACGGGTTAACCTCGCGACGTAACACTAACTCGCAGGCTCATTCTTCAAAAGGCACGCCGTCACAACTACAAGGCTGCTCCGACGGATTGTAAGCACACGGTTTCAGGTACTGTTTCACTCCCCTCCCGGGGTACTTTTCACCTTTCCCCTCACGGTACTGGTCCGCTATCGGTCATTAGGGAGTATTTAGGCTTATCAGGTGGTCCTGACAGATTCACACGGGATTTCTCGGGCCCCGTGCTACTTGGGATACTCATCAAAGGCGGTGCACAGCATTACGGTTACGGGGCTCACACCCTCTACGGCCGGCCTTTCAAGACCGTTCACCTATACCAGCACTCACACCTCCCCGGTCCGGCAGAACCAGGACAACAAGTCCCACAACCCCGCCCATGCAACGCCCGCCGGCTATCACACATGGGTCGGTTTAGCCTGATCCGCGTTCGCTCGCCACTACTAACGGAATCACTGTTGTTTTCTCTTCCTGCGGGTACTGAGATGTTTCACTTCCCCGCGTTCCCTCCACGCACCCTATGTGTTCAGATGCGGGTCACCAGATCACTCGCGCGTCTGGCGGGGTTTCCCCATTCGGACACCCTGGGATCACAGTCCGGTTATCGACTCCCCCAGGCTTATCGCAGATTCCTACGTCCTTCTTCGGCTCCTAATGCCAAGGCATCCACCGTGTGCTCTTAAAACTTGACCACAAAAGATCAAGGAGTAATTTTCGAGAGAACCACAGAAACCAACCACACCCAACAACCACACCCCGAAGAGTGCCATCATCACGCGCAGCCAGATCCAGGTTCATATTCTTGGAAATTGCTTCTTATAAAAGATGCTCGCGTCCACTATGTAGTTCTCAAACAACAACCCCGTACCACACACCCCACACACCCCCCAAAAGAGGCAACCGTGCGATCGGTGCAGCCAGGAAACCAGAAACAAACATCCCGGGAAAGAACCAAACCCTCCCCGGTCCTGTTGCCTCAGGACCCAACAGTGTGCCAAACACTACCCAACAACCACGAACCACCCGCGTTCCAGGACCAGCCCCCCAAAGAGGAACCACTCCGTACTAACCAACGGCCCGTGCCACCAGGCACCTATTTGCTGATATTCCACCCATGAGCACCCGCCGCAGAACGATCGCCTGCGCAACGGGCCTTTACTCCTGACAAACCACACACCCCGCATACACGGAAAGCGTGGGCCTGTAGGTGCTCCTTAGAAAGGAGGTGATCCAGCCGCACCTTCCGGTACGGCTACCTTGTTACGACTTAGTCCCAATCGCCAGTCCCACCTTCGACGGCTCCCTCCCACAAGGGGTTAGGCCACCGGCTTCGGGTGTTACCAACTTTCGTGACTTGACGGGCGGTGTGTACAAGGCCCGGGAACGTATTCACCGCAGCGTTGCTGATCTGCGATTACTAGCGACTCCGACTTCATGGGGTCGAGTTGCAGACCCCAATCCGAACTGAGACCGGCTTTTTCGGGATTAGCTCCACCTCACAGTATCGCAACCCTTTGTACCGGCCATTGTAGCATGCGTGAAGCCCAAGACATAAGGGGCATGATGATTTGACGTCGTCCCCACCTTCCTCCGAGTTGACCCGGCAGTCTCCCATGAGTCCCCACCACTACGTGCTGGCAACATGGAACGAGGGTTGCGCTCGTTGCGGGACTTAACCCAACATCTCACGACACGAGCTGACGACAACCATGCACCACCTGTGAACCGGCCCCAAAGGAGAAACCACATTTCTGCGGCGATCCGGTCCATGTCAAGCCTTGGTAAGGTTCTTCGCGTTGCATCGAATTAATCCGCATGCTCCGCCGCTTGTGCGGGCCCCCGTCAATTCCTTTGAGTTTTAGCCTTGCGGCCGTACTCCCCAGGCGGGGCACTTAATGCGTTAGCTACGGCGCGGAAAACGTGGAATGTCCCCCACACCTAGTGCCCAACGTTTACGGCATGGACTACCAGGGTATCTAATCCTGTTCGCTCCCCATGCTTTCGCTCCTCAGCGTCAGTTAATGCCCAGAGACCTGCCTTCGCCATCGGTGTTCCTCCTGATATCTGCGCATTTCACCGCTACACCAGGAATTCCAGTCTCCCCTACATCACTCTAGTCTGCCCGTACCCACCGCAGATCCGGAGTTGAGCCCCGGACTTTCACGGCAGACGCGACAAACCGCCTACGAGCTCTTTACGCCCAATAATTCCGGATAACGCTTGCGCCCTACGTATTACCGCGGCTGCTGGCACGTAGTTAGCCGGCGCTTCTTCTGCAGGTACCGTCACTTTCGCTTCTTCCCTACTGAAAGAGGTTTACAACCCGAAGGCCGTCATCCCTCACGCGGCGTCGCTGCATCAGGCTTTCGCCCATTGTGCAATATTCCCCACTGCTGCCTCCCGTAGGAGTCTGGGCCGTGTCTCAGTCCCAGTGTGGCCGGTCACCCTCTCAGGCCGGCTACCCGTCGTCGCCTTGGTGAGCCATTACCTCACCAACAAGCTGATAGGCCGCGAGTCCATCCAAAACCGCAAAAGCTTTCCACCCCCCACCATGCGATGAGGAGTCATATCCGGTATTAGACCCAGTTTCCCAGGCTTATCCCAGAGTCAAGGGCAGGTTACTCACGTGTTACTCACCCGTTCGCCACTAATCCCCGGTGCAAGCACCGGATCATCGTTCGACTTGCATGTGTTAAGCACGCCGCCAGCGTTCATCCTGAGCCAGGATCAAACTCTCCGTTGAAAACAAACAGACACAACCGGAAACCACGGAAATAACGCGGAAACCAGCTGCACAAAATTTGAAACCAGCCAAAAACACCAGACCACACCACGGAGGCGGATAGGCCCGGCAAATTCAACCAATTTAATAAAAAATCGGTATCAACAAACTTGGCACACTATTGAGTTCTCAAACAACAGACACACCCGGCACCACCCAAACCAACGTTCAGGATCGCTCCGGAGCAACTTTTCAAACTTACCAGGTTTCACTCCCCGACGCAAATCCATGTTTCAGGATTCTCATCGGCAGGAAAACCAGCCCCACCACACCCAAGCAACCTAAAAAGTCACCAGATCACGGTCTTGATTTCGGGGATTTGGCCGCCCGCGGTGACCAGCTCTTCGCTGTCTCCCTCGCGGCGACTTGGAATACATTACACCCACCCCACCCCCAAAGCAACCCGGCGAAAAGAGGCACGGACCCGCCCCCGAAACCCTTGAACTGCCGCGGGTTTTGGGCACCGCAAGGCGGGCAACGAAGCCAACCAGGGACCGGATCAGTTTTATGGACCGCGTCACAGTCGGGCATGCCCGCCCGCGCGGGCAGCTGTGGCCCCCGCGCACCGGGAGTCCTCCCGGCTCAACCGCACTTCCAGGCTGCGGGCGCCGCCGGCCGGCAGCTTCCCTCCTAACCACAGCCTCCACAAACCACGGCCGCGAAAGAACGTGCGCGACGTTGCTGTGGTGAAGTTCCTCACCCAAGTTCCTCCGGTCATCGGCACCTCCGGTCAACACCCGGGACAGCCCCGGCACCGGGACCCCGCCCTCCCCCGGGCAAGCCTCTGGACGTGAGGGACGAAGGACCTCCCCGGACGGGTTCCCGGTGCCGCCGGCACGACTGCCGCACCACGGCCGGTCTGCCGGCGCCCTGGCCGGTAGCCGCCTGCCGGTAGCCGCCGGCCCCGGCCGGCACAGCCGACAGGGGGGGCGGCTTTTAAATCACTCAGGCCCCGACCTGGATGTCGGGGCCTGAGACCGGTGTGACTGGTGGATTAGATGCGGGCGGGTTAAATGCGGAGAGCCCCAACCAGTGAACTGGTTGGGGCTCTCGACCGTTTTAATGGT
>NZ_CP171973.1:0-63774 GCF_044054585.1 Arthrobacter sp. UC242_113 | reverse complement strand
TCGTTGCCGAGGGACCACATGACGATCGAGGGACGGTTCTTGTCCCGCTCCACGGTCCGTTCGATCCGGTCAAGGAGCGCCTCGCGCCACATCGGCTCGTCGCTCGGGTTCCGGGCCCAGCCGTGCCGCTCGAACCCGTGCGTTTCGAGGTCGCACTCGAGGATTACCCAGAAGCCCATCTCGTCCGCGAGCTCGAGCAGTCGCGGGTGGGGCGGGTAGTGGCTGGTACGGATTGCGTTGACGTTGGAGCGCTTCATGAGCGCGAGGTCCTCGCGGGCGAAGTCCTCGTCGAAGACGCGGCCGAGCGTGGGGTGGGTCTCGTGGCGATTGACACCGTGGAACACCACTTTGCGTCCGTTGACCAGAAATTGGTCTCCCACGATTTCTACGGTGCGGAAGCCGATCCGCAGTGACACCGTCTCGGCCTTGCTGGCCACGGTCGCATCGTAGAGCCGCGGGGTTTCGGCGGTCCAGGGCTCGACGGCAGAAACAGGTACCGGTGCAACATCACCGGGATTGGCCCACTCGACGTCGATGCCGAGCTCGGGTACGCGGAGGCGAACAGGGTACGACGATGCCGGCGCTTTCACTTCCGGTTCCAGGGTCCCCGCCCCGTCGTTGTAGCCGGTCCGGAGCCACACGTCCTCGATGCCATCGGCCGGGCGGGACAAGAGGGTCACCGATCGGAAAATTCCCGGCAGCCACCACTGGTCTTGGTCTTCGAGGTAGCTGGAAGCGGACCATTGATGGACGCGGACTGCGATGGTGTTGGTACCTGTGCTGACGGCGTCGGTGACGTCGAACTCCTGGGCGAGGCGACTTCCGGCGCCCCATCCGATCTCTGTGCCGTTGACCCATACCTTGTACCGGGATTCGACGCCGTCAAAGCGCAGGACGACGCGGCTCTCGCCGCCTGTGTCGTCGGCCTTCCAGCCGTCGGGCAGCTCGAACGTACGGCGATAGTCCCCGGTGGGGTTTTCGTCGGGGACGAACGGCGGGTCGATTGGGAACGGGAACTGCACGTTCGTGTAGATCGGGCGGCCGTACGATCCGTCGCCCTGGAGCACCCAGTGGGAGGGTACGGTCAGCGACGCCCACGAAGAGTCGTCGTACTCCGCAGCGGCCATCGCCTCCGCGGCCTCCCCCGGGGACAGCACCCCACGCCCGCCGGGTGTTCCGGGGACTCCCTTGAGGAGTCGGAATCGCCATTGCCCGTCGAGGGACAGGGACGGGGCGTCGGTGTGAAGCCAGGAACGGGCCGGTTCTCGCCGTCCTTCTCCCGGGCCCGGGTCGGTGACGTAGGCGGTGGAGGCTGTGGCCTCCGCTGGACGGGGGCTCATTTGACGGCTCCTTCTGTGAGGCCTCCACGCCAGAAGCGCTGAAGGACGATCATGGCGATGGCGAGCGGGATGACAGACAGCAGTACGCCGCCGGTGGTCAGCTGGTAGAACTCCGGGAGCCGGTCTGCCTGGCTAAGCCAGTTATTCAGACCTACCGTGATGGGGAACAGCTTCGAGTCGGAGAGCATCACCAGCGGCAGGAAGTAGTTGTTCCAGATGCCCACGAGCTGGAACAAGAACACCGTCACCAGGGCGGGAGTGAGAACCCGCAGCCCCACGGAGTGGAAGATGCGAAGTTCGCCCGCGCCGTCGATTCGCGCAGCCTCCAACAGCGCCGGATCCACTGTTGCCTGCGCATAAACCCGACACAGAAACAGGCCAAACGGCGAGACGAGTGAGGGCAACAGGACGCTCCAGTACGTGTTGGCGATGCCGAGCTGGCTGAAGAACAGAAACAGGGGCAGGGCTGTGGCGGTGCCGGGGACGAGGACGCCTCCGAGGACGAGCCCGAAGATGAGACTGTTGCCCCGGAAGTTGTACTTGGCCAAGGCGTAGCCGCCAGCAGCGGCGAAGTACGTCGCGGCCAATGCGCCAACCCCTGCATACAGAATTGAGTTGAGGAACCAGCGCACAAAGACGCCGTCCCCGTAGGAGAGGACGTTCGCCAGGTTGTCCCATAGGACGAAATTAGGCGCGAACAAGAAACCGTTGGTCGCGAACAGGTCTCCGCTGGTCTTGGTCGCAGCGACCACCACCCAATAGACCGGGACCAGGAAGTAGAGCGCGGCTACGACAAGCAGCCCCGTGACAAGAATCGTTGTGGAGCCCGGGCGTCGGCGCCGCGTCACAGGTGGCTCCCCGGCGACGCTCTGGGGCCGGCTAAGGGTGGGAGTGGCAGTCATGAGGACTTCCTGTTCGTGAACCGGAGGAAGGTGAAGGAGAGGATGAAGGCCGCGAGGGCAATGAGCACGGCCTGGGCTGCGGCGACGTTGTAGTCGTTGTATGCAAAGGCAGTGGTGTAGGCGGAGAGGTTCGGGGTGTATTGGCTGTCGACGGCCGGAGCCACAGTCTGAAGGACTTGCGCCTCGGCGAAAAGTTGAAGCGTGCCGATGATCGAGAACACCGTTGTGAGCACGAGAGCGGGCCGGATAAGCGGCAGCTGAATGGTCCACGCGACACGGAAGGGCCCGGCACCGTCCACGCGCGCAGCTTCATATATCTCGCCGGGGATCGACTTAAGCTGGGCTATGACGATGAGCATGTTGTAGCCCGTGTAGCTCCACGTAACGATGTTGGCGATGGACCACAGCACGGTGTCCGGGCCGAGGAAGTTCACGGTGAGGCCTACGGACGTGGCAGCGTCCACGAGCGGGCTCAGGCCCGGGACGTAGAGAAAAGACCAGAGAATGGTCGCGATGACACCCGGCACGCCGTACGGCATGAAGTAGGCCGCGCGGAAGAACCCGGGCCACTTAGCCGAGGCCGACTCCAGCAGGAGCGCAAGGACTGTACATAGGGCGATCATGACAGGAACCTGGACCACGCCGAAGAGCAGTACGCGGCCGATCGAGGCGAGGAAGCTACCGTCCCCGAGGGCGCGGGCATAGTTCTCGAACCCCGCAAACCCGGAGTGGACGCCCGTCTCGCCGAAGAGGCCACTGCGGGTCACTTTCGTAAAGCTCGAACCGACAGCAGCGATGATCGGGAAGATGAACGTGAGGGCAAAGAGCGCCAGGAAGGGCGCGAGCAGTATCCAGGGTGCACGGGTGACGACGCGGCGCTGCTGCCTTGCCCGTCCGTGCCCCTCCCGCTGGACTGCTGACGGATGTGCTTGTGCGGTATCTGCCGTGGCGCTCATGCCTGCTCCTTCCTAATCGTCAGACCTTTGTTCCTGAAGGCGGTCATGATCTGCTGCTCGGCGGCTGCTACGGTGTCGACTAGGCTCGTGCCCGATGCCTTACGGCGGAACCCGTCGCCCAGGATGTTGAAAGACTGCGTGGTGACGGGCCACCAAGACCAGTCCATGTTCTGCGACTTACTCGCCGGCACGATCACGTCCTGGTTGTAGTTCTGCCCCCCGAAAAAGTCGGAGGGCCTCTCGCGCTTTGCACCGATGATGCCCGGCACGGGCGACCATCCGATGCCACTGTTGGCGATCTCGGCGTCGATGCCGGCCTGCGTGGACGTCATCCAGACAGCGAACTCGAGGGCCTCGCGGGGGTGCTTGCTGTTAGCCAGGACCGCCGCGGTGGAGCCGCCGAGGTAGCTTGAGCCATACCCTCTGGGGTCCCAAATGGGCATGGGCGCCACGCGCCACTTGCCCGCTCCGCCGCTGACGCTCTGCACAAGGGCATCGGCCCAGCTGCCGCTCGTGAGCGACGCGAGCTCCCCCTTCGCAGCCGCCGCGTACCAGCCGGGGGTGAAGGGTCCATAGGCGGTGGTGACGATGCCGTCGTCGATTGCCCGGTCAAAGAAACGCGCGACGTTCAGCGTTGAGTCGTCGGTCATGTTGATGACCCATCCGTCCTCGGCTGGGCGCAGCCAGGAAGCGCCAGCCTGTGCGGCGAAAGAGACGAAGTAGGAGGTGTCCGCGAGAGAAAAGCAGTCGATGTAGGCGTTGGCACCGCGGAGTTCCTTCCCAACGGCTGCCCACTCCTCCCAAGTCACCGGTGCCGCCGCGCCTACCTTGGCCAGGACGTCGGGGCGGTAGAACGTGGCCATCGGCCCCGAGTCCTGGGGGATGCCGTAGACGCCCCCGGAGAAGCTCACCTGGCTCCAAAGTGCGGGGTCATAAAGGTGTGCGTATTCACGGGCACCGTAGCGCGAGAGATCCACGAGCCCGTTGACGAGCATGAACTCAGGAACGGTACGCATTTCAACCTGCGCTAGGTCAGGGCCGCCGCCCGCCGCTAGCGCGGCGTAAAGCTTGGAGTACCCACCACGGTTGCCGCTGGGGATCCAGACCGTCTCAACCTGGACATTGGGGTGGCTCGCGTTCCAGATATCGGCGACCTTCTGAACATTCTTGAGCCAAGACCAGTACGTGAGTGTCACCTTCTCACCGGTACTGGCCGCAGGAATGGCAGGTGCGGCATTGACGGAAACAGTGCCCGGAGTGGCGCATCCGGTGAGAAGGGCAAAGGCGGAGGCGCCGAGTCCACCGCAAAGGAGTTGTCGTCGTGTCAGAGATGGCATGAGTCCCACTTCGTTATGGTCAGCGCCGCGGACACGGCGCCGGGGCCGTGCGGCCCGACGTGACAAGGCTAACACAAAAGCTGAGTGGATGCTCAGTTTTTAATGAAACTAGACTGGATTCCATGACTAAGAAGGCGAACGCACGCTCAGGCCCGCGCGGCCCCTACGCCAAGACCGCTGAGCGCCAACGGCAAATTCTTGAAGCCGCCGTAGAGGTCTTCGGGTCACGGGGCTACAACGGCGGCAGCATCCAGGACGTCGCGGACCGGGCAGGGATCAACCAGACCACGCTCCTCCACCATTTCCCCACCAAGGCTCAGCTGCTCGTGGCGGTGCTCGAGTACCGCGACCGGATCTCCACGAGCACCCCGGGCACACGGGAGCGGTTTGCCGAAACCATCGTGCGGCAGGCGAAACACAATGAGCGGATTCCCCACCTCGTAGAGCTCTACTCCGTCCTCTCCGGAGAAGCCACGACTGAGGACCACCCGGCCCGTAACTACTTCGTCCAACGCTTCGCCCGGCTTCGGAAGGAATACAGTGGGGAGCTGCGGTACCTCGCGAGCATTGGCCGGCTTCGGCCGGGCGTCGACCCAGATGTCGCGGGCCCTACCATCGTGGCTCTATGGGAAGGAATTCAAACCGAGTGGCTCCTCAATCCTGACACCGTGGACGTGCCCGGCATCCTCAAGGGCTACCTCGACCTGATCCTTGTGCCGGAAGAAAATGCAGGGTGGTCATCTGGTACCGAGACCCCCGTGGAAGCGCTGAATACACTTTGAAGACGATGCTTCACTAATCGGTTCCCGATAGAGGCGGCCGCCGTTCCCCGCCACGGGGCCACGGCAACGCCGAGAATGGATATTCGGTCAAGTAGCTATCGGGTAATGCCACGAAGCAGGAGCCGTGTGAGGGTTCCCGCACGCCTTGCCCGTAAAAGTTTCTCTGAGGTCGCCTCGCCCTAGAGCAGCGTTGGACAGGGTGACGGGGAGCGCGGGCAAGTTGCGGCGCCGGTCTGGCGTCAGAATAGCGCGAAATTCCGCATTGTTGACGGTGGCTCATGATGTTCTCAGATCCCACCCTGACAGTTGGAGGGGCAGGAAACCGAGCTGCGGTAGCCCGAGAACTATCAAAATAGTCCGAAGAATCAGGTCTTGATGGAAGTCGCTTAGCGAAGGGGCGGGTGATGTCACCTCCTGCGGTTCGTCAGGTGTCTGAGAACCAGGCCGGAGCTCCACCTACGGGGCAAGTCTTCCCACGTCAGGCGCCCCGACGTCAGGTTGGGGTGTGCCCCAATTGGACAAAAACTCCTGGCCCAGATCTGGGGCACCGGATCCCTGCTTCCGGTTTGAAATCCCGGGAACCTAGATTTTCACCTCGTTCATGGGGATGCGGACGCCGCGTTCCTTGGCGACGTCGAGGGCGCGGTCGTAGCCGGCGTCGGCGTGGCGGATGACGCCCATGCCGGGGTCGTTGGTGAGGAGGCGCTCGAGTTTCTGGGCTGCGAGGTCGGTTCCGTCGGCGACGGAGACCTGGCCGGCGTGGATGGACCGGCCGATGCCCACGCCGCCGCCGTGGTGCAGCGACACCCAGGTGGCACCGGAGGCGGTGTTCAGCAGGGCGTTCAGCATGGGCCAGTCGGCGATGGCATCCGAACCATCTGCCATGGCCTCGGTTTCCCGGTACGGGGATGCGACGGAGCCGGAATCAAGGTGGTCCCGGCCGATGACGATGGGCGCTTTGACCTTGCCGTCCTTGACCAGCTGGTTGAACAGCAGCCCGGCCTTGGCGCGTTCACCGTAGCCAAGCCAGCAGATGCGTGCCGGCAGGCCTTCGAACTCAACCCGCTCCTGCGCCGCGTCGATCCACCGGTGCAGGTGCTTGTTCTCCGGAAAGAGTTCCTTGATGGCTTCGTCCGTGACGCGGATATCCTCGGGGTCACCGGAGAGGGCCACCCAGCGGAACGGGCCCAGGCCCTCGCAGAACAGCGGCCGGATATAGGCCGGGACGAAGCCGGGGAACTCGAAGGCCCGGGTGTAGCCGCCCTTGCGGGCCTCGTCGCGGATGGAGTTGCCGTAGTCGAACACCTCGGCGCCGGCGTCCTGGAATTCCACCATGGCCTGGACGTGCCGTGCCATGGACGCCTGGGCCTTCTTGGTGAACCCTTCCGGGTCCGCCTCGGCCTCCCGGCGCCACTCCTCCACCGCAATACCTTCGGGCAGGTAGGACAGCGGATCGTGCGCGCTGGTCTGGTCCGTGACGATGTCCACGGTCAGTTCGCCGGCCTTGTGGCGGCGGAGGATTTCGGGGAACACCTCGGCGGCGTTGCCCACATACCCGACGGACCAGCCGCGCCGTTCCTCCTTGGCCTTGAGTACTTTGGCGATGGCGGCGTCGAGGTCTGTTTCCACCTCGTCCAGGTAGCGCTTGCCGGCGCGGCGGCGCAGGCGGGTCTCGTCGACGTCGACAATCAGGCACGCGCCGTCGTTCAGGGTGACGGCGAGGGGCTGGGCGCCGCCCATGCCGCCGCAGCCGCCTGTGAGGGTGAGGGTTCCCGCCAGGATGCCGGTCTCGTCCCCGGTGAGCTTGCGGGCGATGGCGGCGAAGGTCTCGAAGGTGCCCTGCAGGATGCCCTGGGTGCCGATGTAGATCCAGGATCCGGCGGTCATCTGGCCGTACATCATCAGGCCCTCGGCCTCGAGCCGGCGGAATTCGGGCCAGGTGGCCCAGTCGCCCACCAGGTTGGAGTTGGCCAGCAGGACCCTGGGCGCCCACTCGTTGGTGCGGAACACGCCCACGGGCTTGCCGGACTGGACCAGCAGGGTTTCGTCCTTTTCCATGGTTTCCAAGGTGCTGGTGATGGCGTCGAACGCGGCCCAGGACCGGACGGCGCGGCCGGTGCCGCCGTAGACCACCAGGTCATCCGGGCGCTCGGCCACCTCGGGGTCAAGGTTATTCATGAGCATGCGCAGCGGGGCTTCCGTCTGCCAGGACTTCGCGGTGAGATCGATGCCGCGGGCAGCTTTGACCGGGCGGGCACCGGTGGTGAAATCGGCGGGTGCCATGGTGGCTCCTTAGGGGAATTGAAGTGAATGAATTCGCGGCTTTTTGGTTTCGGACACGGGGGATTGAACCGCCTTCACAAGGTGTGACGACAAGGACTCAGTGAAGGTGCACGAGTGCTAAGCCAACGGCACTCCACCCGGAGAGTGAACCTATTCCTCCATGTCGGGGAACAGCGCACCGTCATAGCTGGTTGGGACAAGGTCCTGTGTCGTGGGAAGCGTCTCCTGCCCACGCCTGCCCCTGGAAGAGGCGGACGTGCTGGCAGGCAGTGGTTCAGTTCGCTGCTTCATTGTGGTTCACCTGATTGTCGGATTTGTTGGTGATAGCGGAACCAAGAGGGATGGCGTTTAGGAGTTTTAGCTGCCGCTGCGGAAGCGTCTGAAACTGGAGAATGGAAAAGTTACCGTGACGAGGCGCTGGAGTTTGCGATCTCCGCGGTGGTGCGACTGGGCGTCCTCCCGCACGGAGCTTTTTAGAAAGCGCTGGGGGACGTCTGCACGTCCCCCAGCGCTTCTGAAGTCAGGCTAGAGGATGTTTATGCCCCGCGGACGAGGCTGTTGTTTTTGGTTTCGCGCATCAGGATGCCGGTGAGCAGGGTGATGGCGGCGACTCCTACGAGGTAGAAGAGGAACCAGTCCTGGTGGCCTGCCTGTCCCAGGGCTGTGTTCACGTAGGGCGCGGTCCCTCCGAATATGGCTGTGGCGAATGAGAGAGGGCCTGCGACTCCTGCGGCGCGGACTTTGGTGGGGAACACTTCTGCCCAGACTGCCCCGTTGACTCCGAAGAGCAGGGCCATGGCTGTCAGGGATGCGAGCATGGCCAGGAGCAGGGTTGCGAAGGTGCCGTCAACAAGGTTGTAGATGGGGATGGTCAGGAGGACGAATGCTGCGCCGAAGGCTATAACCAGGGGTTTGCGTCCGATACGGTCTCCGAGCCATCCTGCGCCGAGGACGGCTCCGAGGAAGAAGACCTGGGCGATGAGGCTGGCGACGAGTGCGCTGGAAGCTTCCTGCTTGTAGTGGACCTGGGCGTAGGTGGGCATGTAGATCAGCCAGGTGTAGAACATGACTGAGCCGCCTGCTGACAGGCCGAAGACGATGAGGATTGACCGCCAGTAGTGCAGCAGCCCTCGTTTTGCAGGAAGGGCGGAGACGTGTTGGGTGGGCTGATCTTGGGCGGCTGCAGGCTGGGGTTCCTCTGTGTGGGTGGCTTGTTTGAAGGCGTCGGTTTCAGTGAGGCGTCGACGCAGGTAGAGGGCGTAGAGGCCGAGGACGCCGCCGATGCCGAAGGCGATGCGCCAGCCCCAGGCTTTCATGTCCTCGGAGGGAAGGCTTGATGTCAGGAGGAGGCCGGTGATGGTGGCGAGGATGGTTCCGAGGACGACGCTGACCCAGGATGTGCTGCCGAACAGTGCGCGGCGGCCGTTTGGGGCGCGTTCGACCAGGTAGGTCACGGAGGTACCCATTTCGCCGCCGTGTGCCAGGCCCTGCAGGAGTCGGGCGGTGAGCAGGAGGACGGATGCGAGGACACCGACCGAGCCGTAGGTGGGGGCGATGGCGATGGCAATACTGCCAAAGGCCGTGAGCATCATGGCGACGGTGAGGCTCTTGCGGCGGCCTGCCCGGTCTGCGTATGCGCCGAACAGGAAGCCGCCCAGGGGTCGGGTGACGAACCCTACGGCGAAGACGGCCAGGGTCGAGAGGAGCGCGGACATCGGGTTGTCCGGCTTGAAGAACTGGACGGCGAAGTAGGGGGCGAAGATCGAGTAGATGGTCCAGTCGTACCACTCCAGGGTGTTGCCGAAGTTGACTGCGATGAGGTCCCGGATCCTCTTGCCCCTGTCCGCGGCGGGGCTTTCGGCTGCGGCCACGGCGGTCGTTGCGGCGGCGTGGTGGTTGCTCATGCTGCTCGTCCTTCCAGACCCATCTGGGCGTCTTCGTCGGCGCCAGGAACCCGCATTTCAAATGTCTCACGCACGACGGTGTAATCGAAGTAGCCAAGTCGTGCGATGGGTTCGATCTTCTTAATGTCCAGCCGGCCGTCGACGGTGATGACTTCGTCATCGATATGCACTGTCTCCACGGTCGCAAAGATGATGTCCACAGTCCCCACTGCAGAGGCCCCGGGAATGCGGTGCGTGGAATGGTACTTGCATTCGAACTTGACCGGGCTTTCCTGCACCATCGGTACCGGGAAGTTCTCAGCGTAGGTGCGCGTGAGTCCCAGATGCTCAAATTCACTTTCCTCAGGGCCCAGCGCCATCGCGCTCTTGTTCACAGCTTCGCGCAGCGGGTAAGTAGCCATGTTCCAGACGAACCAGCCTGTGGATTCGGCGTTGATGACGGTGTCCTTCCGGCGCCCGTCCGGGTACTGGTTCGCTGAGAACATCACCATCGGCGGGTCAAAGGTCAGGTTCTGCCACTGGCTGTAGGGGGCGATGTTTTCCACCCCGCTGGTGCTCACGCTGGAAAGCCAGCCGATGGGGCGGGGGACGGTGCAGCTTTAAGGGGGAGTAGGGCAAGGGGCTGGGCTCGGTTGCTGGGTTGTACTTCACGACATTCTCCATGTGGTGGGGGTCACTGCTACAACCTCAGCGTAGGGCATATATTCCGAATATATCAAGAGTATGCGAGCATCTATTGTGTAGCCTGTAGTCGAAGGGAAGTGGAATGACGAAGGCTGACGAGGCGTATCTGTTACTCGCCGACATGATTGAAACGGGCCGCCTGGAGCCGGGGACCTTTCATACCGAGGTTGGCCTCGTTGAGGAGGTGGGGCTCGGCAGGACGCCGCTGCGGGAAGCCGTCCAGCGCCTGGACCGTGATCACCTGGTCCGCATCAGGCCCGGACGGGGGATCGAAATCCCCTCAAACTCTGTGGATGAACAACTGCGGCGGCTCGAAGTGCGGCGGGCAATGGAGGCTCTTGCTGTGGCTTTGGCATGTGAACGGGCGACATCAGCGCAGCTCGCCGGCATCCAGGCCCTAACTGAGGAGCTGGACGACATCCACGAACTGGAGGACTACGCCCGGGTGGTGCGCGAAACCCACGGCATGCTCTGCCAAGCAGCACACAACGAGTATTTAGCGGATGCGATGACACCGCTACAGGGCTTATCCCGCCGCTTCTGGCTGGCTCACGTTGTTGACGGTCCCGAAGAAGTGCTGTCAGGAAAGCGACTGCACCTGCAGATGCTACGGTCCATTTTGGCTCGCGATGCAGAGGCCGCCCAACAGGCATCCCTCCAGCTCAACGACTACTTGGTCCGGTTCGCACTCAGCGTCGCGACCCGCAACGCAAGAGTGGGTCGCCTGGGGGCACCGCAGTACTAGGAGGCAAGCATTCATCGGGATCTCCTGTTCCTGCTTCTTGGGAGGCGGGGTGCGGTGCTGCAGCTACTTCTAGTACCGTGCTTTAGAACGCCGATAACGAATATTCCGTCAAGCTGCACATGTTTGAGAAGCCGCCGCGTGTGCCCCGCAGCGGCTACTCCAGGGGACTCGAGCGGCCCATGGCGGGGTTCAGTTCGGGTTTTCCACGGCTGGAAAATGGGAGTCGTTGAGGTAGCTCCCTGACTTCTTCTCGTTATGGCGGTCAGGTGCGGCTAATCAGTTGAACTCGAAGGTTCGGTAGCTGCTGCGAACGTTGAAGCGTTTCCCTTCTTTGCGACGCTGTACGTAGCTCACGATGGTGTCCACATCCTTTGGCCGCATTCCGAGCTCACGGCACTTGGTTTGCACCTCATGGGCGGTGACGGCTTTCCACCGGTCCGGGCGAT
This sequence comes from Arthrobacter sp. UC242_113, assembly GCF_044054585.1. Classification (NCBI taxonomy): domain Bacteria; kingdom Bacillati; phylum Actinomycetota; class Actinomycetes; order Micrococcales; family Micrococcaceae; genus Arthrobacter; species Arthrobacter sp. UC242_113. The sequence continues at coordinate 52,395 of NZ_CP171973.1, read as the reverse complement.
TCATCATGTCGGCCTTGAGTTTGTCTTCTTCGTTCCATTTCATGCCGGATGAGTAGCCTGCCGCCATGCTTGCGACATGCTTCAGGATTGAGTCGATACCGTTGGGAAGTTCCTCGCTTACTTGGGAAGCTATCGAGTCCACGACGGGGTGGACGGTTCGATCGCGATATAGCTGTATGGACCTCGCGTCCTCGATCCACTCGGCGGTGTGGGCCTCGTTCCATTCGATGACGGCGATCGCGTCGGCGCCGCTCCCCCACAAATCGTTAAGGTGTTCTCGGTCCGGCCATGCGTAGAGCACCCGCGTCCCGCCGAGTGATCCTGCGGAGAAGCCGCGCCATGTCATGTGGGTGACGTCGGGTCTTGCGACCAGCCGCTTCATGCTCTCGCCGGAAAAGTCTTTTCGTGGCGTAACCACGACTAAGGGTCCGCCCTCCTGGGCAAGTAGCCATTTGATCGCCCGAAGGTTTTGCGGCTCGCGTGACTGCTCATCTTCGCTCAGGCGGGAGATAGCAACGCTGTTCGGGTACGGGGCAGATGGCATGTTGGTCTCCGGTTAGTAGCGAATGCGCTGACCGTAGCATCGGCCCCCGACAAGCTCTCCCGTCACCCTTAGAGCCGTGGTCCTCGGCGTCCTGCCTCGGGTCCGGTCGCGGGTCCGTTCTGTTGTGCCCGCCGCTTGGCGGCAGCTGCTTCCTGAGCTTCCTGGGTTTGGCGGATCTTCTCGGCGGCGCTCGGTGTCTGGCCCAACGTGGCCTCGGTTTCCTGCCGTACCCGGGCCAACCGGTCGCGCAGAGATTCTGCCGGCGCTGAGGGTTGGGTATCTTTCGCAGCGCGCCGGCGTTCGGCGATGTCCTTCATGGCTTCAGTGACTGATTCCGGGGTTGGTTCAGCCGTGGACGTCTTGCTGGTGCCTCTGATGCGGCGTGCCATCGCGGCGATGCGTTCTGCTCGTTCCTGTTCCGGGGTCAGGGTAGTGTCCTGGGCCCGTTCCTCGCGCAGCTGGTCCACTACCTGCTCGGCGGGTGTGGGTGTTTCGGCCACTGCCGCTTCCACGTCCGCAGCCTCTGCCATGAGTGCTGCATCAGCCCCGGCCAGGGGCTCCTTGGCGGTCTGCGCAGAGTATTTGTGCACGGCGGTGACGCGGGCCCTCAGTTCGGCACCGGTGCCCTGCTGGGTGTACTGGTCCGGGATCACGGTGGTGTCGGATTCCGGGATCCGGTAGGTGTCGCGGAAGGTCTTTACCTCCACTGCCAGGTCCCGCCATTGTTGCTGCTTGGCGGTATCGGAGGGGACGGGGCCAAGGGCCGCGGCCCAGGCCGGCGGTTCGGCCGCGAGCTGGGACCCGAGACGGTTCACTTCCAGTGCCATGGCCTCGCGGCGCTCCTGCAGCTCGGTCCTCCACGGTGCGGGGGTGTCCTTATGGGTGATGACGTCCGCAGGCGCCATCCATGAGGCAAGGCCGTCCGGGGTGGGTGTTGCGACCACGGGCCCGGGTAGGCGGCGGCGGAGGTTTTGCTCGGCTTCGACGCGGCGAAGGATCTCTTCTGCTGCGCGGACGCGTGGAGCGTTTTCGTCGCGGGCGTAGTTGGTCGCCGCGCCACGTTCGTATGCTTCATCTGCACGGACGGGTTCTGGCATCAGCTCACGCAAGGCCTTCTCCTTTTGGAGGGAACCGGCAAGCCAGTTGGCTTTCGCGGCAGCGGGAGAGTCGTTGACCGTTTCATCGGTCCTCAGTGTTTCCTTGGCCCGGCGGATCCGGGTATCGAGGTCATGATCAGTGAGGTGTCCGTGGAGCCGGGACTGCCACGGGGTTTCCTTGTTTTCCTTCAACCAGTTGCGGTGCAGTTCCCGGCGGTCCGGGGCGGAGGCGGGTTTCGCGCCGGAGTCAGCGCGGGCGCGCATAAGGTCCCCGGCAGCGCGACGGGCGAGGCGTTCCAGTGCCTGATCGCTGACGGCTTCAAGAGGACGGCGGGCAGGGGCTTCGGCGCGGGTGCGCCAGTACTCCAGTTTGTCCTCGACCCGCCATGCCAGGACAGCCCCGGGGTCCTGGGATTCTTCAAACGGTGTCCCGGTGGCGTCGGTGAGAAGGTTGGCGATATTGAAGCCTTCGGATTCCGCGTGGCGCAGATGGGTCGCAACAGCTCCCCACGCGTTAGAGGCGATGAACGGCTCCGCGGTTCGTTCGCCCAGGATGCTTCGGGCAGTGTTGGCCATCCGCAGCTCGTTGGCCTGGTCATCAATGTCTTTGTAGACGGTGACCATCTCCGGCAGGGACCGGGCAGCTGCCCGCGCGGCGTCGATCTGTTCGTGTGCGGTGAGGTTCCCGTCGTGGTTTCCTGCCACGGACCTCAGCGCATCAGTGAGGGTTTCGCCGTCGGCGAGGACACCGTAAAGGTGGTTCGATTCCCTGCCGCGGGACGCTGCGACGTAGGCGAGAGCGCGGGAGAGGCCTGAGCCGATCATCGCGTGGGTGGTATCGCACGTCATGCCCTGGGTGCGGTGGATCGTTGCTGCGTAACCGAGCATCGTGTTATCGCGCACGTAATCGGAGGGCAGGGTGATGGTGCCGTTATGGTCCTGGTGGCGGACGGTCATGGCACCGTCAGGGTGGACTTCCCGCACAGTCCATACATCGTTGTTTTTCACGAAGTCTTTGCCGTGGTTCACACTCAGGCGACGGTCGTTCTTCCGGGTTACGACGACGTCGCCGGCGCGGGCGGCGAGCCCATCCCGCAGCGCAGCGGCCGGCCCGTCAGCCAGTGCGCCAGTACCGAGGCGGTAGGCCTGGGCGCGGGCGTTCAAGTCCGTGACAGTGGCATTGTCGAAGGCCATCATGACTGAGTGCTTGCCGGCTGCGGTGTCCTTTTCCCAGGCGGCGTAAACCTGTGAGGTCATCGTTTCGACGTCTCCGCCGACCACGCGACGGTTCTGCCGGTAGAACTCCCACGGGTCATCTTCACCAACCGCCGGCGGTTCGCGGAGCGCCAAAGTGGCTGCGGCTTCTGCGGTGTTCGGGGTGCCGTCCGCGTTGCGGAACCGGTGGAGGTCTTCGAGGTACACGGCGCCAACGGTGTTCTTCAGGTAGCGCATCGCACCGCCGGAGGCGACGGCGGAAAGCTGTTGGTCATCGCCCAGGGCACGGATGAGAGCGCCGTGCTGCTCGGCGATGGTGACCGCGGACGCGAACAGTTCCGTGCCGACCATGCCGGCCTCATCGATGAACAGGACGTCCCCTGGATTCAGCGGGATCCGGTTCGGGCTGTGATTCCGGTGCCCGAGGACAAAGGAATCGATGGTGGTCGCGTTGGCTCCCAGCTCCCTGCCCATCACGGCAGCAGCGGCCGCCGTGGGCGCCAGACCAATAACGTTTCCACCGGCGGCTCGGATCGCGTCCGCGGAGAGTTTCAGCGCAGTGGTTTTACCCGCACCGGCAGGGCCAACACCGATAACCAACAGCTTGTCGCTGCACGCGAATTCACTGGCCATGCGCAGCTGCCCGGCATCGAACGTCTTCTCCTGGGCCGCAGCGGCAGTCTCAAAAAATTCGGTGGTCGCTGCGGGGATGACAGTCCGCTGCGCGGCTGTCAGCAACCGGTCCTCACTGTGCAGGACACCGGAAGAGGTGTAGAGCGTGGAGTGGACTTTCCCATATCGGCTGGCACCGTTGCGAAGGCGAAGGGCCTCCGGCCCGGCGGCTCGAACGTCGGTGGTGATGCGGAGGGAGAACTGATCAATGGCGCGGGCCTTGACCTGTTCAAAGAGCTCTTTCGGGATGGTCAGTTCCGCGAACCTGGACCCGAGCTGGCGGCGCGTTTCGGCGTCGATGTGGTGCTCTCCCCACGTACCGCGGGACCGTTCCAGGGTGCGGATGACCTGGGCTGCCTCAACGGCAGGGTCTACTTCATCGGCGTGGGTGACCAGGGGTGTGTTGTTCCGGTCCGCGGCGTTCCGGGCGTCGTAGCGGTGCGCACGGGCAGCTTCAACGGCGGCTGGCCCGACGAGCACGCCGGGGATCTGGGCGAATTCCTGTTGCCATTGGGTGACCAGTTCAGAAAGGCGGCGGGCCGACTTCTTCGCCGGTCGCGTGGCCAGGGTGGCCTGCTGGGCCAGGGCGATCATTTGCTTCTGGTTAGGCGAGTATCCGTGGTTCTCGGTGAACTCCTGGACGAGGTTATCCAGGGCAGGTTTGATATCGCCGCTGCGCGATGATCCGGCTTCAATTGCCGCGACATTGACCCCGGCAATTTCGATGACGGGCCGGTCACCGGTGACCTTGCGGGTGGTGATACCGACTCCCAGACGGGCGCAGACCTTCTCCATTACCGTGCGGTTGTAGTGCTCGGACGCGGCAACACCGTACTGGTAGAGGAGCCGGCCATCCAGGCTGGACCACTTCCCGTCAGCGCCCATAACCTTGTTCGCCACCACGATGTGATCGTGGAGCTGGGGGTCACCGTTGCGGGAGTCGTAGTGCCTGAAAGCGGTATAAACGAGTCCGCCTTGAACGTCTTCCTGCCGGACGCCGTTACGTCCCCGGCGGGTGAACGTCGCTTCCTTTTCCAGGAACTCCATCGTCTCTTTGATGGCTTCGTGGTGGGCCGCTTCGATCTGTTGGCGGGCCTCGTCTCCGGCAGTGGCCCACAGAATGGACACGGATTTAGCGGGCGCAAATACAAGGTCATAACCTGCCACAGCCTGCGCTGCTGGCTTGGTTTGAGCCGTGATGAACTTGCCCAGTTCTTCCTTATCGCCCGGGTTGCGCCCGTTGAGCTCGCGGAAGTATTGGGCGCCTTCCTTGGTGCGGATCAGTCGCCTGTTGTCCGCATCAGGAGCGGAATGGTTCATGCGCGTGTAGTCACCGATGCCACGGTCTATGCGTGACTGAAGCTCGTTATCGGTCTGCGAGAACCGCTTGTACCGCTGCCCCAGGGCAACTTTTGCGGTGGGGTCCTTCGCAAGAATCGCGGCCGCATCCGGGTGCAATCCTTCCCCGTAGAGCGCGCTCATCTGCGCCTCGCTGACCTCTCCTGAGACCTTCAGGAGGGCAGCTCCACCGCCGCCCCACTGACCGGGAGGGTTGCCGTCCACTGTGTAGTAATCACCGAGCGAACGGTTCCCTGCGCGCAGCTCATCACCGGTAGCGACTTCACGCGTGTAGTACGTGTATCCGTCGCCGGCACTGAGCTTGTGCACGGTCATCATGGACCCAGCCTACCGCCAAAGGAACCTCACTTATCGGTGATGCAAGAGGTGTGACAGATTCAAGGGTGTTTGCCTTTCGACAGAGGAGAAATACAAAAGGCAAATTCCCTTGCTTTTGGCCATCAAGACTTTGATGCGGTTCTGCACATGAGAATGGGCGGTGGGTAACACGCTTTTCGTTATCCACGGTTCGTTCGATTGTGTTGAACCGCAACGGATTGAATTGTCCACAGGTGGGCCCAGGCTAGGAGACACGTTTCCTCTCGGAGCTGTCCACGTGTGGGCAAACAATCCAGGCGACAATCCGAGCGCAGCGAGGTCCGTTCCTGTAGGTTTGTCACGAGTGGATTCCGCCAGGGGAAACCCCAGCGTCCACGTCCGGACATGGACCAGACACGGCGCTAGCCGTTAGGTCTGCTCCATGGATCAGACCTAGGGGAAGGACCCGAAACATGGCAGCACCACGAAAGTCCGCAACGCAGGTAGCGGCCCGCGAGAAAGCACGGGCGAAAGCTCAGGAGCTGACCGCCAGGCATGAAAAGCTCATTGACCTCGCTGCGGAATTCTTTGAACAGCAGGAACAGGCCGAACAGGTCCGTGCGGATGCGCGGACCAAGGCGGAGGCGATCCTTGCCAGGGCTGAGGAAGAAGCAGCAGCAGCAACCGCCGGCGCCGCCGGTACTGTTGCCGCGATGGTCGCCGCAGGCGAACCGAAGGCATCCGTTGCCGCCCGCCTGGGCATTACCGGAGCCGAGCTGAAGAAGCTTCTCGACCAGGCACCAGCTGCCACCGGCCCGGCAGCAGCTGTAGGCGATGTAGCGTCCGAGAATGACGAGGGAACTGCGGCGGAGGCCGCATAATCCAACTAAGCCAACTGTGGTCCCGGCGAATCGCCGGGACCACAGTTCTTTAACAACTCTGCGTTCAGAAAAGTGTTGGTGCATCCGGGTCAGCCCCCTGAAGAAGTGCCCGGATGCGCTCCCCGCGTTCCCAGCCGTGGGCGCGTACTTCATCGCGAAGGGTTCGGGAGCGTTGGGCGAAGAGAGCGCGGGAAAGTCCGCGCCATCTGAACAGGGATCCATTGGAGTCCCGACCTTTGGCGAGCCGGTCAGCCATGTTCTCCCTGTTTGATCCAGGGTGCAGATGGGTGTCGTCTCCGGTGGTCGCGCGGACACAGATCGGAACATCGCATCGGTGCATTAGATCCCCAAAGGCGTCCAGTCCGATCCCGTGTGCAAGATGGAACGCGTAGCGGTGAGGCCGCACAGCTTGGGTGCGGCCTCCGGAGTTCAAGGTGTACCGCCCGTACCCGTCATCGGATACGGCGCCGGCCCACAACCAGCAGTCACCAGGCCGGGGCCCCTTGATGACTTTGGACCAGAAACGGTCCTCCGGTAGGCGGGTCATCTTCGCGTCACCAGGTGCGCCAACGCAGTTCGAGTTTATTGGCCGCGAAGAAGAGTCCTGCCATGAACAGGAAGCCGGGAATGGCTTGGACAAAACCTTGGCTGATCCAAAGACCGAGGGCCGACAGCAAGGCAATCACACCGGCGGCCTTGCACAAAAAAATCAGGATGCCTTGGCTGGCCAGGACCGGATGCGTGAGTGCGTAGATGATCCAGCCCGCCAGGGCAATGGCTGCGAAAGCTGCGAGGAAGATGACGATGAACATAGTCAAGTCCTAACGGTCGAGTGCGGCTAGTGATGTGCAGGCTTTCTGCTTCAAACGGATTCTGCTGTGTCCTCCGCGGCTGCCTCGCCTTCGGGTACCTGGCCCGAGGCAATCCGTTCCGCCGTCTTCTCGTAAGCGGCATCAATGTACGAGGCCAGGTCATCCTCCCGGATCCTCCAAATGCCCCTAGGCCCGAATTGTGCTGCCTTAATTTCGCCGCTTCTCAGCAGCGCGTACACCATTGGTTTACCGAGGTTCAGGATTTCCTGAACATCGTCCATCGTCAGCATCTTCGGGAACGGCAGGGACGTCCGGGCGCCGGCCTTGTTCATGTCTTCGGTCCACTGACCCATCTCTACGTTTCCTCGTTTCGGTGCTGCATTTCATCTATCGTTCTCTGCCCTCGCCGCAGCTCGCCGGCCTTCACCGGGGGCCACGGCTTGCCGCCGTTGTACTTGCGCTGCAGGCGCTTCGCCTCGCGCATGCTGGCCCGGACGATAAAGTCCGAAACGCTCGCGTCACCCTCTTCGGGCTGGCCGGCATTCACGAAAGCGGCCCGGACCTGGTCAGCCTGATCCTCGGTGTAGTAAGGCGTGAACGCCGCAATTTTCTTCGGCTTAGGCACCCGACTCCCTCTCGTCTGGCATCTCCCGCGGGGCCTCCGGCGTGATGCGCTGCAGCAGGGCATCATGGGCTTCCTGGAGCGCGGTAGCCCTCGCCTCCGCGGCCGCTGCCCTGGTCCCCGCCGCTGTCGCCGCGGCCGCCGCATCACGCTCGGCAGCCCGTGCCTGCTCCAACTGCTCCCCCGTGGCGGCGGACTGGCGTTCCAAGTCGGCGATCCGCGCCGTTAGCTCCGCGACGGCGGAGTCTTTATCGGCGGTGGCCTTGTCGAGGTCAGCCACCAGTTCGGCGACCTCCTCATTCAATTCCTTTTTCTCCGTCGCCCAGACCGCTTCGGCGGCAGAATGCCGCTCGTTCGCTGCGGCGGAAGCTTCCGCCCAGCATGCACCGGCGAGGCGGGCGGCCTGCTCCAGTATCGCCGGCGGCGTCGCGGCAACCTGTCCCCCGGCGGCCTGCTTCTCCTCGACCCATTCCTTCAAATACCGGGTGGCGTCCGCGTTACTCACGCCTGCCGCGGCCCGCACCGTGGACACCGTCGGCCGACGCTCGGCGCTGATCTGCTCGGCGGCAGCAAATACACGGTCTTTCACACTCAACGTCACGGCAGCAACCCTTCAAATAAGAAAAGGTAGTAGGAGTAGTAGTAACAAAACTACTACTCCTACTGCTTCGGTTCAAGAGCGCCGTTGTCCGAAGGCACCGAGGGGGCCTCCGGCGCGGGGGCGGCAGGGGGGCCGCGACCGCTCCCCCCTCCTAGAACGGCGGTTCGGCCTCCGGCCCGTTGCCCCAACCGCCGCTGCCGGCATTACTCGTTGCGGGAATCCCCCACGGGTCATCCTGCGAGGCTGACTGCGTGCCCTGGTTGCTGTTTCCCTGGCCGCCGAATCCGCCGCCGTCCTGTCCGCCCTGGTTGCTTCGCTGGGAGCGGTTGACCTTCGCGTTCGCGTAACGCAGGGACGGGCCGATTTCGTCGACTTCGAGCTCGATCACGGTGCGCTTCTCGCCTTCCTTGGTGTCGTAGGACCGGGACTTCAGGCGTCCAGTGACAATCACGCGCATGCCCTTGGTCAGGGATTCGGCCACGTTCTCTGCCGCTTCCCGCCACACACTGGCCCGGAGGAAAAGCGTCTCCCCGTCCTTCCACTCATTGGACTGACGGTCGAAGGTCCTGGGCGTTGAGGCGATGGTGAAGTTCGCTACGGCCGACCCACTCGGAGTGAAGCGCAGCTCTGGATCTGATGTCAGGTTTCCGATGACAGTAATCGTGGTTTCGCCGGCCATGATGGTTCCTTTTCCTTGGGTGCTGGTGATGTTCTCGGTGTGCGTTGTGGGTTCGTTCTGAGGTTCGGTCCCACCCGGTTCGCCGTGGGTGAGGTCGTTGGGTTGGTACTGGTTCGCAGTGTGCGCGTCCCACAGTCCGCCCTCCCCGAGCGGGGCGCGGTCGATCGCCTCAAGGTACCGGTCATCCCCTCCCTTGTCTGGGACGGGGTAGCCGTCATACAGGTCCTCAATGCAGGGTTCCACAATGACGGGTTTTACAACGTCGGGTTCCACAACATCGGGGTAGATCCTGCCGCTGGGGTTGACCTGCCGGAACAGGTCCACCTCCAACGGGATCCGTGGGCTGAGTTTGAACCCGACGACCGGGCGCAGGGTGGTCACGGTCCTCACGCCGCCTTGTGACTCATGGCCGCCTGGACGAGCTTGTCGCGGCGCAGGCCGGACCAGCGGTCCTGGTCATCGGAGTTGTTCACGACAACGGGCGCCTGGGAGTAGCCCAGTTCGGCGGTGATGTACTCCAGCGCTGCCGGCACTTCGGTGATGTCCACGGCCGTATAGGTAATGCCCTTGGAATCGAAGTAGTCCTTCGTCTTCTCACAGTTGGGGCAGTCCGGCTTGGTGTAGACCGTGTAAGAGGGTGAAGCAGTCATTTTCAGCACCTGGTTTCGTATCAAATGAGTTTCGTTCGTCTGGCTGACTTGCTACTTCAATTTTAGCAATCATTCAACTGAATGAATAGGTGTTTTGCCGCTTATTCTAGGGCTTTTTTCTCCACTACTCAGGGGCCTAACTACGCACGCTCGGCTTGGTGCTGTTTCGGGAACGGTCGGTGAGTTTCGCCGCCGGTGACTGTGGTCATCCCCGCTGGTTCGCCACGGCGGCAGCCCCCATGTGCCGGAAAAGCCGGTCCCGGGGCCGTTGGTGAGATGCCTTGGAGAGTCCACTCCCCTGGTGAACTGGTGTCGTCCCTGCTGAAAGAAACGCCGGCCCCGGAAATAGGTGCGTCGGCGGCGTTGGGGTCTGGACCATGGGAGACTCGGCCGTGATTCGGCGGGCGGTCTTGGGTGCGGCAACTTGAACAGTAAGCATGCTTTCTATTAGGTTGGTGTCAGCTTCTCCGCCTGTCCCCCATCACGCGGAGTGGTTGCCAGGGAGGCCCCGCCACTTCATCGTGTTGCGGGGCTTTTCGCTACCCGCGCTATGCAGCGGGTGTCAGTATCCGGAACGGCAGAGGGAGTGTGCAGTGGCTCAGGGCGATATCGAGACGTACTACGAAGACGGTTCGTGGAAGAACAAGCGTGAGGGCACCACCCGGGCGTTCGGCGCCGGCTACGGCACCAAGGACGAAGCAGAAGCTGCGGGCCGGGAAGCGGCCCAGGCGGACAAGGTCGAACACGTCATTAAGAACCAGAACGGCCAGATCGGTTCCAAGAACAGCTACGGCAACGATCCGCGGAACGTTCCGGGCTGAATCAACACGGGGCTCCGGTCCCCCCCGGTTAACCCGGAAAGGAGCCGGCATGTGCCGGCTCCTTTCGGGTTTCTCTGCAAGAAATCTATGGGTCAGTCTATCTGACGTGATGGCCGCGTTCTTTTCCAGCCTCATTGCTGGAGCGCGGCTCCTGTTCTATGTTCCTGGTTCCTGGCGCAGGACGGCGGTCCGCCGCTGGTGAGTGGTTGCTGTGGTTCGCCCTGGGCGGCGGACCGCCCGAATTCTGGAAGGTTTTTGGCCTTCCTGCGGTGATTGGGTCTGCGCCGGGCGGGGTTCGGGATCCGCCGCCCGGCACAGGAGCCGTTATTCGGCTGTCTTAGCCTTTTCGCCGCTGTCGATGATGATCTTTTCGACCTCGCTTGCCGTGTAGCCCCAGAGGACCAGCTGGTTCAGGTAGTCCCGGTGGGTTTGGCTGGGTGAGCGCCACGAGTCCTTTTGGATGGTCTTTTCATACCCTGCGCAGATCAGCGCGATCAGGGAGAATTCCGGCCGTGTGGTGGTCTTGGCAACGTGGTCCCTGAGCGGGTTCCATGCCCACTGGTTGGATTCTTCGAACTTCGCCCCGGCCATTTCGGCGGCCACCTTGCCCTCGTAGCCGCTGGCGGTTTCGGAGTGGTGGGTGATCGCGTGGACGGTGAAGTACTGCCAGCCCTTGGGGGCCTGCTTCTTTGCCAGCAGGTTTTTGACCCATTCACGCCTGACCACAGTTGCGGACTGCATCAGCTTGTTGTTCTCGATCAAGGTTTTCCGTTCGGCCTTCTGCTCATCGGTCATCGGTCCTTTCGGGGCCGATGACGTGCCGTAGCCGCTGTAGTAGCGGAGCGTGAAGCCCAGGTCTTTCCAGCCGGTGACGACGGCGACAGCGGAGTGCTGGCCGCGATAGTCCGTCTCGATGTAGACGGCGTTTCCGTCCTCGTCGGTGGCCGGTTCGCCGTCCGCCCTTTTCAGGGACGTGACCCGGAGGGTTTCGCTGTCCTCCCCGTACCCACATTCCGGGACAACAGTCGTTCCGTCCGATTCCAGCTCTGCGGTGAGTGCGGCCAGCGCGGCGGCGCGGTCGCGCTTGTCGCGCAGCTGCTGGGTGACGTGCAGGAGCATGTCGGGTTCGTCCATGATGACGGACTCGAGCTCGGCGGTGGCTTCCTCGTCGTCCTCAAATTCCGCGAGTACCAAAGCCTCTTCGATGGTGTATCCCTTGCCCAGGGCGGCGGCTCCGGTCTCGGTGGACTTGGCTTTAAGGGCGGACTCGACGGTGGTCTTGGTCCGTCCGGTCTTCTTGGCGATCGCGGCGGCCGAGACGCCGATCAGGGACAGCTGGTGGTAGGCGTCGGCTTCGTCGGCTTCCGTCAGTTCGGCGCGCTGGATGTTCTCCACGACCTGCGTGACGATGCGTTCGGCTTCTTCGGGGCTGTCGATGATCATTACCGGGATGCTGTCCCGCCCTGCTTCGACGGCGGCGCGGGTCCGGCGCTGGCCCATCAGGACGTGCACGGTTCCGTCGTCCTTGCGGTGGGCGATCACGGGTTCCATCACGCCGTGTTCCTTGATGCTGGCGATGAAATCGGCGGTCAGGGCGGCGTCCTTGCGGACGTTGATATCGACGGTCAGGGTGGCCGGGTCGAGCATTTCGAGCGTGGGTGTTGCGTTCATGGTTTTTGTCCTTGCAGAGACGTGGGGGTGTGTGGGGCGGCCTAGGTGACCGGCCAGCTTCCCTTTCCCCCCGTTGTTTTTTGGCTGCTGGCGAAGCTTGCGGAGCTGTGCCCGTGCAGGCCCGTCTACCCGCAGGGCAAGACCCGGAAAATCTTCGGAGGAAATAAGCGACGAAGGAGCGCCGGAGAAGACTTTCCCGGGGTGCAGGCCCCGGAGGAACGGAGGGGCTAGAGGGGCCGGAACGGGCACGTACAATCCGAAGGACAGCAGCCAAAAAACGTCGTAGACAAGACAGGGCCAGGGGGTCCGGAGCTCTGCGACGGCGCCCCCTGGACCCAACAGCCGGCCGCGCCAGCGGACGCCCATCAACTGGTTGAAGCGCAGCGGAAACCAGGGCGAGCCCAGCGAGCCTGCCCTTTCGCTCCGGGTCCGCGGATCCGCTCGGGCTGGCCCGTCTGCCAGGCTTGTCGCACGCGCCAGGTGAGTAGTGCCGGCCGTTGCGGGAACGGCGGTCCGTCGCCGGCAACCACCTGCTCAGGCCAGCCACCTGCGGCGGACCGCCCGCCCACTCAAGGCGAACAGCCCGCCGGTACTTATGTGGCGCTGTCGATCATTGCCAGGATTGCGCGGGTGGTTTCTTCCGTCTGTCGGTGCTGCTCTTTGATTTCCTGGTCGGCCGGGGCGGCTTCGGTCTTTTCGAGCTGGACCTGCCATGTGTCCAGTGCTGAGAGCAGTTCGGGCATAAATGTCGGGTTTGCCCGTCCCTGCAACCCGAAGTGGTAGATGGCGTCCGTCATTCCCGGATGACCGATCCACGCGGCGGTGTCGGCTGCTTTGTCGCGTTGGCTTGCCTCGTAGTGCGCTTCGTAGTCGAAGTCGCCGTCAGCATCCCAAAAGTTCGTCATGGTCCTGTTCCCTTCGTCAAAAGCTGGGCGGTGGCCGGGACGCTGGTCCCGGCCACCGGTCTGTTTAGCTGGCGAGCAGTTCGGTTAGTTCGTCCGCGTCGGTGACCAGTGCTGCGCCTCCTTCTTTGAGGAGCCTGTGGCATCCTGCGGAGTTGGCGCTGTGGACGCTGCCGGGGACGGCGGCGATGTGCCGGGCGATGGTTTCGGCGTGGTGGGCGGTGTTCAGCGCGCCGGAGCGCCAGCGGGCTTCCACGACACAGGTCACTCCGGCCAGCGCGGCAATTATGCGGTTCCTTTGGAGGAAGCGGTGCCGGGTGGGGGCGGCTCCGGGGGGCAGTTCGGAGAGTGTGAGTCCGTTTGCGCGGATCGTGGCCGCGAGGTCGGCGTTCCCGGAGGGGTAGTCCCGGTCCAGTCCCCCGGCCAGGACGGCGATGGTGGCTGGGCCGTTGCCGGTGCTTCCGGCCAGTGCAGCGCGGTGGGCGTGGGCGTCGATGCCGTAGGCGAGTCCGGCGATGACGCAGATTCCGCGCTGAGCCAGGCTGTAGGCGATATCGCCGGTGACCGCCGCGCCGTAGCTCGTGCAGTCACGTGATCCGGCCAGCGCAGCGCAGTTGGACGGATCGGGGATTCCGTCGCCGATGGTGCCCCGGTACCAGAGGCCAAACGGCGCGTCCGGGAGGTCGTCCAGACCGGCGGGCCAGTGCTCGTCGCCGGGGATCAGGAACCCGCCGCCCAGGCGCTCGATGGTGGCCAGGTCCTTCTCCGGGTCCAGATCCGGCACGCGGGGTGCCCAGCGCTTCAACGCGTGTGCCAGTTCCTCGGGTGTCACGTCCGGGAGAGTGTGGGCCGGTTGGGCGCCGGTGGCGAGCCGCAGCGCGGCGTACGCGCCGAGCCTGCCCACAAGGGTCCGCCCAACTGTGTCCTGGGGTTCGAACAGGCGGGTCAGGGCTGCGCGTGCAATGCGATCGGTCATGGTTTTTGTCCTTGCAGAGACGTGGGGGGTGTGGGGCGGCCTAGGTGACCGGCCAGCTTCCCTTTCCCCCCGTTGTTTTTTGGCTGCTGGCGAAGCTTGCGGAGCTGTGCCCGTGCAGGCCCGTCTACCCGCAGGGCAAGACCCGGAAAATCTTCGGAGGAAATAAGCGACGAAGGAGCGCCGGAGAAGACTTTTGCGGGGTGCAGGCCCCGGAGGAACGGAGGGGCTAGAGGGGCCGGAACGGGCACGTACAATCCGAAGGACAGCAGCCAAAAAACGTCGTAGACAAGACAGGGCCAGGGGGTCCGGAGCTCTGCGACGGCACGCCCTGGACCCAACAGCCGGCCGCGCCAGCGGACGCCCATATGGGTGTGAGCCCTGGCGAACACATCTCGGCACCTTGGTACGGTAACCCGGGGAGTTTTGCCCCGGCAGAGTTTAGCGAGGGGCACTAATGGGTTTGGGGAACGTCTTCAGAAGAAGCCGGGCAATGGCCGCGACACTGCGGGAGCTCCAAGCAGAAGAGCCTGCATTCTGATGCCGGCAGAGCTCCTACCATGGGCGCAGGCCCTCATCGCCCTGCTTGGCATTGCTCTAGCCTCACTTCCTTCGCTCACGTCAAAAGCTCGGTTACGGAATCGGATAACCTTCTGGACGGCCCAAGGGAAAGACGCGGAGCTGGAGTACGAGCGCAAGTTTGCTGAAAGTCTCCGACGTGATGCAACCGCCCGATTGGTCGCACTCGAGGCTTACCCTGCATGGCATTTTCTTGCCGCTTCCTATGGCACCTTCCTCGGCATTGCCCTTGCCTGGGTAGTAGGTTCCGACATAGGAACGACATACCCCGCAACGTGGACGCCTGAGCGTCTTTTCAACTCGGACAATCCGGACATGGCACTACCAGGACTGCCTATCGCCGGTCCCCTGTTTCTAGTTGCTGGTGTGATGCGATTGGCGCGGGTTGTCGTTCTGCGACAGCGCGTAGCTGAACAGTACCTCCGAGCTGAAACCATCGGTCGCGGCACCGTCGCTGTAAAGAAGTCCGATAAGGTCGTGGCCATCGAAGATGCTCAGGGACCAATGCACCTGAAATGGAGCGTTCTACTCGGCCTGTTGTCGTTCTCCTCAGGGCTCTACATCATCGTTATCGTGGTGAGCTTTTTGGTTGTTTCGGGTGCTGCCCCTGGGAAGACGGACGACAGTTATCTGACCTTCATGATTTACGGAGCGATGCTGGGCACCATGCTTGCTTTAGTGGGTACTTTGGCACTCGTAGACCTATTCCTCGATGAAAAGAAGCGCTGGAATCACCCCAGGGAATTGACCCCCGCCGCCTCGGCTGTCCGTGGTGGAAACAGTCCCGACATATCAGAACAGCAGACAAAAAACAGCTGGTGGTCCTCCAGCCGGCGGAGACGCACCCGGTAGACACCCCCCTGCAAAATTCAGAAACAGAAGAAGACCGGCGTTCGGATGCCGGTCTTCTTCTGTTTCCTCTGCAAGGGAATCTAGGGGCAGCATCCTTGCTGCGGGTGGAGTTAGAAGTTGTGGTGTTCCTGGGCGTGCGCCGTGTCCACGGGGCCCGTCTTTTCGCCGGCCGTGAGGAGCTGCAGCTCGATGATGTCTTCGGCCAGGCTCGCGTCAGTGGCCGGCTTGTCGTCGTCGGTCAGGATGTATTCGGTTCCCACAGCTGCACGTTCCTCCCGTTTGTGGTGTCTGTGCCTACTGTAGTCCGGGATTCTGCATGATTGCTGGGTGTGTGGCTGCGCCCGCGTCAGCGTCAGCGGCGGCCGGAGGAGCGCCAGCGGGGGAGGCCGCCCCGCCACGGGAAGGCCGGGACGGATACCTCGAAGGTGATCCGTCCCGGCCTCGGCTGTCCTAGATCAGGCGGCGCTGGTAGGAAGTGCTCTCGTCGCGGGCGACGTCTGCGACGGCTCCGCGGTTGATGAGTTCGCGCAGGAGCACGGCGAGCCGGAAGTCAGAAACATCCTCGGCCGCAAGTTTGAGATAGCGGTCGGCCTGGGTTCCGCGGCCTTTGAGCCATTCCAGCCAGCCCATCAGGGCCAGCATTGGCGCGCGTTGTCCGGCGGGTACTACCTTCATCAGGTCAAAGGCGATAGCTTCCGCGCGGTCGATGCGTTCCCAATTGGGGCGGCCGGTGAACTTTCCGGTGAGGGTGTCACCAAAGTTGCCGTTGTGCGTGCTGATGGTGTCGCGGAACAGGTAGTCACGAATGTGGCGGTGCTGGAACGCTGCGGCCAGCTGGCGGGCGGTTTCCGTGTCTGGCCTGCCCTCGCCGTCCAGCACGGCTGCCCATGCCCCGCACGCGGTTTCCAGGTCCTGGTCCGTGCCTTCCGGTGCCTGCACCGGAAGGGCCCACGCGCCCAGCAGTTCGGGGTTGTAGACGTCGATATCGGGGGCGGATCCGAAATAGGTCAAGGTGACGTTGGCGTTGCTGTCGCGGATTTCATCCAGCGAGTTCTTCTCTGGAGTGCCGTAGGTTGCCCAGTAGGTGCCCGTCACGAGGAAGACCTTTTTGACGGGCATCCGTGCAGTGGCCAGCTCGGTGCTGAGTGCGAGCACGTGGGCGGCGTAGGGGAAGCCGTAGGCCGGTTTCTCGTCGGTGTAAACGATCACGAAGCTGCCCGTGGCCTTCTCGTCGTTGGCGGCGTAGGTCGCCATCATTTGGGCGTAATCCAGAGGTGCTGCTTCTGCCGGTGCATCCATGCGGAGGGTTGCTCCAAGGGTGCCGAAGCGGGAGGTCAGCACGACAAATGACTCCTTGGGCTGGTTGCCCAGTAGGTGCGGGACGGCGGCGAGCAGGTCAGCGGAACCGGAGATGGTCAGTTTTTCAGTCATGGTTTTTGTCCTTGCAGAGACGTGGGGGGGTGTCGGGCGGTTCAGGTGACCGGCCAGCTTCCCTTTCCCCCCGTTCTTTTTTGGCTGCTGGCGAAGCTTGCGGAGCTGTGCCCGTGCAGGCCCGTCTACCCGCAGGGCAAGACCCGGAAAATCTTCGGAGGAAATAAGCGACGAAGGAGCGCCGGAGAAGACTTTTGCGGGGTGCAGGCCCCGGAGGAACGGAGGGGCTAGAGGGGCCGGAACGGGCACGTACAATCCGAAGGACAGCAGCCAAAAAACGTCGTAGACAAGACAGGGCCAGGGGGTCCGGAGCTCTGCGACGGCACGCCCTGGACCCAACAGCCGGCCGCGCCAGCGGACGCCCATCAACTGGTTGGAGCGCAGCGGAAACCAGGGCGAGCCCAGCGAGCCTGCCCTTTCGCTCCGGGCCACGGACAACCCAACGAGACTGCCAGCCCGGGCTTGCCGCCGGCGGCCGCCGCCCGGCACCTGGTTACTGCGGGATTGGCGGTCCGCCGCCGGCGACCACCAGCGCAAGCCGGCCACCTGCGGCGGACCGCCCGCGGTGACCGGCCCCGAAAGACCGGCCACCCTCGGCCCTATTCGCGGCGGTCGTGCAGCGGGACGGCTCCGTAGTGTCCGGCTGCGCGGCGGAACCTTGCGTCGCTGCTGAAGATGAACGTTCCGCCGAACATGTACCACGGGGCGGGTTCATCGGCCGGGGCGACCGGCTCGGCGTGGATCACTGTTTCGCGGTGGAAGTGCTCATTTTTGACGAGTCGGACGGCGGGCCGTTCCTCGGTGGCCTCGAATACCGGGTCGACCCCGTCGCCAATTACGGTTACTTCCATGACGCGGGCGGAGATGCCCCGGTTTGAGAAGTCCGTGTCCAGGGCGTCGCGGTAGATAAGGGCGGTGATGCCCTTGGGGATGGTGGTGTCATTGCTCATGTGCTGGCTCCTTAGAAGTCGTTTGGGGTGCTGTACTGCCCGGCTCCGGCCGGGCAGTACAGCGGTTGTCAGTGCTGGTTAGGCGGCGTCCCGCACTACGTAGGGCATCCGGTACCGGCTGGGAAGTTCGGCGGCGGCTTCCGGCAGGTCTGCCGGGCCTTGGGCCTGCCCGTTCTTCCAGTGGAAGAATGCTTGCTCGGTGATCGCGTCCCAAAGGCGGGCTTTCGTCCGGTAGTAGGTGCACGTCACGTCGCCCTCGCAGTAGGTGGCGATGCCGAACAGGTTGCCGATGCTGTCAGCGGTGCGGGTAACGGCGACCATGACGTAGGGCCATTGGCCTAGGTCCCAGCCGTCACAGCCCCAGCTGGAGAGCACGGCCCAGCCGTGCTCTTCGATCAACTCCATCCAGTCGTAGCCGCCGTTCATGTGGTAATCACCCAGCACGGTCACGCCGTCGATGGTTTCCTCCGTGTCCGCGAGGGTCACGGTCTTTTTGCTTATTGCGGTCATGGTTTTTGTCCTTGCAGAGACGTGGGGGGGTGTCGGGCGGTTCAGGTGACCGGCCAGCTTCCCTTTCCCCCCGTTCTTTTTTGGCTGCTGGCGAAGCTTGCGGAGCTGTGCCCGTGGAGTCCCGTCTACCCGCAGGGCAAGACCCGGAAAATCTTCGGAGGAAATAAGCGACGAAGGAGCGCCGGAGAAGACTTTTGCGGGGTGCAGGCCCCGGAGGAACGGAGGGGCTAGAGGGGCCGGAACGGGCACGTACAATCCGAAGGACAGCAGCCAAAAAACGTCGTAGACAAGACAGGGCCAGGGGGTCCGGAGCTCTGCGCTGGCACGCCCTGGACCCAACAGCCGGCCGCGCCAGCGGACGCCCATCAACTGGTTGGAGCGCAGCGGAAACCAGGGCGAGCCCAGCGAGCCTGCCCTTGTCCCTGGCGAGTCGGCTGATGAAGGGAACGCGGCGCCCACTGCTAGACACCACGTCCAGTAGTAAGGCTACTTACTATCTGGTCTTCACATAAGCCTGCGCCTACCGCCGGCCGCCGCCACACCGGCTCTCACAAGCCGTCGGGCCTCTCTGGTAGCTTGCAGGGCATGGTCTTGAAGTCATGCGGATATTGCAAGGAAATGGTCGACCTCAGCGCTGGACCTCATATCCATGACCCCAAGAAATGCAAAAAGTGTGGGGAACTGCTGCCGGCAGATGCTTTCACCCCCTGGCCCTCCAGCGCTGACGGCCGCCGGCATGTCTGCAGCCAGTGCGTCACCGGTGAATCTGCGACAGCCAGGGTTCATCGAGTTATCGAAAAGGACAAGCAGTTCCGCGATGACAAGGAAAGGCTTAAAGAGCATCGCTACCGTTGGGTGCGGCGGGTCGTGCAGCCTGGACCTGACCCTGTCTTTCGCTGGGCGTTGCTGGATCCGCAGGGGCATGAGGTAACAAAGGAACAGGCCCTGCGGGATATCGAGACTGCGGAGAACCCTGAGCCCGACGACCACCCGATTCACTACGAGGAGATTTAACTTTGGGACTGCGCGAATTTTTTGGTCGGCGACGGACACCAGCTGCGGCTGAGTCCTTCCCTGCGGCCACGGAGACGGAGCGCGCGCCGCTGACACCGGCCCAGCTGGCCGACTTGGAAGAGGCGTGGGTTGAGCTCCGACAGGCTTCCCAAGAAGCCGGCGTGACGTCATTTCGTGCTTGTACTCGTGACGGCAGCCGCTGGGAGGACAACCCGGAGTCCGTGCGGGCCATGACGCGCATGATCAAGGGCACGCAGAAGTACACAGCCGAAGGCCCGAACGACGTGTAGGGACTAGAGGTTCAAACCCTGCCCTTTGTCAGACCCCTCGCCCATAATGAAAAGGATGGCGGCCGTTCCTGGCCGCCACCTTTTGGCGTGTCTATTCGAATATATGTTCTAAGGTTGTGGTATGTCCTCCGAAGAGTTCGCGGCCGCGCTCCAGGCGCGGTACGCGCGGCGGGCCGGCCCGATCGGGCTGACTGTGGAAGAGCTCGATTTCGAGCACTTCCCGGCCAGGAACGGGTACCCGGGGATCCCAGTAAAGGCGTGGATCCGGTTCCCGAACTGCGCGGAGCTGGTGGACGGCGAAGTGTTCGCCTGGACAGCGAAGGCAGCTGAGGTGACGTGGAAGGACGGGCCGGTCACGTACCGGACCTGGGTGTGGAGCTCGGCGGTAACCCGCCGTGAGGAGATGATGAACAGGAATTTGGGAGAGCGGACCAACCGTGACAGCAACAGTAAGTGAAACCACCCTCAACACTCCCGTGGACGTCCGCTTCACAGCGGCAGGCACTCCCCTGGCCGTGCGCTACGACGGGCGCGTGTGGGCGGTAGCGGCCGAGCCGCTGCACTGGTTCACCAGGGACTCCTGGTGGGAGACGCAGCGTACAGTGCCGGTCGGGGTAGGGAACGTCGTGGACATCGAACACTGGAGGCTCCAGGTGCGTCTGACCTCGACCTCTGCCTTGCGGACCTTCGGGCTACGGCGGGATCCTCTGTCGCAGCAGTGGCTCTTGGAGTCCATCACGGACAACTAGGCAGAGCGACAGCGAACTGCTCCGAGGTAGAGCTTCCAGACGTAGGTCTGACTGTACCCAAGTTGAGTCAATGACAGCTCAGACGGGTAGGCACGGCACAATTACGTGGGTACCTTCCAGAGAAATGCAGAAAATGGCGAACGAACGTATTACCGAAGACTTTGTTGATGGCCTCCTCCGAGAGAGCGGATTCTATGCCACTCCGGACAGCATCTTCGTTGAAAAGCAACAGTCTGCGGTCGCCAGCATACGTACGGCTCTGTCTAAGGCCAGCAAGAGCGGCAAGGGTGGCATTGGCTACCCTGAATTCATCATCACTGATGCAACCACGCCTGACATGGTTGTCGTCATTGAGTGCAAGGCGCAGGTGAGCAAGCATGCGTCTCCAAAGCTAGACAAGCCAGCTGATTTCGCCGTTGATGGAGTCCTTCACTACGCAAGGTTCCTCACACCCGATTTCACTGTGATTGCCATAGCGGTCAGTGGTGAACCTGGAAGCTACAAGTGGTCAAATTTCTTGCTCCCCCGCGGGTCGGAGGACCACCGCCCCTTGGTTGCGCCAACGGGAGCCCCCATTGAAGACCTGGTCCCCTTACCGGACCTCATCCGTGCCGCCTCCTTCGATCCCACCGTTCAGAAGCAGCGAACAGCAGATCTCATTGCCTTTTCGCAGGAAATGCATGCCTTCATGCGGGATGAAGCGGAACTGGAAGAGAAGGAGAAACCGCTGGCCGTTGCGGGAACTCTGATTGCACTTCGAAATGAGGTCTTTGCCAAGACCTATGACGCCTACCCCGCCAAGAAGCTACCGGGCTTTTGGATGCAGACCATCAAAGATGAAGTTGCCGCCTCTGAGATACCTGTCCCAAAGGTTGAGAACATGACTCAACCCTTCACCTCCATTGAGGTTCACCCGGAGCTGAGGAAATCTACAAAGGCCTACCCCAAGGGCCTGTTGCGCGAGATCGTCTCCATGCTCGCCGAGCACGTCCTGCCGTTTCTCACGATTTATCACGATTTCGACGTTGTGGGCCGCTTCTACGGCGAATTCCTGAAGTACACGGGAGGCGACGGTAAGGGCCTGGGAATCGTCCTCACGCCCCACCATGTCACAGAGTTATTCGCCCAGATTGCCAACGTCAATAAGGACCACGTTGTAGTCGATACCTGTGCCGGTACTGGGGGGTTCCTCATCTCTTCCATGTCCCGAATGATCGCTAGTGCTACTACAGATGCCGAAGTCCAAGACATCAAAAAGAACCGCCTCATAGGGGTTGAGCAACAGGCGACGATGTACGCCCTCGCTGCCTCAAACATGATCCTGAGGGGCGACGGCAAGGCGAACCTGTACCAGGGATCCTGCTTTGATCCAGGAATAACAAAGGCAGTCACAGCCCACCACCCAACAATTGGAATGATCAACCCGCCATACGCAAAATCCAAAGCTGACCTCCACGAATTGCGGTTCGTGGAACACATGCTGGACGGCCTTGAAAAAGGAGGGCTTGGCGTCGCCATCGTCCCGGTCTCTTGCGCCACTAATTTTTCCATGCACAAGAAAAACCTCTTGGGGAAACACACGCTTGAAGCCGTTATGTCCATGCCTCCAGAGCTCTTCTACCCGGTTGGCACCGTAACTTGCATCATGGTGTTCCGTGCAGGAATACCTCACAAGACCTCAGCCACTAAGACCTGGTTCGGGTACTGGCGGGAAGACGGCCTTGTTAAGGTCAAGAACAAAGGACGGATTGATCGCGATCACGTATGGCCTGCCATTCGAGACCGGTGGATCGAGTCCTTCCGCAACCGGGAAGTCCATGCCGGCGAATCAGTCATGGCATACGTCACCGAGGACGATGAATGGATCGCCGAGGCCTACATGGAAACAGACTACTCAAACCTGACACAGGCAGACTTGGAGAAGGTCGTCCTCGATTACGCGCTGTTCCTCCTCAAAGGGTCGGGAATTGAACCGGAGGTAGCGGAGTGACTCAACGTCTCGACGCCGTTTTTGACCTCCGCTACGGCCACAGCCTCGAGCTTGTGGGACTTGAAAAAGTCCAGCCACCGTCAGGCGTCAACTTCGTATCCAGGGCAATGGGAAACAACGGAGTTACCGGCCGGGTGGTGGCTCCCTGCCAGCCCGGTGCCGCCGGAGAACTCACCGTCGCACTCAGCGGCAATGGCGTCCTGTCAACATTCCTTCAGCCCGAACCGTTCGTAACGGGTTTCCACGTCATGATTCTCCGGGCAAAGGACCCAGAGATGACCGACGTCGAAAAACTGTGGTGGGCTCGCTGCATCTGGGAAAACCGTCACCTGTACAGTTACGGCCGCCAAGCCAACCGCACCCTTGGGGGCTTGGAACTGCCTGATGCTGCCCCCAAATGGATTAAAACAGTTGCCATTCCGACCATTGAAGGTTTGGCTGGCCCCGCAGGTGAAGCGAAGGATCTCACCGACCCTTCAGCATGGAAGCCGTTCCGGCTCGACCTTCTCTTCGATATACGAAAAGGCAGACGACTCACGAAGGCAGACCGTAAGCCAGGTGCAGTCCGCTTTATCGGCGCTTCGGAAAAGCGGAACGGCGTAACGGACCTAGCGGACGTAGAGCCCACATTCCAGCCCGGATGCCTCACCGTTGCCTATAACGGCAGTGTCGGACAAACCTTCTATCAAGATGAACCATTTTTCGCCTGCGACGACGTCAATGTGCTTATTCCGTACTCACCACGCACGCGGCTTGAGCTGCTATTCGTTGCGGGCATCATCAAGCATCAGAAGACCCGGTACACATACGGCTATAAATGGACCCTTGAGCGAATGAAAGCCACCGAGATCCGGCTACCTGCCACAGCAGTCGGCGAGCCGGACTGGGAGTGGATGGGAAAATACATGGCAGGGCTTCCTTTCAGCAACATCATTGCCAAAGTAGACGCCCAAACGGAACCAGTCGCTCCGGCTCCACTAGCCCATTCGCATTGATTGCTGACCGGAGCGAGTGCCCGCGTCGATCTCATACCCGGTGATATCCAGGTAGTAGGTGGCGGTCGAAAAGTCAGCCATGGTAACGCTTTCAGATCAAGCTTGCCCTGGTTCACGTTCGCCCGATTCGGCTATTTGGCTAACTATTGCACGAGTAGCCCACAGCGTCCGCACGAGGCGAGCGAAAGCTAAGGTACACGTTGTAGCAACTACCCAAGCCATGACTGTAGCCAGCTGGCCCTGGTAGTTGGCCATGAGTGACACCAGAGCAGTCACGGTAGAGAGGGCATGAGCCCGGATACCTGCCATGTATATCCGAAAAAGGTTAGGGAGCTGTCCTGATCGACGAAGCAAAGACAGCGATGGAGTCTGAGAGTAACCGAGAACTATGGTGAGCGCTGCGAGAACAAATCCCAATAACGAACCCTGCACACCTGCGATAGCGCTGTAGACCGCTCCGGGATCATTATTTAAGAACGGGTTGAGCACCGGTTCTGTGACCCTGTTCCCCCATATGCCCATTGCAATTCCCGCAGCCGAACATAGGATTTCGGGCCACAGATGATCAAACTTGGCGGGACTGCTAAGAGCCATCGTCCTGGGCCGCTGATATGCCAGAAGCTTCAAGAAGCTGGGGTTTCAAAGTCTCGTAGGCAGCATCAATTGCATCAAAAGCAGCTGTGGAGTCAACCGCCCGGCTATTAGGACCCAACGTGACAATTTTCTTGTGGCTCACGAGCTGATCATCAAGAAGATTGATGGTTTCGACCTTCCCGGTTAGGTCGTTGATGCCCTTGGCCTTGAACTTCACAACATTTTCCGACAAGTCGGATCGACCGGCTAGCTTTCGGGTACCTTTCAAAACTCTGTTGCCCAGGGGTGTCCGCTTGTTCGGCTCAGGACGAAGGGTGATGCCGATAACTTCGGCCTTGGAGACCTTGGTCATTGCCTCAAACGCTTCCCCGAGCGATTTGCTGGCCTTTCGTACTTCCGCGATATAGGAAGGGCGAAGATGGAGGTCCAAGAGACGCATCTCGCTCTGATGTAGGAGCTGGTCTTCGGCGTCTTTTCTCAGTAAAGCCTCGAGCATGAATTTTGGAGCGCCGGGGATGACGTGCTGAAGATACAACGGGAGACGAGACGGGCGCGGCCCATGAAAATTAAATTCAATCCCAACTAAGTTGTCGGGGTAAAGGCGAACATGTATAGGTTCGTGCAGCCCCGCCCCGGCTCCAAGATCCAGGTCCGCCAAAGTTCCGTTCAACTCCGACTGCGGGAAGCTCGATCGCCTTACAGCTGCAAGCACAAAGCGGTCATAGGTATGCGAGCTCGACGGCATCCAAAGGCCTATCGCATCACCACCTCTTTGCAACCAATACCTCTTGGAATCAGCCGCGAACGGGACGGCCTCGACCTTTTGAAGCGTGTCGGCTAGATCCAAGCCGACAGGCGCGCCACCGGCATCAGACCCCGCGTCAGCTCGATAGAAGTAAATCTTTCGCTCTACCTGCCGTGGTTCTCCTGCTTTCCCCATCCACGAATCATGCCATTGACCTCTGACGTTTTGGCCATTGCACCCAGCATTGCGCCCGGAAGTTACATGCAGGTAAGAAGTGCCTGATTGCGGAACCTGTCACCGTCCCAGTTCCTTGGAACTGAAACACACAGAAGCCTTTCGTCTCATTGCCCTATTTCGGTGCCACTCGTGAAACCAGCTACCGTCGCTGTATGGGGATGCACAAAGACCAGCTCCACATTGACGAAGCAATTGTCGGCAGGCTCGTCGCTGGCCAGTTTCCTGAGTGGCGTCATGAGCGAGTCCGCCGCGTGGCGACGGATGGCACTGTGAACGCTATCTTTCGAATCGGTACCGACCTCACTGCGCGATTCCCACTCCTTGCCACTGATGTAGCTACTACCAGCGCTCAACTCACTCGTGAAGCCGAGGCCATGCGAGAGCTTAGCGCGGCCTGTCCTTTCCCTACGCCGGTTCCAGTTGCGATTGGTAGTCCCGGCTACGGCTATCCCCTGCCGTGGTCAGTGCAGACCTGGCTGCCTGGAACTGTTGCGACGTCCGAGGGTTCGGCGCAGTCAGACCAATTCGCCCGTGACCTCGCGGCACTGATCCGGTCCCTCCGGGCCGCGGACACCAGGGGCCGGAAATTTACCGGATCCGGACGTGGCGGGGATTTGAAGGACTCCGATGAGTGGATGGAGCTTTGCTTCCATAAGAGTGAGGGGCGGCTGCCGGTCGATCATCTTCGCGAGCTGTGGGCAGCTTTCCGAAGTCTGCCGGCTGCCGGTTCTGTTGTGATGAGTCACGGGGATCTGATTCCTGGCAACCTGCTCGTTGACGAAGACCGGCTGGTTGGTGTGCTCGATGGTGGGGGGTTCGCCCCTGCTGATCCTTCACTGGATCTCGTTGCAGCATGGCACATGCTCGATCACAAAGGACGAGCACTCCTGCGCAAGGAACTAGCCAGCGATGATCTTCAATGGTGGCGCGGAGCTGCATGGGCATTCCAGCAGGCGATGGGTTTGGTCTGGTACTACCAGGAATCAAACCCGGGAATGAGCGCGCTCGGAAGAATTACCCTCATTCGCATTGCCAATGACCCCCTGTTCTCGCAACCTCGGCACTCTCACTAACGGGTTCGTTAGAGGCACCACTCCCGGGCTGCAGGCCCTTGGTACGCTGACGCCAGCCCCAGGCGAGGTCAGCCGATCATGCTCCAGTTTCCACAGCCCCGGCTGACGAACCCTTCACCTGCATGGACGGTGACCACCGGCCCCTGGGGTGCGAACGAGATGAAGTCGTTCTCGATCGTCGCACCCTGGGGGCTTGTGCGTTCCCAGTAGCAGTCGTGTACGCCGTTGGCCCCCGCCGGTACGGCCACCTGGTAAGCGCCCGCGGCGATGTCTTTGCCGACGACGAAAGTGCCGTCGCCCATCGCAGTTTTCGGTGCGGGCGGAACACCGCCGGCACCCCTGACCAGCTCTGCCACGAAAGGAGCATCCGGGCACATTGCGGCCGCGGCCTTGGCCACCGCTTTGATTTTCGGGCCTGTGGGGTATTCACCGTATCTGTTGTCCCACCCGTCTTTGGGCGGGATGGCGCAGAGCAGCAAAACGCTCCCGTATGCCATGTGAGGTGCACTCGCGTCGCCGCCGTCGGCGCCGATCTGCTTCACTACAGCGGCCTCGTCGGGCTCCAGGTCATACCGGTCCATGTACCACTTGCCACCGACCCGGAGATCGCACGACTTGAACCGAGCGAAATCCGGGGAGGCCCAGATCTCCTGAAGCTTGGTGAATGACTTGGTGTCTTTTGCCGTGATGGCACTCTCTGACGCGGAGCATTTGAAGCTGTACCGCAGCGACCGGACCCTCGCGGCTTCCTTCACGGCCGCCGCCGCGGTGGCTTCCGCCTGGGTGCCCTCCAGCTTCAGGGCCACTGTTCCCCCAGCCTCGATCTCTGTGCCGGCGGACGGGTTGGAGCTGACAACCACGGAGAGATCATCGGGCTTCTCAGTGAATTTCACACCGTCACTGCCTACAGCGTCGTACTTGATGACGGCTTTGAAGAGAAGGTCGCGGGCTTCCGCAAAGGGCTTGCCCGCTACATCGGGGACCTTCGTGAGCTTCACAGTCTTGGTCGGCGTCGGCGAGGCCGCCGGCTCAGCGGCTGGCGTACCGCACCCAGTCAGCAGCAATCCGATACAGGCCGCAGCCACACCAATCATCCTGAACTTCACAACATCCCCCTTATTGCCCCGCGCCCACGTGCGCTCATCCTATGTGCCCGGGCACCGAGAGCGATCTTCTCCCTGGCATTGTGTCCGCGGGCGGCGGCCTCGGCCCTGCAGTCCCGAGGAACAGGCAGGCCGGATGGCAGTGTCCCACTTCCTTAGAACCGGGACACCCCGGGTGGGACACTCCCCCTCGCATCTGAATACGCAGAACGGCGCGTAATCTGATTGTCCCGGAATTCAATCCACAATGGTCGCCATATTCAACCGTAACGACAGCGAATTTAGGTACGGTGCATCAATGGATATCGGGTATGCGAGGGTTTCAACGCCTAAACAGGACGTGGCGCGGCAGCTGGACGCCCTGGCGGCCGCCGGCATTGACAGTGAGCATGTCTACGTAGACAAGAAGTCCGGGGCCACCAGGGACCGTCCAGGGCTGCATGAAGCGCTGCGCCAGGCGCGCCCAGGAGATGTGATTGTCGTTCACACCCTCGACCGGTTAGGCCGGACGGTCCGGGACACGCTAAATCTGGTTCACGAATTAAAGGAACGTGGCGTCGGGATCCGGACACTGGCCGATCCTCTCCGAATCGACACATCGACTCCGGACAGTCCGATGGCGCAGCTGGCCGTCGTCATGCTGGCCCTCTTCGCAGAAATGGAACGCACCTACGCCGCTGAACGGGCCTCCCATGCCCGGGCGGTAGCTGCCGCCCATGGCCGTCACACCGGACGTCCTTCCGTTGTGGATCCTGACAAGCTCGAACATGCCTTGATGCTCCGGGACAAGGGCGTGCCCATCCGCGAAATAGTCACCAAGACTGGACTGGCGCGCACAACCCTCTATCGGCATCTGCCGCCAAGGTGAACTCACAGCGGCCAGTTCTGACCGACCTCTACAGCCCCATCATCTTGGACAGGGCATTTGTCCCAAGTCCTATGATGACGGTGCCGAGAAGTCCGGCGACCCATCCAAGCCAGGTCTTTATTTTTGGCTTGCCGTCCTTCATCAGTTCAAATCTGGGGATGAACTTCTGCAGAACGGCAGCAGCAACGAACGATACAAGGACATTTAAAACGAGAACTATTGCCACTAAATCCCATGTGCTCTTGACATAGGGCAGCAGGAGCAACGCAATTACCACGGCGGTGGGTACCGCGATTAGCGTGTGCCCCCATCCACTACCAACGAGGCGTCCAAGCCAGCTGCTTTGCCGCTTCAGTTCAACTTTGAGTTGACCGGCGGCTGACGAAACCCAGTGAACAGGTCCTCCAAGTTCCGCCTGACTACCATACTTCCCGAGTTCCAGCCGCAGGAAGGTCCCACCTGAGTACTGCTGGCCAAAGGATAGTTCGATGCGCTTCACTTCCCGTTCGTCCAGATCTTCAATGAGGACGTCAGGGGAACCGGTCCGCCTTTCGTCCCAGGTCTTTAGGCTGACTGCCATCTCAAGATCCAGTTCCTTAACTGCGCGTTCGGCGGTGTAATGGCCGTCTTCTTCCAGCGACCCCAGAATGCGGGCCTCTTCCATAAGGGTCGTTGGATCAGCGAAACGACCGGGGTCCCCTCCATTTTTTGAAATATTGGTTGCGATAGCCGCAGCCAATGACTCCACTCTCGCCTCGTTGAGCTCACGAGTTTTTGCCCTGCTGGCCGTTAACTTTTCTAGCGCTTCTGCGGAAGCGGACGAGTGCAGGGACTTGACCAAAGTGACCAACCTCGCCAGATCCTTTTGGTTTCCCCACCACGTCGGCAGCTGTATTCGGGCCTTAGTGGTACTTGACTCGCCCACTTCTCTCCTCTGTTTACTCTGTTCCGGTCCCGGGTCCTGTGGTGTTCGACCACTCCCCCGGGTACTGCTATCTGGCTTGGGGGACGTACTTCCCCGTTAGCTATCCTTGAGCCTCCGGCCGCCGGGCAGTTTCTCTCCCCATGAGGGGTACATCTCGCCCTGGTTGTGTTCGGCTTCGCGGCGGCGGGTTTCTGCTTCGATGGCTTTAGCAACGAAATGTGCCCAGGTGTTATCTCCCTCGGCGTAGCTGGTCGCCTTGTACGCGGCCTTGGCGCGATTGCGCAGAGCGGTTGGGATGCTTACCGTCATGTTCTCAGTCGGGGAATCCTTTGGTTCTTCCCTCTTCGCCGGCGCCTCCTGGCGGCGCCCGGAGAGCATGCGCGCTAGTGGTGCATCTGTCGTGGGTGCTGCGGCGGGTCGCGGCGGCAAGCCCAGGGTGGGCCGGCCGGCGTTCTGCTCGGTGCTCATGCGCTAACCTCCTGGGACTCTGCAGCGGCTACCCGCCGCGTTACTTCCATGGCGACTGCATGCAGGTCCTCAGCAACGCTGGATGCAGACCTTGGCCCTGCATTCGTGGCTTTAGCTTCTCCGCGACGAATCTCCCACCATTTGGGTGCTTTGCTAAGTTCCCGTTCGAGCTCGTGCGCCAGTAGCCCGCGCTCCCGGCAGGCCTGGGCAGTTGCTTCTGCGTGTCGGATGGTCATTGGGAACAGCACTTCGTCGGTGCCGAAGTCGGCGATGAGGTGGTCGCGGGTGACTTTGTGGACCTGTTTTGAGTTGGTTCCGGTTCCCACCAGGACAACACCCAGGAGATCGAGTGCTGGGTTGAGTCCCACGACGCTGTCCATGCGTGCTGCCACCGCAGCGACGCCTTTGCGGCTGGACATGTCTGTCTTCAGCGGCACCAGTGCGTACCGTGCGGCCGCGACGGCTGCTGCCTGGAGGGGCTCGTTTCCGGGCGGGCAGTCAAGGAGGACGAGGTCGTACTCCCCCGCGATGGTTGCGAGCATCTTTGCCAGGGCTAGGTGGGCTGCGTCGCGGTCCTTTTGGGCTTTGGCTCCGAGAAACGCTGCTGCATCATCGAGTTCGGGTCCGCCGGCAATGACGTCCAGGTTGGGTCGGATACTTGTGAGCAGGGACGGCTCTGCACCGAAGCAGAGAGCCGCTGCCAAGCTCCTGCCGCCGTCCCCCTTGTCGGAATAACCTAGGTCCTCCGCAAGGTTGCCCTGCGGGTCCAAATCCACGAGGAGTACGCGTGAGCCAGCCTCCGCGAGGAGTCCACCGACATTGGCTACCAAGCTGGTCTTGAAGACCCCGCCTTTGCCGTTGATTACCGCGATTACCCTGCTGAGCGCGCCGCGGTCCAGATCGTGTTTCATCGAATCTTCCTTTCACAAGTGTTCCCAGCGTAACCAGCGGCACTTGTTTCACTTGTGAAGCTGGCTTGCGTGTCTTTACTTTTTTCACAAGTCAAAAAAGTAAAGCTGTTATTGCAAGTTTTACTTCTAAAGCAAGTTTCAATTGCTTTGCTGTATACGCTTCATTCGCAAGCGAATGACCAACATGAGGAAACCCTGCAGGTAAGCGATTGAGCGCCGCCCTGCAGCTCTTCCGTCGCGCTGTCCCCCGCTGTCGGCCCCCGGTGGAGACCGGAGGATGAATCTCAAAAGCGGTCCGCATTGGGCGTCAGTGCTTGCCGTTTTGCGGCAGCTTTCTCGGAGCCCCCGTCCTGTCGTCGTCCGCATATTCAGTGCGCCGGAGGTAACCGGAAAAATGCGTACAGGCAACCCGGGCATCGCTGCAGCCCCCGGTTCGTCGCCTATGCGGCGTTCCAGATCGCAGCATCCCCAGGAGGCAGCCAATACTCCTCCCGTTCCTGGTCGTACAGTGCACCTTCATCAACCTCAACGGTCCGGAAACGGTCCAGGTATGCGTGCCAGCGGGCGCGTTCGAACCGGTTACGGCTGATGTGGGCCTGGTAGTCCTCCAACACGCCCAGCCTTGCCGCCAGATTAGTCAGATTAACTGCCCTCCTCTTCCAGTGACCGTGGTCGCGGTAAACCATGCCCAGGGCCTCCATCTCGGTCAGCGCGGTCGATACGGCGTTGCGGCTGATGCTCGTAAAACGGACAATCTCCGCGGTGGTGGGGGAGTGCCTAGCTCGTTCGATGGATTCATAGACAAGGGCAGCCACGTCTCCCAGGCTTCGGAACACAGGTCGCACGGCATGGATGCGTCCTTTGCGCCACGTCAGCTCCCTCGCTAGTTGCTGATAGTGCCGAGGCAACTGAATGAGGTAGACGTCTGCTGTCTTGTGGCGAGCATCCGCGACTTTGGTGAGAATTCCATCGGAGGCCTGGGCCAGAACGGGAAGTAACCGGGCAATGGTGACATGGTGCTTTCCCAGCGCGACCGCAAGCGTACGACAACCGACATCGAGAAGATCCGTTTCTTTCGCCCTCATGTAGCCCAGCAGGCCGCGGACCAGGAGGCGGAGGCCGAGTCCTTCGCGGCCCCTGGCTGCCAAGCGGTGGTCCAGGACGGCGTACAGGACATTTTCCAAGTCGTTTACGAGTTGGTGGATTGACGCGGAACTGCGGTTGAGTGCCCCCCCTGTGGGTTCAGTGGGGCTTGTGTTGTTAATAAGGGCATTGATTTTTCCGGGTTCACGGGGCTTACGTTTTTGGGTGCTGCCGGCGTTGGTGAAGGCCTGGGCGTTGGCCCATTCGCTGGAAAGGAGTCGCGCCTGTTTGGCTTGCGTGCCGTAGAGGGCTGCCAGGCCCGGGAACTGGCCGGTGAGTTCGTTCCGTACCTCTTCCAGGGTCCATCCGCACGCAGCGAAGTGGTTCAGCACACCCATGCGGGCCTCCGAGGCGCTGGCGTACGTAGCCGTGTCGTAAAGGCCAGTGCGTGCAATCCGGCGCAGGGGGGTTTCGCTGCGGCCAGCGACGGGCAGCTGTCCAGCAGTGGTCCGTACTGTTGTTACTGCTTTGGCTTGGCGTTTTTGGATGGCCTTGTTGCGGGCCAGCTCCGGGGCCAGTGCGGCGCGCAATGCTGCTATGGCACGCGCTGAGTTGCGGACGCGGAGGGTGGCGTAGGCCTGGGATAGGGGAGTAATGAGGGTTTGGTGGCCGCCAGCCTTGTGCCTTGAGCCCGGGACGCGGATGCAGCCGTCGGTGATGTTCTGGTGGGGGCTCGGGTCCAGGCTTGCGGCGAGAAGGCCGAGGGCTTCGACAAGCTCGCGGGCTTTGGCGGCGGTGAGGCGTTGTTGAAGGGGAATGTAGATGTGCCTGCCGCCGCTGGGGGAGAAGTCCTCCACGTAGCTGACGTTGGCTTCGTTCAGAAGCTTCCTGAGCCGGGCTGCGTCTGAGTCCACGACGCTCTTCAGTGCCTTGGATGTATCCAAGTCGATGCAGAGAGTGGCTACGGAACCGTCCGTACCGTGGATCATGACTGCTGCGGGGTGCTCGGGCAGAGACGTCGTAATGGTGGGCGGAGTTGCCGGCCGCGGGTATTGGAACCTGGTGCCCATCCATCGGCCTAGGCGGTAGGACGCTTGGCCGGCGATCAGGGGTGCAAGGATCCACGCCTGCTGAGGGCTAGGTTGGCCCGCGACACCCTTACGTGCGTGCGTTGACGCGGAATTGACTTCCGGTACCATAGACAGCAGTTACTCCTTCGGGGGAACGACAAAATCCACCCACTGGGTGGGTGTTGGACAAAAGTTCAGATCGACATCCCGCCAAGAACGAGATCTGAACTAAATACTTAACGAAGGCCCGCCATGTGCGGGCCTTCAGTTATTAACTGGCTTTCGGTATAGGCAATGTCTCCTGATTGCGCAGTTCTTCAAGGTCGATGGAATCTATATGCCTGGCAACCAGCGGTGTCAGGTAATCAACTGCGTTCGTGCCAAGAATTTCCATAATGGCCCGCAGCTTTTCGGCCCGCGCAAGATCGGGCTTGACCACAAACGTGTGCCGGGGCCCCTTGGAAGGGCGGCCTCCCTGAGCAAGCTTCTGAATTGCCATAGTGCTATCTAAGCGGTTTTGATAAACGAAACCCTGCACGTCGCCGCGGCGTGTCGCTCTTTTTGAAAGAGTCATCGCGTGGGGTGTGACTCGCCCAGCAAGCTCGTGACAGATTCCAGATTGCATGATTCCAATATGTCATGAAACCAAGAATTTTGGGATTTGGGACCCTTTGAGGGCTACTTCTTCCACGCTCTTCGGACTATGGCTTCCACGGACTCGCCGGCAGGATCAGTTGCAGGATTGGCAGCCATGGCATCCCGGAACAAGGTCCTGGTCGCTCTCAAAGACCGAAAGTAGCGTCCCTGGCGGTCGATACGCCACCGCGAGACTCCCAAGTAGGCGGCAGCTGCCCGCCGCTCCATGCCATCTGCCAGGCACACCTTCACTGCCTGGTAGATGACGCGATAGGCAGCCTCATGCTCCCGCGGTACTTCCGCTAAGACGCTTTTGACTGCTTCCTGCGCTTGTTGAGGGGTAGTCATGTCTCCCGGCCTTCCTAATCGAGTGAGAGGGCAGATCCCAGCTCGGTTTTCACTTTTCTGTTCCTGCGCGCGTAAGCAAACAGCGCGAGCCCCACGACCACGAGGGCAGTGGAGGCATAGGAGATGAGCATGTACAGGTAAACCACATTCCCGCTACCAAACCACTCGACGGGGTACGCTCCGGCGCGCAAGAGGGAGAGGGTGAAACCGCCGGCAATCATGCCTGAAGCCATCCGGCCTATCCGGAGAGGGTTCTTCGTGGAGTCGAGGTACGCCGGCCGCACCAGGGGAAGGACAATGTAGGCCACGTAGAACAGCACTAACCAGGTGTTTATGCGAACGCTGGGCTGTGTGGCGAAGTCGAGCATCTGGGGGGATGAATACGGGGCGTCTGTGGCCACGACAGTCCATAGCAGGCCAGCGGAGACGAGGCCCAGCACAACGGTTCCGGGAGCGCCCACTGTCCAACGACGGGCAAAGGGGGATCCGTAGGCGACACTAAGGTGCCCGCCCAGAAAGGCGACGGCTACCAGTGCGCAGTACTTGGAGATGAGGTCGGTAGCGTTGGTGATCGGCATGATCGAATCCAGCGCGTAGTACACGGGCGGTACCAGCAGCAGATAAGCGGTGGTGAGAAAGATGCCCGACAAAGCGATTCTGCTCGCCTTTCCCCGCAAGGCGTGCTCAAACCCGGATGCGGGTGTATTTATACGCTTGAACGTAAGACTGCCCAGAAGGATGAGCATGAGCGTCACCGGGACGACACCTAGTGGATTCATCCCAGAAGCTCCGTCATCTTTTCCGCATACTCCTGGGCTTCCTTACGTTGTTTGACGCGCCGCTGCAGCAGGTTTATGCGGCCGGAGATTAGCTCGACAAGTGCATCGTCCGTGATTTCAAGCAGCTCGTCCTCCCTGGCGCGTGGTTGCCAGCCTGCCTCAGCCGGAAGCACGAGGCCGACGACCACCAGACCTGATGCGAAGGAAGTGCCTGCTGCCTTGGAGGCTGCTACCGCAAGCGGTGGGGTCAGTTTGTTTTCGGTGAGCTGCGTGAAGATGTATGTCAGGGCCATGCCAGTCTCTTCTGCCATGCGGTGCCTGATGTCGCCGGAGTCGATGGCGTCAATCCATGCCCGATTGGATCCCTCGTGCGGGAAGTCTATGAGCGGAATATGTTTCCGCAGATCCCGCGGGTAGTACTTCTTCGAGGTGCGGAATTGTAGCTCGGCCATGAGGTCTGCGTGGTGGACCTGGCTGAGCACTTCTGCCGGCGTGGGCTCAATCTGTCTGGTGTACATGTTCCTGTACGGGTCAAAGGCGGCAAGGGACTCCAGCACGTTCGCTCCGGACGCGCGAGCGACGGCAACGACCGTCGATTCTGCAACGTTTCCACGCCGCAGCTGGTTGCCCAACGTGCCTCGGTGCAGCCCCGTCAGAGCGCTCAGAGCGGCAGGGGAAGTGCTGATGGACTGAGCGTCCAGCCAGCTCTTGAACTCTGAGGCTGAGACAGGCACAAACACTCCTTGGATGGGGCAAACACGACAAGACGCGCACGATTGATTCTGCTAGAATGATCCCAATAGTTAAGCATCCGCAAATACTTAACCGTTGGTTTCAAATCCATCCTAGCTTTACGGCTGAGTTTAGCCGGGATGGGTTTTCCGTCCGGGGGACAAGCCTCGGAATAGCCCAGGGGAGGGGCGATATGCGAGTCACTATGCGGTGCAGGGGCGGGACTTACCTGTTCATCGGCTGCTGGTTTCGCGCCGACAGAATCAGGCGGTCGTCCTAATGGGTGTCGCTGCTGCTGGGGCAGCAACAGCCGTTGCAGGTAAGGCGTTTCGAAAAGTCGTCGTTCCTGTTGCCGCCGCTACCACCCTCGCCCTGGGCTTCGTTGTTGTGGTTCTTGACGATGGCGGAACGCCGGCTCAGGCCGCTTCTGCCTGTGCGGCACCTGGCACGTCAGCTGTATCCGCAGCATCAGCGGTCCCTGGCAGCACAGTGGCCGGGTTCGATGGTGAGCAGATGAAGAACGCGGCCGCGATCATGAAGGCTGCAGAGGATCTGAAACTGCCCGTGGCCGCACAGCTAATCGGTGTTCAGGCTGCCATTGGCGAGTCCACGCTGCGGGTCATTGATTTCGGTGACGGTGCTGGCCCGGACTCACGGGGGCTGTTCCAGCAGCGCGCAAATGGTTCGTGGGGTTCCTACGAAGACCGCATGGACCCCCACACCAGCGCTACAAACTTCTTCAAGGCTCTCCAGAACGTTCAGGGGTGGGAAAACCTTGAACCGACCATTGCCATCCACCGCACGCAGCGGAACGCGGATCCACACCACTACACCCGGTTCCGGGAACAGGCCACGCAGATCGTTAAGGCACTCGGCGGGGAATCGGCTTCCATGGTGGACCCGTCCGGGGTGTGCCCGGTCGAGGGAAACCAGGTTGTCGGCGACATTGCCGGGAAGTGGGTCAAGCCCCTGCAGAAGGCTGTCATGACCAGCGGGTACGGCCCGCGGCCGGCCCCTCCCGGTACGGCCGGGGGAGTGCTGGCCAACTTCCACTACGGAATCGACTTCTCCACTCCTGGCCAGGCCGGGGTGATTGTGGCGATCACGGATCTGAAGATCGTGAAAATCAGAAACCTTGAAGGCCAGTTCGGAACCGGCATCACCGGCCAAACCCTGGACGGGAAGCTGACCATCGGGATGTACCACATGGAGGCCGGCTCTCTAAAGGTCAAGGAAGGCGACACCGTTGCCGCCGGAACCCCCCTCGGGACTGAAGGTGCGACCGGCAACGTCTTCGGCCGGCACCTGCATATGGAGTTTTACGCCGGGGCCCTGCCGAATCCGATGATCCCGATCAACGCCACCATCGACCCCACACCGATCCTCAAAGAGAAAGGCATCCTGTGATGCGCAGAACCGCACTCGCCCCGGCCCTGCTGGCCACCGCTGCCCTGCTGACGGCCTGCGCCGGGACCCCAGCCGCACAGACGACCACCACAGCGGCCGCGCCGGCCCCGACCATCACGGCGGATGCTGACGCGCACTCAGCCGGTGATGGCCACGGGCATGACGAGGCCTCCGAGCAGTACCACGGCCCTAACGTCACCTGGGATGCCGCCGCCGAGACGAGGGTCAAAGAGACCGCCGCGAAGGCCATGGTCCTGTTCGGCCGGCCTTCGGTGGAGGAGAAGACCTGGTTCAAGGATCTGGAACCGATGCTCGCGACCGAGTACAAGGAAGACGCCCGCTACATCGATCCGGCCCGTGTTCCGTTCTCCACCGTCACGGACGGTCCCGTGATCACCCGGGAGGCACAAAACCCCATGACGGTTACGGCGTCCTTCGACACCAACGCCGGGCCGTGGACGATGATGCTCCACCGCATCGGCCAGGACGATCCCTGGCTTGTCACGTCCATCAGCCCGGTGACTCCCCAGTGAGCACGCCCACCGCCGGTGCTGACGAGTTCGGCACAGCACCGCTGTTCACCGACCCGCTAACCGTCCCGGAACGGCACAGCCCGCAGGGCACGGCCGCAAGCAGTGTCCCGGTCCTGTTCCAGGAACCGGCACCAGAGATTTTCAGAAGTCAGAACCCCGAAAGGAAGACCCGATGAGCACCAACTGGTCAGGCGCCGAGCGGAAGTCACGCGCCCCCATCAGCCTGCTGAACCCCGAACCGTCGGCAGAAGATAACGCCGCAGAACCCGTCAAGGAAACCGCGACAGTGACCGTTGCTATCAGTGAGCCGGCACAGGCCCAGCAGGCGGCCGTGGAAGCTCAGGCGGCCCCTTTGGTCAGCGGCCGGCGCAGCGCATCAGTGCTGCAAAAAGACAACATGAACGATGAACTGCCACCGGCCACCGGTTGGCAGGCCTTCCTGCGGACCGTGACGTTCGGGCTGATCAAGCCCAAGGTCGGCGCAGCCGAGCTGGCCCGCCGCACCGACCTTTCCGCGATCCAACGGGTCTACTCCAGGCCCATGCGCATCATGGTCGCCCAGCCCCTGGGCGGGGTCGGCAAGACCATGTGCAGCGTGGGAATCGGATCAACCTTCGGGATCCACTCCGGCCAGCACGCCATCGTCTGGGACAACAACGAAATGATGGGCACCCTCGGTGTGCGGACCAACGCCAACGGCTCTACCCGCACCGTGTGGGACCTGCTGAACGTGCTGGAAAAGTTCGAAACCATCGAGGCCCGTAAAGGCGATTTCTCCTACTACACCCGCCACCAGGGCAAGAACCAGTTCTCCGTCCTGGCATCGGACGAAGACCCGGATCGGATGAAGTCCATCGGCGCGGAAGAATTCAACCGCATCCACACGGTGGTCAGCCGGTTCTACGACACCATCGTCCTGGACACCGGAAACAACACCCGCTCCGAAAACTGGCTGGCCTCTATCGACGTCACAGACCAGCTCGTGATCCCTGTCCGGCTCCAGCGAAACGCCGTCGTCTCGGCCCTGCGAATGATCGAACAGCTCGAATCCATGTCCGAGCGCCAGGGCAACCCGCACTACAAGAACCTCGTCGCCAACGCCGTCGTCGTCATCACCCAGGGCGGGGGCGCCAAAGTCTCGGCGACCGATCAAGCGGACCTCCGCGCCCAGCTCGAATCCACGGTGCGGTCCATCATCGATATCCCCTATGACGCGGCCTTGGACAACGGCTCAATCATCGATTGGCAGCTCGTGGGCGATCCCGCCCGCCGCGCCTTCGAACGCGTCACCGCAGAAATCGCCGCAGGCCTGCTCGAGGTAGACAACCGCAGCGCCCACGCACGTATCCACACCACCAACCGATAGGAAACCCACACCATGTTCAAGAGCATCCTCACCAACGTCACCATCCCCGCGGCCGCAGATAACCCCCTGGACGGGGTGACCCCCAACATCAACGTCTTCGGAGTTCAGTTCCAAGGCGCGATCCAGCTGATCCTCGGCGGGCTCTGGGCACTGGTGCTGATCCTGGTCACCGCCGCTTTCCTGATGAACCTGGGCAAGTGGGGAATCGCACGGCAGCGCGGCCACTCGGACGACATTGCAGATGGCGCGGACGGTGCCAAGCGCAGCGGTGTCGCCTTCGCCGCCGTCGCCGGCGCCAGCGTCATCATCGGCGGCATCCTCGCACTGACTGCCGCAGCAGGAGCCTAGCCAACTGGTGGCACACTTCATCGTTGGCAGCTGTCTCCTACCGAAGAACGGAACCAGACCATGAGAACGAAATGGAAGCTACTGATCGCGATTGCCGCCGTCGTGGTGATCGTGGCAGTCGCCGTCGTCCTGATAAATCTCCGCCCCACGGAACAGGCTTCACAGCCCGAACCCACCGCTGGCACGGACATGGTCGCTGGCAAGCTCGGATTTCCAGTCTCCAAAATCAGCATCGGAGAAGGCGGAACCACAACGGCCGCCGACGGCAAAACGCCCATCGGCTACAACGGCACCTGCGACTCCGCCGCCCAAGCAGCAGCCAACTACACACCGGTCCTGCACGATGTGAACACTAAAACCTGGGAAGCCCAGAAAGCCACGATGAAGACGTTGGCCTCGGACGAAGCATGGATCAAGGATGCAGTTCTGCTTGGCGACACCTACACGACGGCGGCCGCGTCCGGAAGCTTCAAGAGCTTCGATGGCGGCTGGCTCGACCGCGTTGATGTCAAAGCTGGGGGCCTCTACCGGCTCGTTTCCTGCGAAGCCGAGAACCGCGCATTGATTCAGGTGGTTTATGGCGGTCTCCGCGGCGGTGAAGCAGAACCCGGTGGCTACTTCGGTACCGATTCCCTGGAACTCGTTTGGGACGGAGATTGGAAAATCTCTGACGCCCTGGTGCGTATTGATGACACAGAACTTGCCGACAAGTTCCCTGACCAAGGCCCTGCGGGCGGTCTCGTCGGCGCTGCAACCGGAGAGATGCCCACTCTCGATAACGGGCTGGTCGGCCGCTACTTCGAAAACCTGAGTAAAGAAGGCTGGGTGGAATATGCAAACGCTACGCGCTAGCAGCAGGATCCGCTTGACTGCCGCACTCCTCGCGCTCTTCTTGGGCTTCGGTGTTCTCACAGCCGGATCCGCTCAAGCAGCGGATGACATCAACGCCTCAGAAAAGTTGAATGCCGATCAATTGAAGCGGCTGGCGGGCTTGCCGGCAGACCAGCGCGACGGCATTCGTGACCGTCTCAACGGCGAACTCGCCAAGAACGTCTGTGGGCCTCAATTTCTCGGTGCAACGATGATCGGCCAGGACTGCACGGGAATGGCAACCCGCGCTTTCAACAGTTTTCTGGACACCCCCGAGAAATCCTTGGACTACCGACCTGCAGAAGGACAGCGCGAGTTTTGCTCATCGTTGGCGCGGGAAGGGGCACCGCCAGCTGCCTTGGGCATATGTGCGGTATCGAGCACATGGAACGAATTCGCCCCGCTTGCTGGCGCTGTGTTGCGTACAGCTGTTTCTACACAGCCTGGCGGGCAGTTTGTGCTGGGCGCGGTGGACACAGTGGCGTTTATCGCCAATGCCAAGGACGGGTTTGAGAAGTTTGCGAACTCGACCAAGGAAGCCGGAGTGACGGCCACGAACGAGGTTTTAGTGAACCTTTTGAAAGTCTCAGAGTTTCAGGTCGATGACGGCTTCCGAGACACCTGGTCAGTCTTTTCCGGCGTCGGGATCGTGTTGCTGGCACTGATGTTCTTCAAACTCTTCCGGGACTACTCGGATGAAAAAATCGATCCTGACGCCATGCGTGAATCGGTGATCTGGTACGCCCCACTCGCGGTTCTGCTGGCATTGTTCGGCCCGGTTCTGGGATACGTGGGCAACAACGCATTGGTTCAGGTTACTGATTCGATCAGCCCATGGACCTCAAACCAGATCGGGGACTTCGCCACAAGCATTTCCCGTTTCGCCTCGTATGAGTCCAGTGGCGTTTTCGGACCGCTGGCAGCTGTGCTGCTGTTCGGGTTGCTCTTCGTCGGGGCCTGGGCGCTCCTGGGGCTGTTCGCTCTGCAGCCACTCGCGCTGTCACTGCTGGGCGTAGGCATTGCGCTGATGATCGGCTTCATGATCCATCCCGAACACCGCGGCCGGGTTGCCAAGGCCGGTTCGCTGTGGCTGGGTATCGCTCTGTCGAAGCCGCTGATTCTGTTGATCATGGGTGCGCTGTTCAGCTTCATCTCGAACCGCCCCGCGTTCCAGGGCGAAGGTACCGGAGACGCCTTGGTGAACGCCTCCTCGGTGTTCATCGCAGCCGCCGCCATGGTCGTCCTCGCGTTCTCACCCGCGCTGCTGTTCAAATTCGTCCCGATACTGCCATCCTCGGCCAGTTCTTTGGGTGCTAACCGTCCCTCCATTGCCGGGGCGGCGATGGTGGCCGGGGCCGGTGCCGGGATCGGTGCGATGATCCGTCAGCGCCGCACCATGCAGGCACAGTCCGGCCCGGCCGGCGGTGGGCGCACCGGTGCCGCCGTCAGCGGGGCGGCAGCCCAGGTATCAGGCGGGCCTCGCTTTTCTGCCGGTCCTGACGGGGGTCTGACCGATGGTGCAGCCGGGGCCGGCGCGGCTACAGGCAGCGGCCGTCGAAGTGCCGGCGCCACCAGACAGGGGGCCGCCGCGATGGGAGCCCCTGGCCAGGATGCACCGGCTGCACCTGATACCCGCACCATTGCCCAGGCGCAGCGGGATGACCGGGCCGGTACTCCGGCCGGAAAAACTGCTGCCGCTGCCCGCAGCGGAGCGGCGAGTGTAGGACGAGGCTCAGCCAAGATTGCCGCCGGCGGGGCGACAGCGTTCCTGCTGGCCGGGCGTGAAGCATCACGGCAGGCCGCACTGCGCGGCCGTCAGGGCGTGAACTCGATGGTGCCTGATACCGATCACATCAGCGGACGGTAACGAGCAGTACGAAAGCAGGGGAGTAGGTCTGATGGGACGCATGGTTGTTGTCGGTGGTGAGGTTTCCCGCCGTGGTTTGTGGGGCGGGAACCGTACCGGTCCTGAGTGGATCGGGCTCAGCATCGCCCTGGTTTCGGGGATGGCGGCGATCATTGCTCTCTCGGACGTGATCGTGCTTGGCCTGATCCTGGGTGCCGCGATCATCGGCCTCGGTGTCGTGCTGACCACTCCGAGCAAGATCACCGGGTACCGGTCCCTCGGCGCTCTGCTCGTGGAGCGGCACCACCAGCGCTCACGCCGGAAAAACAAGACCGCGACGTTTGTTCCGGTGAAGTTCCGGGATCAGACCCGCATGGTCAAGGCCGGCAAAGCCGACCGTGCCCGGGCCGATGAAAAGGGCATGATCGAGGTTCCGGTGACACACCGGAACAATGCCCCGCTCATGGTCGGGACGGTCCGCCCGTTCACCGTGCAGACCCCTACCGGCCCGATGACGGTTTTCCGTCACGGCGGCCGGATCAAAACCCCGTACTACACAGTCACCGTGGAAGTCATGGGTTCTTCCTCCGGGATCCGGGAGGAAAACCGGGAAGACTCAGCATATGTGGCCCGCGGTCAGTTCCTGGCCCGCATGGCCCGCCGGCAGTCCCTCATTACCCACGTCCAGACGCTTTCCCGCGCCGTCCCCATGGATTCCACCGACCACCTGCTGTGGATCAAGGACAAACAGGCCCAAGGCATCAACCGGCTGCTGATCACCTCCTACGGGGATCTGGTGCAAACCTTGCAGTCCCGCTCAGAACAGCACCGCACCTACGAGACCTTCCGCATTCCCCGGTCCGCTGCGTTGTCCGTGAAGGCCTCCAAGCTTGGCGGCGGCGACACCGGCCTGGGGTTGGCGATTCATCAGGAAATCCGCACCGCTCTGGCCCAGGCGCAGATGATGGGCGGCATCCAGGACTACCGCACC
Source organism: Arthrobacter sp. UC242_113 (assembly GCF_044054585.1). Classification (NCBI taxonomy): domain Bacteria; kingdom Bacillati; phylum Actinomycetota; class Actinomycetes; order Micrococcales; family Micrococcaceae; genus Arthrobacter; species Arthrobacter sp. UC242_113. The sequence goes on along the minus strand of NZ_CP171973.1, from coordinate 10,306 downwards.
CTGGGACCTGAACAGATGGCGGCGCTCCTGCGGCACCTTCAGGATCCGGATTTCGACATTGACGATGATGAGAACGCGGACCTGGCAGACTGCTGGCAGCACCTGGACGGCGATTCCTCCGATTCTTCCGTGGTCATCAACGGCCACTGGCACACCCGCACCGGGTACGTCCCGGCCTCCGCTTTCAGCCCCGAAGCGATCCCCGTTTCTGCTCTGCAATCCCTGGTCTCCGGAATCCAACCGGCCGTGGTCCACACCGTCTCCATGGTGATGGAACTTTCCGATGCCCGCACTGCACGAGGGAAAGCCCGCACAGACGCGGCCATGGACCGCGCCAAGGGCAAGGAAGTCGCCAAGTCCGGCGTCGTCACCGACGGATCGGAAGAAGTCCTCATGGGCGCATCCAGCCAAAGGCTCCTGGACCTCAAACCCGGTTCCGGGCACCACGGTGCCGCGTACGCGCTCTACATCTCCTACTCCGTCGAATCAGAGGATGAGCTGCTGGCCACCGCTGACCTGATCGAGGCTGCGGCCGCGGATGCCGGGATCGAATTCATTGACTGGATGGATCACCGCAACGACCTGGCCTTGATCACCACCATGCCGTTCACGAGAGGAATCCGATGAACACCCCCAAGCTCATCAAAGGCCTGCGGATGCCCTGGGCCCTGACCACCACATCACGCCGCACCCAGCGCTCCCGTGCCAAGGAACAGCGCCTCAACGCCGAACACGGGGCCGCACTGGCGACTGAGGATGTCCTGGCAGCTAAGCGACGGGCAGGAAAGAAAAAGCGCACGAACGATGCCGACAGCAAGGCAGCCGTGCAGTGGCATTGTGAGCGGAAGAGTCCGCGTGCCTCGCGTCTGGGCTACTACGATCCGGCAGCTCCGGGAGTGCTGTCCTCGACCCGGCAGATGGAATTTTCACACATGGCCATCGCCTCACCTCCTACCTCGCACCGGGGCCTGGCGTTCGGGATCGATGCCGGATCGGGCTGGATGGTTGTCCATGACCCGTTTACGTCTTACGGCAACGAGCTCGAGTCCCCGAACGTCTGCTTCATCGGGGATCTTGGCCAAGGCAAGTCCTCCGGGATCAAAACGTGGGCGGTGTTGCGGCAGCTGCTCCTTGGCCGCCGGGTTGTCGTGATCGATAAGAAGTACCAGCTGGACCAGAACGGCGGTGAATACACCTCCCTTGCCCAGCGCCTGGGCATCACGCCGGTGAAGTTCATGGTCGGCGGCGGCGGGGCCAGGATCAATATCCTGGACCCGCGTATCGCTGCCCGGCTGAATGAAGACAGCCACGACGACACCGCGCTCTCCACCCCTGCGGGCCAGTCCATGCTGGTCCGTGCTGTTGTTGAAGAAGCCCTTGGCCGGCCGCTGCTGCCCAAGGAAGGCAAAGCGGTCCGTATGGCCCACAAACAGGCTCTCCGCACGGCGGCAGCGAACAATGAAATCGCCCATATCCGCCACGTCCTTTCCGCTCTCTACGCACCTGATGCGGACGCGGCGACGGCCTCGAACCTGAGTGTGGAGGAAATCCGGCAGTGGGGACAGGATCCCGCGTTTGAGCTTGAACGCATGATTGAAGATGACCTGGCCGGCCTGATAGACGGACCGACGAGCGAGGAAATTTCCCTGAATGCCGGGCTGACCGTCTTTGATGTGTCCCTGCTCCCGGAGGATGGGCCGGCGTTGGCCATCGTGATGACGATCATCAACACCTGGCTGGCGAACACTCTCTACCGTCAGAGTGAAGCGGTCCCCACTGTCCTGGTCATCGAGGAAGCCTGGCACACCGTCCAGGGCTCGGTTGCCAAGGTCACCCGCCGCAACACCAAGCTCTCCCGCGCATTGTCGCTCTCGTGCATGTTCGCGTTCCACCACATCTCCGACATTCCCGAAGACTCACCGGCCATCGCCATGCTCAAAGAATGCGGAACGGTCCTGCTCTACAAGCAGCAAAAATCCGATGATGCCTGGGCATGCGAACGAATGTTCAACCTGCCCGCCGGGTCCGCGGCCGATATCGCGTCCCTGACCAAAGGAACCTGCATGATGCGGATCGGCGGTAAGGACCCCTTTATTGCCATCCACGTCCGCAGCGCCCTGGAAATCGAACTCACCGACACCGATAAGGCCATGAAATCCACGGCCACAATCAACCAGGTCGAAGCCGACATGCAGGAGGAAGCAGCATGAGCACCGCCAAGGCCATGTCCACGGATTCAGTCATGAAGATCGCTCTGGCCGCCCTCGTCACCGGGCTGGTTGTTCTGGGCTGGGTCTCGGCGTTCCTGGGAGAACTGATCACTCCCACCGGGATGCCCTGGACGGACTTCTCCGCCCTGTGGGCCAAGATCAAGGCCGGCGAATTTCTCTGGCCCGGAGCGGCGACCTGGATCCTCATCGTTCTTGCTGTCCTGGCCCTCGTCGGGACGGGCATGCTCATGGCCATCTTCGGCGGGAACAAGCACCGCGACGACGGGCTGCCCCGGTACAAGGACCTCGAAAAGCGCATGGGCAAGAACGCAGCCCTGGCCAAGGCCAAGCAATCCCTGGAGCTGCCGGTGGATGCCACTGAAGAAGACATGATCGTCGCCCTGTGCAAGCTCGACGGACAGACCCTCTACGTCCAGCACGAAGACTCCATGTGGGTGTTCGCCCCGCAGCGCTCCGGTAAGACCCTGTTCCTGGCCGTAGGCATCACCCTGGACGCACCAGGTGCCGTGATCGCCACATCCACCAAAAATGACCTGCTCATGCTCACCGCCATCGCCCGCGAACGTCGGGGCGATGTTTCCGTGTTCGACCTTCAGGACATTTCCGGGTGGTCGAACAAGGTCAGGTGGAACGTCGTTGACGGCTGCGAAGATCCCGACGAAGCGTTGGCCCGAGGTAAAGCCTGGGCCGGGGCACAGCCGATGGGAGACGTGAAGAACGGGGACTTCTTCAACTCCAAAGCCGCCGCGATCCTGGGCAGGTTCCTCCACGCGGCCGCGCTGGGAGATAAGAGCATCGATGATGTCGTGAAATGGGCCAACGACTTCACCGACTCTGAACCTCTGGAAATACTGACCCAGCACAAGGCGCCCGCAGCGTTCACTGCGCGCCTGCGGACGCTCACAACCTCCCGGGCCGGGGAAACTGTGGACTCCATCCAGGAAACCCTTGCAGGGCTCCTTGAACCCTTGACGTCCCCCAAAGCCCTCGACACCCTGACCCCGCCCAAGGGAGAAGGGTTCGACATGGAGAAGTTCCTGGAAAAGCCGAACACGATCTACCTCCTGACCGACGGCGAACGCTCTCCGGTCGCCCCGCTCGTGGCCATGTTCGCCGACTTTATGTTCCGCAAAGCCCAGCGCATTTCCCAGGGCATGCCCGGGGGCCGGCTCTGGCCGGTACTGACGATGGTTCTGGACGAAGCCCCGAATGTCGCTGCCATCCCGGACATGGCCGGTGCCCTCTCGGATTCCGGCGGCCGCGGGATCCGCATCATCGGGTTCAGCCAGTCCTTCGCCCAGAACCGGCAGCGCTGGGGAGCCGAAGCAGCCACAGCAATCCGTGGAACGTCATCGATCAGGCTGTTCCTGCCTGGCCTGGAAGAACTCGATGAACTGGACAAGATTGCCCGGGCCGCGGGGACTACCCGCAAGGAACGCGTCTCCACTTCCCAGGGGCGCGGCGGATCTTCTCGGACCGTCAGCGAGGAAGAACGGCCCGTGATCCGAGGCAACGAGATTCAGCAGCTCCCGGTAGGAGAAGCGTTCATGCACTACAGCAACGTCGCCCCGGCCAGGGTCAAACTCATGCCCTGGTGGGAACGCGCGGACGCAAATCAAATCAAGGAAGACAAGGCCACCGCGCAACAACGCCGCGACAGGCAAGGAGCAATCCGATGACCGAAGAATCTCACGAACCTTTTCCGCCCTCCCATGCGGACGGCGGCGAGGCGATGGTGGCCGAGGGCATTGAAGAGGTGCTGGTCGAGCACGAGGAACGGCTTACCGTCCTGCAAGGATCTGTCGAAGCGATGGGCCAGGCGGTCGAAGACCTCCTGGCATCACCGCCGAAAAAGACACCAGCTCCTTGGAACTGGAAAGAACTCGATGCTGAGAAGTCGGTCGCTCTCATGGAGGCGCTGCGCGAGTGGGTGGACTGGATCAACGACCGATACGGCGTATCGGACACTTCCCGCATCTACGGCTGCTGGTACCGGCACGCTCCGGTCGTGGAAGAACTCACCGCAGCCTGGCTCAGCTGGCGGGCAGCGAACTACGGCCACAAAGACCCCGTAACCGACCCGGCCAGCTGGCACAGGGACATCTTCTGGCCCATGCTCGAACGCATCGCATCCAAACCTTGGGGACTGAGCAACTGCCACACCGAACATGTGGACCCCCGGCCTTCTTTCCGAAACTCCACCGACGACAAGTTCACAGAATTTCTCGCCAAACTCGGCGCTAAAGAACCATCCACCGCCGAAAACTAGGGCTGAAAAATGAAATGCACGGAACCACTGGTTCCGTGCATTTCTTTGCATACTGCTGGGTGCCACTGGAGACAACCGGGTGTCAGGTTTGAACCTAAGACTGGCGAGCGGGAGCGTGTGGCAACCGCATTCAGGGCCCTAGTCTGACGCTCACCTTGTTACTGCCTGACGTCAGGTTGGGGCGTGCCCTTCACTGACGAGAAGCCCTCGGAGTTACACCATCCGAATGCGCCGCGGGCGGTTGAAGCTTGAGTGCGCAGATCTAGTTCCCCCCAACACGATCGCCGTCAGATCCAGGTACGGCGGATGTACGTTCCTGGTTGTTGTTCTACGACGCGCCGGCTGTGGGCTCCGTCCTGCATCAGCCACAGTAGAGATCCGTCGGCCATGACAGCTTCGACGCGGCCGCGGTCGGTTACGCTGCCGCGAGTGTGAACTTCGACGTCTTGGCCGGTCAGCACAGTCCAGTCGTCAATAGGCTGCCACGATGCGAAAGAGTGGATGTTTGTTTGGTCTTGATTCGGCGTCATGCTTGTTGGCATCTCGTCCTCGAGCTTCATAGCAGCAGGATGCTGAGCAAATTTGTGACGGGTAGCAAAGCGTTCGGATGATGTTTGTATTTTGAGCGCTTAGCCGAACAGGACGGCTGCTTCGTCGTAGCGGTTTTGTGGGACGGTCTTGAGCTGGCCCAGGGCCTCCTCGAAGGCGACATGTTGGATGTCTGTTCCCTTCAGGGCGACCATGGTGCCCCAGTAGCCTTCGACCACGGAGTCGATGGCGGCCATGCCCAGCCGGGTGGCAAGGACCCGGTCGAAGGCTGAGGGGACGCCGCCGCGCTGGATGTGGCCAAGGATCGTGGCACGGGGTTCGATGCCGGTGCGGGCTTCCAGCTCCGGGACCAGCTGGTCCGCGATGCCGCCAAGCCGGGGGCGGCCGAAGGCGTCCAGGCCCCGTTCAGAATGGGCCTCATCCATATGCTCGGGAACGAAGCCTTCGGCGACGACCACCAGGGGTGCGCGGCCGCGGTGGTGGGCTTCCTTTACCCACTGGGTGATTTGCTCGATGCTGACTTTTTGTTCCGGGATCAGGATGGCGTGGGCGCCTGCGGCCATGCCGGCGTGCAGCGCGATCCAGCCCACGTGGCGGCCCATCACTTCGGCGATCATGCAGCGGTGGTGGGATTCGCCGGTGGTGCGGAGCCTGTCGATGGCCTCCGTGGCGATCTGCACGGCGGTGTCGAAACCGAAGGTGTAGTCCGTAGCGTCCAGGTCGTTGTCAACGGTCTTGGGAACACCGACGATCTTCAGCCCGGCATCCGTAAGGCGCTTGGCGGCCGCCAGCGTGCCCTCACCGCCGATTGCGATGATGGCGTCGATGCCCAGGCGGTCCATGTGGGCTTTGATGACCTCCGGGCCGCCGCCGTTGTCGAAGGGGTTGGTGCGGGACGTGCCAAGGATGGTGCCGCCCTGCTTGGCGATACCGCGGACCATGGTGCGGGGGATGTCGATGATGTCGCCCTCCACCACGCCGCGCCAGCCGTCGAGGAAACCCACGAATTCGTGGCCGTGGATGGCGATGCCCTTGAGTACGGCGCCGCGGATGACCGCGTTCAGTCCGGGGCAGTCACCACCGCTGGTGAGGATTCCAATTTTCATGCGTGATTCCTAGGTTCAGTTGCCATGTTGGAAAGGGGCCATCAGAAAAGCCCAAGACAGGCATGAGGCTGATTTCGCCTATCGCCTTCGTGTACTACCAGGTTGTTCGTTCGTAGCTCATGCCGTAGGGAACATTTGGGTCAAGGCTTACGATGACCGTTCCCGGAGCCGTCCGGGTTACCAGAATTCCCTGCTTCCGGTACCTCGCACGAGCAGAGAGTTGTTGGACGGCGGCCTCCACGGCGGCCTCCAAGTGGGATCGCGTGTGGACGTGGATGGTGATGGAATCGTGCTGCGTGGGTACATGCTCGTGGAAGTCGGTGCAGGTGGAATTCTCTGTCTGCATTTATCCACTGCTCCTATTGTTCATTCGGGGTTGGATATATAGCCTTGGGGGTTGTTCTTTTGCCAGCGCCAGTGGTCTTTGCACATTTGGTCCACGGTCTTGGTGGTGGACCAGCTGAGGTCGGCCAGCGCGGAGGTGGCGTCGGCCCAGAAGGCAGGGAGGTCTCCGGCGCGGCGGCCGGTGATGTCGTAGGGGATGGGCTTGCCCACGGCCTTCTCAAAGGAGCGCAGGACCTCTAGGACGGAGGAGCCCTTGCCGGAGCCGAGGTTCCAGCGGAACACGCCGGTGGTGTCCGCGATATGGTTCAGGGCCGCTATGTGCCCTTCCGCGAGGTCCACCACGTGGATGTAGTCGCGCAGGCAGGTGCCGTCGGGGGTGTCGTAGTCGCCCCCGAAGACTATGAGCTTGTCGCGGCGGCCCACGGCCACTTGGGCGATGAACGGCACCAGATTGTTGGGGATACCCTGCGGGTCCTCGCCAATCCGTCCGGATGGGTGTGCACCCACCGGGTTGAAATAGCGCAGCAGGGCTATGTGCCAGCGCGGGTCGGCAGCGCCGAGGTCGGAGAGGATGTCCTCGATCTGTTCCTTGGTGCGCCCGTAGGGGTTGTTGGCCCCGATCTCCATCTTTTCCACATAGGGGATGGGGTTGCGTTCGCCGTAGACGGTGGCGGAGGAGCTGAAGACGATGGAGCGGACGTCATGCCTGTCCATGACGCGGATCAGGTTCAGAGTGCCTACAAGGTTGTTGTAGTAGTACTTCAACGGCTCCCGCACAGATTTGCCCACCGCTTTGAGGCCAGCGAAGTGGATGACGGCGTCGATGGCTGCGCCGGCAAAGACCTTGTCGATGGCTGCCTCGTTCACGAGGTCGACGTGGTGGAACTCTGCGGTCTTGCCGCTGAGTTCCGCTACGCGGCGCAGCGATTCCTCGCTGGAGTTGACCAGGTTGTCGATGACGACCACGTCGTGGCCGGCTTCCTGCAGGGAAAGAACGGTGTGGGAACCGATGTAGCCCGTGCCCCCTGTGACCAGGATTTTCATGAGCGGGTGTGGGTTGGGTTGGCTGGTATCGCTTCGATGTTCCAGCTCGCGGTATGACTCTGCCCCGGGAGGAGGACTATGAGGTCTGTCCTGGTGTTGAAGGCATTAGGCGGACAGGTCATTGGTTCTACTGCCAGGCCGGCTCTGCTGGATTCCGCATCTGGGAGGTCGGCTGTGTGTATCTGCACCCAGGGGCAGTCCCGACCCCATGTCATCGAAGTTCCGGACCCGTCCCATGTAGTCAGGCGTGCGGTTGAGTAACCTTCGTTGTCACGTACGAGATCAGTGAAGGCATGGTCGAGTGTTATGGAACCGATGGGGCGGGGGGCAACAAAGTCGTAGTGTCGGTCCTCTGAAACGTCGCTAACTCCTGTAGGTATCAAAAGGTCCGGGGTGACTTGCTGCACTTTTCGTGCGGGCAGCTCGAGAATCCAGTCGTCGACCCGGCCCTCCCCGGCGACCAAGTATGGGTGCCCGGCGGCCCCGTAAGGTGCTGAGCCGGGGCCGGTGTTGGTGGCTGTAACAGTGGTGTGCAGCCCGGAAAAGTCCAGCTGGTAGGACACCTGTACGTCCAGGCGGAAGGGGTAACCGCTCCTCGCTTGAACGACGGTGGACAGAATGGCCGAGGACTCGTCGGATTTAACCGGGCACCAGTCTTCCCAGGCCAATAGGCCATGAAGTGCGTGGCCCCGGCTCGGTTCGTTGATACCGAGCTGGTATTCCACGCCTTCGAATTCATACCGTCCCGCGATAACCCTGTTAGGCCAAGGCACCAATACTGCCCCTCGGTAGGCGGGGCGGACCTGATGTTCCGAAAAGGGGAGAATCAGGTCCCTGCCGTTGTAGCGCAAGGAGCGTAACGATGCACCGACGCTGGCTATTTCGGCGGTGTAGGGGCCGCAGCGCAGCGTGGTCTGCCTACCTGAGATCGGAACGGTATCGGCGCTCATCCTGGACATCACGAGGCTGGTCATTCGGAGGCCGCCAGGCGGAAGGTGAGCGTCCGCGCCTCCGGCGCCAAGGCGGACTCGGGCCAGACATCCGGGCCACACGAGCGAGTGCCGAGCCCGTGCTGGGCCGCGTCGAGGTATAACCATGAACGCGTGGCCGCGGGCAGCTCATGCGGGTGCCGGGCCGCGGCGAGCTCCTGGGCCGTGTACCGGCTCAGGGTGAAGCCCGGCAGGCGGCCCCGCGAGTCCGCGAACGCGTCTACCCGTACCCACGGCTCCGAGCCCCGGAGCAGGTCGAGGGAGCGCATACCTCCGCGGTGACCGGTCTCCTGCGGGCACGCATACGGCACGGCGAGCTGATCGATCCCGGCTGCGTACCGTCCCACAAGCGCGGCTTCGAGGCTGTCAGGGTAGGACTCGTGCGGTCCCAGCCCGAACCATGACGCCGCGTCCACGTCGGCGGGCAGCCCGAACCGCACACCGACACGGGGCCACACACCGTCCCAATCGGAGGATGGCAGAATGTCCACCCGCAGCCACAAACCTTCGGGGTCGAGAATCCATTGCTCCTCGACGGTGACGGTGCGCACCTGGTCCGCCGCGGCGTACCGGGTGCGCACGCGGAGGGCACGGTCATCGAGCACTTCGACTGCCTCAACACGCCCGTGCAGCCGGTCCAGACCGGCCGCGTGCCAACGCGCTGCCGACGAAGGCCCGGGAGCTCCTACACCCGGGATGCCGTCTGCGTCTGGTGCCCAAGGGTCGGTGTCGATGTATCCGCCCCGGGATTCGCCGCGGTCATTGTCCGTGGGCGCCCGGAACAGCTCAAGCCGGGGCCCATCCACAGGGAGGCCAGCGAGTGTAACGAGCCGCCCTTCATCGAAGACTGCCGGCCCGAGCTCCAGGAGCCCGGCGCCTTCTCCCGGCCGCCAATTTCCGCCCAGGAGCCCGGCTGCAAACGGCAGCGGGCGCCTCGCGGGCGACGCGAGGCGGCCCTGCGCTGAGGCGACTTCGTGCCCGGAATGCGCCCACCCGGCATCCTGCTCGAGGACCGCCTCGACGGTCACCCATACCTCTCCAGTGCATCCCTCGGCGGACACCGGAAGGGGGACCGCGGCCGAGGCGCCAGGGGTGAGTGGGCCGCCGTCGAGCCCATCGACGGCGAGCTCACCGGAGGCGACTGGTTCGCCGTCGTCCTCGATCCGCCAGCGAAAGACCATGTCTCCCAGATCCGCGCTGTGTCGCAGGTTGGTCACCCGTATAAAGGGCTTGCCGCCCGGCTCGAGCCCGTCAAAGGCAAGTCTCACGGGCGCCACGACGGTCTTGAACTCATATAGTCCCGGCGAGGGCGTGGAGTCGGAGAGGATGAGGCCGTCGAGCACGAAGTTGCCGTCATGGATTTCCTCGCCGAAGTCGCCGCCGTAGGCGAAGTATTCGGTGCCGTCCGCGGTACGGGCGGCGATACCGTGGTCGCGCCACTCCCAGACGAACCCGCCGTGCAGCCGCGGGTATTTCGCGATGAGGTCCTCGTACAGCGATATGTTCCCGGGCCCGTTGCCCATTGCGTGGACGTACTCGCACAGAATAAACGGCTTGGTCCGCTGCCGCGCCCCCTCGGCAGGGGAGCAGCCCAGCAGCGGTGTGGTGTCGCCGTCGCGGCCGATTGTCTCCACCTCGGGCAGTGTCGCGTACATGCGGGAGTACACGTCGGTGTACGCGCCGGCGTAGTCGTTCTCGTAGTGGACTGGTCTGCCCGCATCCCGTGCATGCACCCACGCGGACATAGCGGCGAGATTCTGTCCTGTGCCGGAC
>NZ_CP171971.1:0-133235 GCF_044054585.1 Arthrobacter sp. UC242_113 | reverse complement strand
CCTGACACATTACAGCCTTCGGCTTGGCGAAATTTCACCCAAAGAAGGCAAGAATCCAAGGAGAGGCAGCCTCACCGGCCAGCCCATCCACGATCCCAGGCGTTGCCGGCCAAGGCCTGCCAGTAGCGTTCAGGGCCCTGCTCCCGACAATCCAGGCGCCGACAGGCCTGGCCGGACCCAGCCTCGCCACCACATTCAGTCCTTCCCACCGGTAGAGGCCAAGTCTTATCGACGGGTGTTTGAAGACTAGTGTCTAATCTTGCCGCATATTGCTGATTGACGACAATTAGCAATACCTCTAGACTTGCCATAGTTGGACAGATAGGTGGTTCCCCTGGTGGGCAGATGTTGACCAAGTCACGGCCGCTTCAAGCCGAGGGTGCCGCCCTCGAAGAAGCGGTTGAACCGTATCCCACCGTCCACGAGACACGACCGGGCAGGTCGTTCCTCAAATCGACCTACAGCGCAACTGCTGCAAAGCAGTCGGCTCATCCACACCCCTGATAAGCAGAAGGAGCAATATGTCTGTGTACCGCGTTCAAAACCCGGCAACGGGCGAGGTCATTGAGACCTTCGAAACCGCCAGCGACACTCAGATCGAGCAGGCCCTAAAGAATGCCGATGCCGCTTACCACGAGTGGCGTAACCGGAGCATCCAGGACCGTGCAGCGATCGTGCGTCGAGTTGCGGAGCTGTTTGCAGAACGTAAGGAAGAGCTGGCCAAGATCATCGCCCAGGAAATGGGCAAGCCCTTGTCCGAGGGCATTGAGGAGATCGAGTTCGCCACTTCAATCATCAGCTACTACGGGGTGCATGGGCCGAGCCTGGCTGTCGACCAGGAGATCCCGAGCACGATTCCGGGCAAGGCGATCGTCGAGAACCGGCCCATTGGCGTGTTGCTCGGCGTCATGCCGTGGAACTTTCCCTATTACCAGGTTGCGCGCTTCGCTGCACCGAACCTGGTTCTTGGTAACACGATTCTGCTCAAGCACGCTGAAATCTGCCCTCGTTCAGCCTTGGTGATCGAACAAATCATGGAAGAGGCGGGCGTTCCGGTGGGCGCTTACACGAATGTCTTTGCCTCACATGATCAGATTGCCTCGATCATTGCTGATCCTCGTTTGCAGGGCGTATCGCTAACGGGTTCCGAACGGGCGGGTGCCATCATTGGCGAGCACGCGGGCCGGCATCTCAAGAAGGCAGTACTCGAACTCGGCGGCACGGATCCGATGATCGTGCTCGACTCCGACGACGTCGCAGCAGTCGCCGCGGACGCTTGGAACTTCCGCGTCTACAACGCAGGCCAGGTGTGCAATGCCAACAAGCGCATCATCGTCATGGACGACATCTACGACGAGTTCGTCGCTGAACTTAAGAAGCTCGCGGACGGCCTCGTGCCGGGGGACCCGCTGAACATGCCGGAGCATGCTTTCGGGCCCCTCTCCAGCCGGGCCGCTGCCGAAAACGTCAACGCCCAGGTTCAGCGCGCCGTGGCCGAGGGCGCAACTCTCGAGATCGGCGGCGTCCTCACTGAAGGGCAGAGCGCCTATTTCTCCCCCGCGGTCCTGACAGGAGTGAAGCGGGAGTCAGCTTCCTACCGTGAGGAAATCTTCGGCCCTGTTGCAACTGTTTTCAAGGTGTCAAGCGACGAAGAAGCGCTCGAACTTGCGAACGATTGCGATTTCGGTCTCGGCGGCTCAGTATTCTCTACCGACGAGGCACGTGCAGCGAAGATCGCATCGCAGCTTGAGGTGGGAATGACACACGTCAACATCATCGCTGCCGAGGCTGCGGAACTCCCCTTCGGCGGCGTGAAGCGCTCAGGCTTTGGTCGGGAGATGGGCCCTTTGGGTATGGGCGAGTTCGTTAACAAGCGCTTTTACTTCAAGGCCGAGTAAGGCCCATACCGTCCGGACGAAAGTCGGTATTTGTGGAATTTGTCGTTGCAACCCCCAGGAAGTTTCAGGGGGTTGCAACGGCTCCTGCCAGCAGAGCGGCACACTTGCCCGCCCAAGGAAACCACGGGAATTAGGATGAATTCGCTATGACGGAGAATTTGAACCGATCAGAGGATACAAGCGCATGCAATGACTGCGGACTGCGCAGCCGCGTGTGGTTCGCCGGCAAAGGGACTGCCGGCTTCAACCACCGGGCGAACCTCAAGGCCGGCGGGCATTTGGGCGAGATGTTCGACGGACGCCCCGTCATAGGCATCGCCAACTCAGCATCCGATCTGGTTCCGTGCAACTCCGGGCTCACTGAATTGGCTGAGTGGGCCGTACGCGGTGTCCTGGAAGCTGGGGGTTTCCCCCTGGTCTTCCCCACCATGTCCATCGGCGACTCCATCATGCGGCCGAGCGGCATGATGTACCGCAACCTGATGAGCATGGAGCTCGAAGAGCTCGCCCGCAGCAACCCGATCGACGGATTGGTCCTGCTGACCGGGTGTGACAACACGGCTCCCGCCTACGTCATGGGAGCAGCGAGCACCGGCCTGCCGACCATGATGATCCATGCCGGCCCGATGCTCTCTGGTAACTGGCGGGCGCAGACGCTCGCATCGGGTACGGATGTCTACCGCCTGAATGACCAAGCGCGGATGGGAGACCTCGACGCCTCGGACCTCGATCAGGCCGAGTACGGTATCTCCAGAAGTGTCGGCACCTGCAACACCATGGGCACCGCCTGCACAATGGGCGCTGTTCTCGAGGCGATGGGGTTGTCGCTGATGGGCACGGCCAATATCCCCGCCGTCGATGCCCGCAAGAAGGCCGCTGCCCAGCGCACGGGACGTCGGATCGTCGAGCTCGTTCGAAACCAAATCGGTATCGCGGACATCCTCACGCCCGCCGCGTTCTACAACGGTGCCCGGACGAATGCCGCCATGGGCGGGGGCACGAATACAACTGCGCACCTCGTCGCAATCGCCGGCCGGCTGGGTGTCCCGTTCACCATCGACGACATGGAGAAGTACAGCCGAGACGTTCCTCTGCTCGCGAATGTGAGACCCTCAGGCGAATACCTCATGGAAGACTTTTATAATGCAGGCGGCCAGGCGGCGCTGATGCAGGGAATGAGAGACCTTCTCGACACGAGCGCCCTCACGGTATCTGGCAAAACCATCGGCGACGAGATCGCCTCGGCACGCATCTGGGACCCGGCAATCATCGCAACACCAGACAGGCCGTTCAGTACCGCGCCGGCTCTTGCAGTGCTGCGAGGCAATCTTGCACCCCGAGGCGCGATTATTAAGCGACCGCAGCCGACCCACGTCTGCTCGATCACCGAGGTAAGGCGGTCGTCTTCGAGTCGATCGAAGACCTGGACGCTCGATTGGACAGCGATGATCTCGAGGTCGATGCTGACTCGGTACTCGTGCTGCGCGGCATCGGCCCACGGTCGTACCCGGGTGCCCCGGAACTCGGCAACATCAAGATTCCGCGCAAGCTGCTCGAACAGGGGATCACCGATATCATCCGCATCTCGGATGGAAGGATGAGCGGCACGGCATTCGGCACGGTAGTGCTACAAGTGACCCCCGAGGCGGCAGTGGGGGGCCCTTTGGCATTGATCCGCGACGGCGACATCATCCATCTTGACGTCGCCAACCGCCGGCTCGAGGTGGAGATCAGCGACGACGAGATCGAACAGCGACGGCGCGAATGGAAGCCGGCTGAGGACGGGACCCAGCGCGGTTTTCGCCGGCTCTATATCGACCACGTACTCCAGGCCGATGAGGGCTTCGACTTCGATTTCCTCCGCGGCTCATCGGGCGCGCCGCCGATGCTGCGACGCCCGTATTAGCGACTGTCGGCGTTGGAATGGGCACAACGAGCGCTACTTGTGCTTTTTCATTCCAGATCAGGCACCGAGGCTCGTCTATTACCGCCGTCATTGTTGTTCCCATCACATCAGCTTGCTCCCGTGGAGCCGCTGTGTTCATTCTTGCATCACCTATTTTTTGCGCTTGTCAGCGCGTGCCCAACGAAGGACACCATTCATGACTGACGTTCTCTGGTTTTCTGCTCTTGGCCTGTCCGACCTTGACCAGGTTGGCGGCAAAAATGCATCTCTGGGGGAAATGGTCCGTAGCCTCGCCTCTGCCGGGGTGAAGGTTCCGGACGGTTTTGCGACAACGGCCGATGCATATCGGCGCTTTTTGAGCGAGTCGGGCCTGGATGCCCGGATCGAAAATGTTCTGGAAGGCCTGGATAGCAGTGACGTGGCCGCGTTGGCCCAAGTCGGCCAGAAAATCCGGGATTTGATTCGCGCTACTGCCTTTCCCGCGGGTTTCGAGGAGGAAATCCGTGCCGCATACTCCCGCTTGATCGAGGAACATGGCGAGGATGTTTCATGGGCGGTTCGTTCGAGCGCCACTGCGGAGGATCTGCCGGATGCTTCCTTCGCCGGGCAGCAGGAGACGTTCCTGAACATCCACGGGATAGAGAACATTCTGTTCGCCATCAAGGATGTTTTTGCTTCGCTCTATAACGACCGGGCGATCGCCTACCGTGTCCATCATGGTTTCGCGCATTCGGAGGTCGCGCTTTCGGCTGGTGTTCAGCGCATGGTCCGTTCCGACGTCGGCGCGTCCGGTGTCATGTTCACCATGGATACCGAGACCGGTTTTAACGACGCGGTGTTCATCACTTCCTCGTACGGGCTCGGCGAGGCGGTGGTGCAGGGGGCTGTGAACCCGGACGAGTTCTATGTCTACAAACCCGCCCTTGCCGCGCGCCGGCCGGCAGTGTTGAAGCGGGGGCTGGGGGAGAAGGCCGTACAGATGGTGTACACCGACTCCCGTGAGGTGGGCAGGACCGTTGATTTCATCCCTGTCCCGCAGGACTTGCGGAGCCGTTTTAGCCTGACCGATGCCGAGGTTGAACAGCTCGCCCGGCACGCCCTGGCCATCGAGACGCACTACGGGCGTCCGATGGATATCGAGTGGGGCAAGGACGGAGTGGAGGGGAAACTGTACATCCTGCAGGCACGCCCCGAAACGGTAGAGTCCCGCAAAGCCACGGGTTCGGTATCCCGCTACACCCTCACCGAGCGCTCCAATGTCTTGGTGGAGGGCCGGGCCATAGGCCAGCGCATCGGTGCCGGGCAGGTGCGGATGTTGTCCTCGATTGACCAGATGGCATCCTTCCAGGAAGGCGACGTTCTGGTGGCGAACATGACGGACCCCGACTGGGAACCAATCATGAAGAAAGCCGCCGCGATCGTGACCGACCGTGGTGGGAGGACCTGCCACGCGGCCATCATCGCCCGGGAACTGGGCATCCCGGCTGTTGTCGGTACCGGTTACGCTTCCCAGATTCTCAAGGACGGCACCCCCGTCACGGTGTCCTGTGCCGAAGGCGAGGCCGGGCTCGTGTATGAAGGGTTGCTGGAGTACACGCTGCAAGAGACCAGCCTGGAGACTATGCCGGAGGCGCCGGTGAAGATCATGATGAACGTCGGCACCCCGGAACAGGCGTTCAGCTTCGCCCGGCTCCCAAACCACGGCGTCGGCCTGGCACGCCTGGAATTCATCATCAACCGGCAGATAGGCATTCACCCCAACGCCCTGTTGGCTGTGGCCGGCGAGATTGAACGCCCGGCAACGCTCGATGACTACACCGTGCGGCAGATCCGGGAAAAAGCTGCAGCGTACGACGGTCCCCGTGATTACTACGTCCGCCGCCTGGCCGAGGGGATCTCGACCATCGCCGCTGCTTTCGCGCCGGAACCGGTGATCATCCGGCTCTCGGACTTCAAGTCCAACGAGTATGCCAACCTCCTGGGCGGGCCCGCCTTCGAACCGGAGGAGGAGAACCCGATGATCGGTTACCGGGGCGCCTCCAGGTACCTGTCCGAATCCTTCCGGCAGGCGTTCGAGCTGGAATGCGAAGCCCTGAAATACGTGCGCAACGAGATGGGACTGACCAACATCAAGCTCATGGTCCCGTTCGTGCGGACCCTCCATGAAGCGAAGGGTGTCATCGAACTGCTCGCCGCGAACGGGCTTCGCCGCGGCGAGAACGGGTTGGAGATCGTAATGATGTGCGAACTGCCCGCCAACGCGCTGCTCGCTGATGAGTTCCTGGAGTACTTCGACGGGTTCTCCATCGGATCCAACGACCTGACCCAGCTCACCCTGGGACTGGACCGCGACTCAGCACTGGTCGCCGAAGGGTTTGACGAGCGCAACCCCGCCGTGACCAAACTTCTGGAACTGGCCATCGCCGCCTGCCGGACCAAAGGCCGGTACGTAGGGATCTGCGGCCAAGGCCCCAGCGACCACCCTGACTTCGCCGAATGGCTCCTAGAGCAGGGGATCGATTCCATCTCGCTGAACCCGGACGCGGTGACAGAAACCTGGCTGCGGCTGGCCCGCTCCGGTAACCACACCGCCATCTGAATGGCGGATAAGCCCACTGTGGGGGCGGACGGCACTGCCGCCCCTACAGTGTTCTTCCTCTCCGACAGCACCGGTATCACCGCCGAAACCCTAGGCAACACCCTGCTGACCCAATTCCCCGCTCAACGGCTGGAGCGACGGACCATCCCGTTCATCACCACCGTTGAACAAGCACGCGACGTCGTAGCAGCCATCGACCGGGTCGCTGCCTCTGGGCGTCGCCCGCTCGTCTTTTCAACGACAGTCAGCCCGGACGTCCGTGCTGTGCTAGCGCAAAGCGCAGGACACTTTTTCGACCTGTTCGGCGCCCACATCCGGCAACTCGAACAGGCTCTTGGATCCTCCGCCAACGGCGTACCCGGCCAGGCCCACGGCGTCGGCGACGCCGTCCGCTACCAGTCCCGCATGGCCGCCGTCGAGTACGCGATCGAGCACGACGACGGTCAATCCCTCCGCGCCCTGGAACGCGCAGAGCTGATCCTCATCGCCCCCTCCCGCTGCGGCAAAACCCCGACCACGATGTACTTGGCACTCCAGCACGGGATTCTGGCCGCCAACTTCCCCCTCGTCGAAGATGACTTTGATAGCCTGGCCCTGCCCAAACCCCTGTTGGCGTTCGCGAACAAGTGCTTCGGGCTCACCTCACAGCCGGTACGGCTGAGCCAGATCCGCCAGGAACGCCGCCCCGGCAGTGCCTACGCATCAATGGCCCAATGCACCTACGAACTCCGCAACGCCGAAGACATGTACAGGGCCAACAACATCCCCTACGTGAACTCCGCCTCCATGTCTGTGGAGGAAATATCCGCCACCGTCCTCCAACGAACGCAATTGCACCACTGAAGGCTATATACGGACGATCGGGCGCATTGCGTAAAACAATGTCCCGCAGGTGGCCGACCAGCTCAGCCTCAGGAAGCCGAAGGGAATGCGGGTGGCCCGCCGGAGATCTCGGCGGGCTCCACCGCTGCGGACCACATTCAATCGCCAATAATTGCATTCCGTAAAGCCGAAAAGTGTCAGATTGGGGTGTAGCCAGCCTGACGTCCAGGCAGCAGGTCGTCTACGTTCGGAGCCGCACATTCGCAGGAAGTGGGGGGTTCCCCGGGATCTCCCGGCCCCACTTCATACATGCCTTCGCCAGGCGAAATACAGGGGCGATGGCGCGCACTCCACCGTGGCGCCATCGACCAGTAACTGGCAGGGCGAGTCAGCCAATCGGACTTTACCTGTGGTTTTAGACCGGCCCGAAGAAGTTGGTCTCCATGACGTTACGGATCTCCTCGTCGGGGGGAGGCCCACCAAAGTGTCCGATGCAACCGAGATGTCGGCATTGTTGACCAGGAGTGACGTGCGGAGCCTGCGCGACGGTGGCTCGGATCGAGGCAGGGTCGGTGACATCAGACCGAGAGGGACGATCCGGGAGTCATTCCACTCCTGAGGACGGCGGGCCGTGCATGCACCTTTGCAGCGCCACGGGCCAGAGCCTGCTCCACGAAATCCGGCCGAGCCCTCCGTTCACGCCGGTGACAATCGAAGCGGGTCGTGACGTGGGTCGGAGTTCGCCTCGTTGCAACAGAACGTCTGCTACAGACAGAGCGCGATAGTTGGCACGTTCATCGGGGCAAAGAGACGCCGGATAGTCGAAGCTCCCCTACTTAGGGGTGTCAGCAGCGTCGCGTTCGGCGGTCACACCGTACGGCACGTTCTCACTTAGGGCAACTGTAAAGACGGTCGGACTGTGTCGGGTGACCATTACTCCCATCCACCCAAGGGATTGTGCGCTGGCGACGGCCAAATCGACTGCCATGCTGAGTTCTGCGTCCTTGTGCTGGCCCTTCTCCACTGTTACGTGAAAGTAGCGGCCGGGATCTACGGCTGTAATCATCTCGTTTTCCTTCCAGGCTGAGTTCTGGGACACCGTGGGTTCTGAGGATTTTGGTTAGTTCTAGTCAGAAGGGGTAACCGGCATCGCGGCATATCTTGGCAATCACGGTGGGCTCATCGTAGAAAGTGACGCGTTGGCAACGCGGCGGCCCGTTCACCAAGGTTGGGGAACTTGAAAATCCCGCAACCGACGAACACCCCGTCGGCGCCGAGTTGCTCATCACTGATGCATCGGCCGGGGCGCGTTACCAGCGGCCGTGAACAGCATCCCCGGGAGCTCGGCCATTGACGACGTCTTCCTTGACCAGCTCGTACGGGACGAGCTCCCACGTAGAGCTCGCCCTGGGCCAGGGCGGAGAGCTTACCCATCTCGGATGCGGCTCTTGCGCATGTTCGGCGCTGACGAACACGCCGTCAGCGCCGAACTGCATCATCATCGCAACATCAGGCGGAGTCGCGATGCCGCCGCCGGTGAACAGCGCCACTGGCGAGCTTGCCGGTGGCGGCGACTTCCTTTACCAGTTCATACGGTGCCTGCAGCTGCGCGGCTGCGGGGTCATTGCTCGAAATCGTCGGATGACCTCGGGACTTTTGCCTAGGGCCCAACTGGGGACTAGTGGACGTCTTCGGTGGCAGCGATGGGCTGATGACTCTAATGTGGGGCTGCTAGGTTGAGCAACTTTTGTCACGGCGGTGATCGGTGGATCCGGCTGACCGCCGTGACGTTGTTTGCTCGAGACAGGGATTGCTCTGCTGTCGGCGGTGTGGGTGTCGCCTAACAGTTGATCGAGTTCGGATTGCGAGTACGTTACCCGGTAAAGGACATGACGTGTTTAATGCGTGTGTAGTCCTCAAAGCCGTACATTGACAGGTCCTTGCCATAGCCGGAGTGTTTGAATCCTCCGTGGGGCATCTCTGCTACCACCGGAATATGTGTGTTGATCCAGACACAACCGAAGTCCAGGGCCTTGGACATACGCATCGCGGTGCCGTGGTCAGTTGTCCAGACCGACGATGAAAGCCCGTAGGCCACGCCGTTGGCTTTCTTAATGGCATCGGCCTCGTCCGAGAAGCGCTGTATGGTTACGACCGGACCGAAGATCTCTTCCTGAACGATGGGGTCGCCCTGTTCGACTCCTGCCACTACGGTTGCCTCGTAGAAATATCCGCGGTCGCCCCATCGTTTGCCTCCAGTTGTTACCTCGGCGTAGGGTGCGAGTCCGTCCACCAGTCTTGAGACGTGCGCCAGCTGGCTGGAATTGTTGACCGGACCGAAAGTTGCCTCGGGGTCGTCCGGGGTTCCGGTTCGAGCAGAGTCCCGGGCTTCCTTGGTAACCGCAGCAACGAGGTCGTTGTAAATCCCGTCCTGAGCAAGTATCCGCGTTGCTGCCGTGCAGTCCTGACCGGCGTTGACATATCCGGCCATGACAATCGTCTTTGCGGCCGCCTGGATGTCAGCACCGTTGAACACAACGACTGGTGCGTTGCCACCAAGCTCAAGATGTACGCGTTTGAGGTCGTCGGCTGCGTCTCGTGCAACCTCCATTCCAGCCCTTGTTGATCCCGTGATTGACACCAGCTGAGGAGTTGGGTGCTGAACCATCGCTTTGCCGGTGCCACGATCTCCAAGGACCAGATTGAATACACCAGCGGGAAGGAACTCTGCCGCAACTTCTGCCAAGAGGATCGCCGTAGAGGGGGTCGAAGCGGCGGGCTTTAGCACTGTTGAGTTGCCTGCGGCGATGGCGGGAGCCATCTTCCAGACGGCCATGTTGAGAGGGAAGTTCCAAGGTGCGATCTGTGCGACAACACCGATAGGTTCGCGTCTAATGATGGAGGTGTGCTGTGGAAGGTATTCGCCGGCCGACAATCCTTGGAGGTTTCGTGCTGCTCCGGCAAAGAACCGGATTTGGTCGACCGAAAGCATGATCTCTTCTGCGGCGAGATTGGCCCGGGGTTTTCCTGTATCCCGGCTTTCAGCGTCCGCGAATTCCTCAGCGCGGGCTTCAATGGCGTCGGCGATTCGCAGCAACGCCAGTTGACGCTCCCCGGGCGTTGTGTTGTTCCAGGTTTCAAAGCCTCGTTCCGCGGCGGCAAAGGCCCGGTCGACGTCACCGGCTGTGGAGTTGGGGATCGATCCGTAAGTGTTTTCTGTGGCCGGGTCGACGAGGTCGATTTCGTCGTCGGCCTGTGGTTCGATCCATGTACCGTCGATGAAGTTAGCGTTGGTTTTCATTATCTGTTGGTCCTTTACGGCACGAGAAGTTGTCGCAGGGGAGAGCCGCCCGAGAGATCTTTGATAGCGGCATCCGCGTCCTCGAGCGGGCGCCGGGCGCTGATCATTTGGTCAAGAAGGAGTTCGCCGTTCATGTAGCGGTCCACAAGTCGTGGAATGTCGACAGAGGGCACAATTCCTCCGTAGTTGGCTCCGAGAATTCGCTGGTCAAAGTCCACTAGTTTCTGGGGCTCGAAAGTTGCTTCGGTTCCTTGCCGGGGGATTCCAACCATGACGGCCGTTCCGCCGACACCGATCGCGGCGATGCACTGTCCGGCGGTGACAGTTCCGCCAATGGCGTCGAAGGCGTAGTTAACCCCGTTTGGAGCGATGCGACGGATCATTTCGAGCGCATCAGTTTCCCGTGCATTGATGGTGTGGGTGGCACCCATGACCGACGCGATCTCCAGCTTCTCACCTTGGAGATCAACGGCGATGATGGTTGAAGCACCGGCAATTCTTGCTCCCTGGACGACCGAGAGCCCAACGCCCCCGCAGCCGATGACGACCACCGAGGCCCCGGGTTCGACCTTTGCCGTGTTCAAAACGGCCCCGACTCCGGTCGCGACTCCGCAGCCCACCAAGGCGATGACATCCAAGGGCGCGTCCTTTCGGACCTTTATGGCGCCGGTGGCTGGAACGATGACCTCTTCAGCGAACGAGGAAACGCCTGAGTAGTGGAAGATCGGTTCACCGTTCAGGCTCAGGCGGGTGGTCCCATCATGAAGCACGCCGCCGGCTGATACATGCTCTGCGTGCACCAGGCACTGGACTGGTTTGCCCGCCAGACAGGCTCGGCATTGACCACAAGGTGCTATCCATGAGAGGACGACGTGGTCGCCAACTTCCAGGTCGGCCACTTCACTGCCAACAGCGGTAACCACGCCGCTTCCCTCGTGGCCAAGCACCAGGGGAACCGCGATGCCGTCCCAGTCGCCCTTGACGATGTGCAAATCCGAGTGGCAGACTCCTGCCGCTGCTACTCGAACCCGCACTTCATTGTTTCGCATATCCTTCAGTTGGACGTCTTCGACGGTGACCGCTTGCGAGGGGTCCCGCCATACTGCAGCGCGCACTACTTCTCCATTTCGGTTTGGGTGTCTTTCTCTTCCTGCGCACGTAGAGCATAGAGCTTTGTGCGAGAAAAGTAAGTACAAGGTTTTCTTTCTATTTGCATAAGTTGGGCTTATTCCAGGTTTAGTCGGCGAATTCTTCGGGATGGGTTGCGGCGTACATTGGACCGGCCTCCCCCCTGGCGAGCCGCCCGCGAAGGACAAGCAGCCACCACAGTCCTGCTACCGCGACGACCCCAAGGAACACCCATCCGTTCCCGGCGAACTGTGGGAGGAGGACCAGGCCCGCCTCGATAACCAGGAAGCAGATGAGCCCAAGGATGTAGAGCGGCAAGCGCCACCGGCCGAGATCGAACGTCCCCTTTTCAGGGGCAGGAATGCGGTTGCGCTTCATCCCAACGATCAGCCCGCCCGTCTGGAGGATGTAAACGGCGAAGAAGGACAAATTGCAGACCCCAAGGAAGTAGAAGAAGGTCTCAGTGCTGAACAGGGCCGACATTGTCAGGAGAATTGCCACCACTCCCACGGTCAAGACAGCGGCGGTAGGGGATTTCCGTCGGGGTGCCACGTGCCGGAGGCTGCGGGAGAACGGCAGCATGTTGTCGCGGGAGAGCGAATAGATGAGGCGGGTCGCCAGCAGCACATCAGTGAGAAGGCACGCGAAGATGTTGGTCAGAGCAATGGCAATGATGATCTTCGCGAATACAGGCCCGAGTTGGCCTGACAAGATCTCACCGATAGGGAAGCCTGTGGCGTTTGCCACGGCTTCGGGGTCCTTGATGGCAAGAACGTAGACGATGTACATCGTCAGCTCAATGACGAAGGACACCAGGAGAGCGGAAAACATAGTCTTAGGAATCACACGCCGGGCGTTCTTCGTCTCTTCGGCCACGTCCGCGCTGGCTTCAACGCCAATCATTCCGAAAAAGGGGCCAAGCGCCGCGACAAGCCATATCACAATGTAGGGTGCGGGATCCTCTGTCGTCGGCGCTGTGAAGAGAGCACTGAGCGGCTGATGGTTTTCAGGGACCAGCAGGGCAACGGCCGCAACGACAAGCGTGGCACCGACCGTTACGACGATTTCCAAGCTGACGCCGATGTTGTTCAGAAAGGTCGTTAGTCGCACACCGTACGCCACAATCAGGACACACACCGCGATCACAACAGCGGTAACCATGACCTGTTCAACCGGTGATTGTTGCCAGCCAAGGACATATCCGATATACCCAGCGAACGTGTACGCAACGCCTGTCATCGCAGAGATCCACCCGATGATGGCAATGAAGCCGGTGAACCAGCCAAGGTTTGACCCGTTGATACGGCTTGTCCACTGGTATGCGTAGCCGGCCAATGGCATTTTCGCCGCGAGGTCTGCGGCTATGAGTGCCCACAGGCCAAAGACAAACAGGGCCAGAAGCATGGTCCACACGAACGGGCCGCCCGCAGCGAAGTAGCCGGCCTGGAAGCTCGAGAACACAGCAGTCGTCGCGCTGATGCAAGCGAAGCCAATAGCAAACGATGAGAGCCGACCGATTGAGCGATCAAGTTGGGGTGTGTAGCCAAATTCCCGGAGACGCTGATTTTCATCCGCGTCGCTATCCGGCGCCGGCAGGACATCCGGTCCATGGTCTGGGGTTAATTCCTTTTTCATACTCTTCTCCTGTGAGACGAAAGTCAGAGCCTTTGTCGTCCGTCGCCTAAAGCGACTGGATGCTGGCTCCGAATCCGACTCATTGTGTTCATACGGGCTTGCCGCTTAAGGGGATAGCGGCACAGCAGCAACATCAGCTTTGAAGAAATGTTGTCAGCATCACTCCCATAGCTCAAGTGCCAGATATCTCGTAGTTGCCATATGCTTTACTTATGCCAAGCACTTCGGGAGCCCTTCGTGCCCACTCTTAATCAACTGGAAGCATTCGTGGCAGCAGTTGCCACCGGCACCTTCACCGGCGCGGCTGCGGATCTCAAGATGAGCCAGCCGGCCATTTCAGATTTGATAAGGCGGCTGGAAGCAGAACTCGATGCCAAGCTCTTTCAGCGAGGAGCCCGGAAACTCGTCCTTACTGCCGAGGGGGAGGAGCTTCTACCCTTCGCGCGCCAATCCGTCTTGGCTTCGCAGATGGGTGCAAGTGCAGTGCGCGCCGTTCAATCACTGGGTGGAGGCACGGCGACATTCGGCTTGCTGCGCAATGCCGAGTTCTACCTTCGTACGGACCTGGCCAGGAACTTTCACCTGGCTCACCCAAAAGTTCGAATCCGTCTCGTCGGACAAAACAGCTGGGAGACCGCCCGCGACGTGACCAGCGGCCAGCTCGACGCAGGCTTGGTGACCCTTCCCATAGATGACGAGGAACTGGACGTCTTACCTTTGGCACGAGACGAAATAGTCTATGTAACCGCCGACGAGCTCCGCGCCCAAAAGACACCCTCGATTGTCGATATCGCGGCAGCGCCGCTGGTTTTATACGATGCACACTACGCCAAAACCGACCCCGCGCGTCGTCAGCTCAACGACCGGGCCCAACTTGGGGGTTTGTCTCTGGAGCCAAAAATAGAAGTCGAATACTTGTCAACAGCCTTGGCTCTCGTGGCAGAAGGTTTCGGTGACACCATCGTCTGTCGTTCAGCAGTTGCCGCTGAAGTTGAACCACGGGGACTGAAGGTCGTCTCTATGGCTGAACCGATGTACGACACCCTGGCACTCGTGAAACGTCGTGGAATGAGCCTGTCACCGGCAACCAGAGAGATGGCCAAGCTGGCGTTCTCAGCCCTGGTTGCGCACGCAAAAACAAATGCGGGCACCGTCGAACTGATTCCCATTGATGGCCATCTCAGGCGGTTTCTCGGGTAGCCTCAGCCCAGATCAGGCAGTTCACGCACACTCACCGCACAGTCTCCGAGCCGAAAATCAACGCCTAATCGAAGCAGGCTGTGCCACGCCTGAACTTGGCCCCTGCAGCGGGGGACTCTCCAGAGTCCTCTGGAGGAGCTGACCGGCCCTGAACCAAACAACTGCTTTGCAGAGCCCTGAGGTCTTTCAGCACCTCGGCCACGGCTTGCGGCCTCCTGGACACGCCCGCCGGCGCAGGCCCATCCGCTGCTGGCGTGCCGCGTTGTCTTCCTGGGAAGGACTTGGTGGGCCGGTCCGGAGACTGAGGAGCTGACAGTGGGTCATGAAACAGCACGGAGTGTTCAATCGAGGGCATGGGCTACTCCTTCAGACATTGAGCGCCGGTCGTTCCACTCGGGCGGGCGCTCAACTGGGTGCGGGTCAGCGTCTGAGGCGTCCCCGGCGCTTCTGTATCGGGCATGCTCAGACTCCTTGAATAGGCAATTCGCGAGGATGCGGTCTGCTTCTTCCGGGGATAAGAATCCATGACTGACAATGAGATCAGTGACGGAGCGACCTGACGTCATTGCTTCGGCAGCGATCCGTGAGGCTTCCGTGTATCCGATGATCGGGCTGAAGACTGTAACGAGCCCTATGCTGCTCTCAGCCAACGAGCGCAGATGCTGCTCGTGCGCTGTTATACCTGCGATGCAGTGCTCCGAAAGTGAGCCGACGGCCACCATTAGATGGGCTATTCCTCGGAAAAGGCTGCTCGCGATTATGGGTTCGAACGCGTTCAACTGCAGCTGCCCGGCTTCGGCAGCCATAGAGATGGTCATGTCATTGCCGATGATTTCGAAGGCGACCTGGTTGACGAATTCCGGTATGACCGGGTTAACCTTGCCGGGCATGATGCTGGAGCCAGCCTGCCGGGGCGGCAGAGAGATTTCAGCCAGGCCAGCCCGCGGTCCCGAGGAGAGCAGACGCAAGTCATTGCAAATCTTCGAGAGCTTGATTGCTGTGCGTTTGAGTGTGCCGGACAACAGCACGAACGAGCCGCAATCCTGGGTTGCCTCAACCAGATTCGGAGCCGTTGTCAGGGGCAGGCCGGTTAGTTTTTCGAGATTTTCCCGTGCCAAGGCGGCATAGTCAGGGTGTGCGTTCAATCCGGTTCCGATTGCCGTTGCACCAAGATTTATCTCATGAAGGTGCACCAAGGCTTCGCGAAGACGTGCAACGTCTTCGCCAACCATGACTTCGTACGAGCGGAACTCTTGGCCAAGAGTCATGGGAACCGCGTCCTGTAGTTGGGTTCGACCAATCTTGATGATGTGGTCGAACTCCCGCGCCTTCCCGGCAAACTCCTCCTGCAGTTCCAACAACGCCGCCAGCAGTGAACTGCTCGCCATGCTGGCTGCCAGTTTCAAAGCTGTGGGGTAGACGTCATTGGTGGACTGGCCCAAGTTTACGTGCTCATTTGGGTGAAGCACCTCGTAGGCCCCGCGAGGGTGTCCCAGAATCTCGAGGGCGGCGTTAGCAATCACTTCGTTGGCGTTCATGTTCGTCGAAGTGCCGGCCCCGCCCTGGATCATGCTGACCGGGAATTGGTCATCCAGGTCACCGGCGATCACCAGGTCGCAGGCGGATTCGATGGCACGGGCCAGCCGATGAGGCAGTAGCCCTAGTTCAGCGTTGCTGATCGCGGCAGCCTTCTTAACCAGCCCTAATGCTCGGACCAGATCCCTATAGGAACCCACCGGCTCTGCAGGGAGAGGAAAGTTTTCAATGGCGCGGAGCGTGTGGATGCCCCATAGAACCTGCCCGGGGACATCGCGGTCCCCGAGTAGGTCGTGTTCTCGCCTTGTTAGCGCACTCACGTTGCTAAGCGGTCTGGTTGGAGAGCGCCCATTCGGGCCATACTCCAGTCACGCGGGAAGCTCGGGCATCTCCGGAGCGGGCATGCCCTTCGAAGTTCTCTGCACGTGCTGCGCGCCCCAGAAGGACTCCGAGCTCAGCTGATGCCTCAGGGTTAGTGACTTCTTGGTACGTGACCGTTTTGAGGAATTTCCCCACCCAGAGTCCGCCTGTGTATCGCGATGCCAGACGTGTTGGCAATACGTGGTTCGTGCCGATGATCTTGTCCCCGTACGACACACACGTGTTCTCGCCAAGGAAGAGAGCCCCATAGTTTGTCAGGTTTTCCAGGGCGTGGCGCACGTCCCTTGTGAACACCTGGACATGTTCGCTGGCGTACTTATCGGAGATCTCGTAGGCCTCCTCGAGGGAGTCGGCGAGGATAACCTCGCCGTGGTCGCGCCAGGCTGCGCCTGCAACGTCGCGGGTGGGCAGGTGTACCAGCTGACGATCAACCTCATCAAGCACCGCTTCGGCCACAGCAGACGATGTAGTCACGAGAACTGCCGGGGAGTCAGGCCCGTGCTCGGCCTGGCTGAGAAGGTCCACGGCAGTGAGAAATGGATCAGCCGTCTCATCGGTAAGAATCAGAACCTCTGTTGGACCAGCAAAGAGGTCGATGCCTACTTCGCCAAAGAGTTGGCGCTTGGCTTCAGCCACATACGCATTTCCCGGGCCAACGATGACGTCAACGGCCGAAACGGACTCCGTACCAACGGCCAGCGAAGCAATGGCCTGCACACCGCCAAGAAGATAGATTTCATCCGCACCGGCAAGATGAATGGCGGCGATCGAAGCATCCGGAATGACTCCGTTAGGCGCAGGTGTTGCGGCCGCTACACGCTTCACGCCCGCAACTTTGGCAGTCACGATCGTCATGTGCGCTGAGGCCAACAGGGGATACCTGCCGCCAGGGATGTACGCACCCACCGCGTTTACTGGGATATTTTTCTGACCCAGGAAAACCCCGGGTTGAACTTCTGCCTCAAAGTCCTTAAGGGAATCACGCTGTAGTTCGGCAAACCGCCGCACGTTTTCCTGAGCGGTCTTAATATCAGCGATGGTTTGGGCCGGCACCCTAGCGATTGCCTCTTGGATCTGCTCGGCGGTGAGTCTGAACGATGGAGGAGACCAGCGGTCAAACTTCTCCGAATATTCCCGCACCGCTTCGTCACCCCGAACTCGAATATCGGCAATTACGGATTCCACAGTTTCCCGGACCGAGGCGCTGGACTGCCCTGCAATGGACGGCTTCGCGGCTTGTTTGATGTAGATGGCCAAAGGTTGCTCCTTGTCTAAAGTCTTTCGTCACGTTGCAGACGATTAAGATCAGCGTAGAAGGAGCATAAGCATAAGACAACGGCCAAGTTTCTTGTAATTGACATAGCATTTACTTGTGTTTGAGGTCCAGTGTGGACTGCCTGCGCAGGAGATTGCACGGTCGGTTTTTTGCGAGGGTCACATGACTCAGGCGCTGAGGACAGGGACGAACCCTGACGTTAGGAGCATGCCTGAGGGTTTGACAGGCGACGAGCAAAACGGCTTCGCTATGAGCGTCCTCACCGGCCGGGAGTTCCCGTAGCTACTTCTAGTGCCGTGGGTTTAACGCCGATAATGGAGATTACGTCAAGTAAATTTGTTGAACCTTAAACTAAGGTTCCGTTTCTAGACTAGATCATTTCAATATTGGGGGCACAGCGAGACCGCTGTGAACGGTCGCAGCTATCCTAGTTCGGCGAGTTCTCCGCTCAATCGAATCCCAAGCCAAAAAGCTTCTTCGGAAGCCGCCTCTTCAAGTTCTCTGCGTTGCTGCCCTGCGTCAGGTCCTGGAGGTGGTCATCTTTCGCCTGACTCCGGTCCCTCAGCGCCGTACTTGCCCGTACTGTGGGCCGCATCACTGCTATCGTCCCAACCGCAGCATGGTCCGTCTACAAAACGCGTTTGTTCATTGCAAACGGTTTGTTTGCCGGTGGAAATCCGGGAAATGTGCGGTCCTTTATCGGACGCAGGCAACCGGATTGAGTTGTGCCGCAGGCCCAAGAAGGGTGGCATTCGATCTTCGGTTCGCACAGATCGATATGCTCGGTGACACGGTCGAAGTCAAATTCGCTCCCTCTCTTCGCTCGGTGTCTAAGGCGTCCTCGTGCTCT
The DNA here is from genome assembly GCF_044054585.1 of Arthrobacter sp. UC242_113. Lineage (NCBI taxonomy): Bacteria > Bacillati > Actinomycetota > Actinomycetes > Micrococcales > Micrococcaceae > Arthrobacter > Arthrobacter sp. UC242_113. The sequence continues at coordinate 114,703 of NZ_CP171971.1, read as the reverse complement.
CCCTAGCTGGCCCGAAGGAGAAGGAAGTGGCACGTTCCTTCGCCCTGGCCACTACACCCACTCATGGAACCTTCCATGAGTTTTTCGAGCCGTGGGGTACAAAGCGCTACTCCGTGTATCCTGGCTTCCGCCGCTGAATAGGTTTACCGCTGTACCGGGTCACGTCCGACGAACGACGCCATTTCCTCATCGGCTGCACTCCCTTCCCGCGACCCGCTGTCGTGCATGCGAACGCTCTGCCCCACCGCGGTGCGGAGACGATGGAGGAAGCAATCGCCACGGGGCATCCGGTGAGTACCCGGCCGCGAACGCGTCCCTAGCGCCGACAGTATCTACGACGGCGACACGCTCCGCCGGCAACTTTACGGATCAGCCATTCTCGATCGCGTAGCAGCCGTGTCTTTCCGACAGGCTGCGTGGATCTGGCACGGAGCCCGTCCTAGTCGCTATGGGTGCTGCGCCGGATGGCTAGGCTTGGAACGAAGTGTGTGAGCGCGGCAGGCGAGCCGCCTTCAAGGGCTTCGATTAGGACACGTGCGACGGTTTCGCTCATCTGCTCAGCGCATGAATCGACAGAAGTAAGTTCAGGTGTGGAACACGTTGCAAACGCTAGGTTGTCGTATCCGGTGACGGCAACATCCTCAGGCACGCGACGACCATTGGCCGTCAGATACTTGATGGCCCCTATGGCCAATGGATCTTCGGCGCACACGATGCCGTCGGTGTGCCATGCCGGATCCAGCCCTCGACCGCATGCGTTGTAGGCCCCCGTGACGCCGGGAACCGCTTCAATGGTGCGGATCTCTATGCCATGCTTTTCAACGGCTCGGACGTAGCCCCGCATCTTGGAGATTGCCGCCGGATTCTGGCTGTCCTGAACATAGACAAGGTTTCGGCGGCCAAGACCCACGAGATGGTCGACTGCCATCTCAATGCCGGCAGCATCGTCGCTCAAGACGGAGTAGATGCGGTCACCGTCAACCTTTCCGTTAAGAATGGCGATGGGCGTCGTTTTCGCTGCCTTCTGCACATAAGGGTTGTCTCCCCGGGCAAATGCTGACCCGGCGAGAATAATGCCGTCAACCCGTTTCTCAACCAACGTCCGCAACCGGGCGGTCTGGTCCTTCTTGTCATCCCGGGCAAAGCCGACTTGGATGTCGTAACCGCGACGTCGTGCATAGCTTTCGATGCTTTGAACCGCTGCCGAGAAGTAGATATCTGAGATATCTACGGTGAGTACAGCCAGAACCTTCATCGAATTTGATTGAAGACTCCTCGCGAAAACGTTCGGCGTGAACCCCAAGTCGTTCATGACTGACTGCACGTGGATGACAGTCTCGGGTTTAACCTTCGGACTGCCGTTGATCACACGCGAAACCGTCGCCGAAGATACTCCCGCGACTTTTGCGACATCGTAAATGTTCACTGTGTTCTTTGCTCGTTTTGTATTCATTTGCGTGCGGTGGCCGGGTTCTCCCATCTGCGCTCCTCCGCTCTACTCGAAAGCGTAACTCACGCCGTGCAGCGGACAAGCTACACCACCGTGGCAGTCCGGGAGGGTGTTCCCAGCATGGAGGATGTCCCCTTTTCACTTCCCAGGAAGCTGTTTCGTAGCAGTTGCGTCAGCCTTTGATCCGACGGACAGTGTCGTTTGCGGCGGCACTGAGGATGGTTGCATCCGAGCCGATTGCGATCAGGGTGAATCCATCGTCGGCGTATTTGAGTGCCGCTTCGGGCGTGGATGCGAGGATCCCGGCCGCGATGCCGGCTGCGGTTGTCGTCTCTACTATGGTCCGAAGCGCTTGGACATAGTCTGGATGATCGAACTGGCCCGGCACGCCTAGTGCGGCCGTGAGGTCTCCTGGCCCTACAAACAAGGAGTCAACCCCGTCGGTGCGTGCTATCTTTTCCGCGTTCGCCAGTGCTGCCAAAGATTCGATCTGGACTATGCCGGCAATTCGGTCATTGGCCTCGCTGAATGAACGAGGAGGCTGTCCGAAACCTCGGGAGCGGTTGTAGGACGCCACTCCCCTGTCGCCGCGCGGAGGGTAGGCGAGGCCGGCGATAGCGGTTTCAACTTGCTCCAGGGTGTCGAGGCGGGGAAAAACGACAGCTTCTGCGCCGAGGTCAAGAACTCGCCCGGTCCGGATGCGGGCGGGTGTTTCCACCCTGACGGCCACGGGAATGTTGTGGGCCTGCCCGATCAGGAGGTGTTCGATGAGCTCCCGCTCTCCGCCTCCACCGTGCTCCAAATCCGCGAATAACCAGTCGAATCCTGCGTTGGCCATGATTTCAGCAGTAAAAGGGTTGGCCAGGCTGAGGAAAGTTCCGAAGATTGGTTGTCCAGCGACGAGCTTTTCTTTGAGTGTTGTGGTCATGGTGTTCCTTAGGTGCGTGTTTTCGGCGGCTACAGACTTGCCTTGACTCCGAGACCTTCCACAGCGTTCCTGGATACCCAGCCCTCATCCACTTCGACACCCAGTCCAGGAGCGGTGGGAATACTGACCACGCCGTTGAGCTGGCGGATGGGTTCTGCAAGGACACCTTCGCGCTGGGGGTTGTCCCCCCGGTCAAATTCAAAGATGTGGTGATGACCGCTAGCGGGTGATGCGGCAGCCAGCAATTGCAGGGTCGCAGCCTGCAGGATCCCGGTGCCCCAACAGTGGGGGGAAATGCCGACGTGCCAGGTGTTGGCCATGGTGAGAATCGCTTGGCCTTCGGTCAACCCACCGCAGGCGGCCAGGTCTGGTTGGATGATGTCCATCCTTTTGTTGACCACGAGATCCTTGAACGCAAAGCGAGTGCAGAGGGATTCGCCGCCTGTTAGGTTGTGTCCGCCGGAACGGAGAGCTTCCCAGCCTTTGACGTCTTCGGGCGGCAGTGGCTCCTCGATCCAGTAGGGGTTGAATTCACTGATGAGGTCCAGGGATCTGCGAATGGAGGCGAGAGTTCCACTGGTGTTGTAGTCGACCATGAGTTTCCGGTCAGGCCCGAGGATCTCCCGGGCAACTTTTACGCGGTCGTAGTCGTCTTGCGGGGACAAGCCGATGCGGATCTTCGCAGCATTGAAGCCATCGTTGACGGCAGACTCCAGTTCGCGGCGGAATTGGGCCGTTCCGCCCGTCTTCGTGACGTAGCCGGTGGACGCGTAGGCTTCGATGCTTTCGCGGACTGATCCGCCCATCATCTCGTATATGGGCACCCCAAGGGTCCGGCCGAAGGCGTCCCAGAGTGCCGTATCGATGCCGCTCATGGCAAAAACGTGGGCGCCTCCGTTGGTGAGGTGGTAGCTCGCGGACAGATGTCCCAGTATTCTGCTTTCCCGCACGGACACGGGCTGCCCGATAACGCTTTGGGCCTGCGCAGCCAGCGCAGGTGCTACCAGCCGGATCGGTCCAAACGCCTCCCCCCACCCAGCGACGCCGTCGGTTGTTGTTACCTTGACAAGCGTGGATGCTCGGCTGGAGGCGAGAAACTTGGCGCAACCGTATTCCTGCTCCGTTAACTGGTATTCCAGTGGGAAAGTCTCTACTGACGCTACTGCTGGGGTGCCCATTGCACTCCTTCTGCTGTTGGGGCCATGGCGCGGTGACGTTGGTGTGTCGTGGACGCCGCCAAGGTCTAGTGCTGTGGGTGGAATCCGGCGGCTGTTCCGTCGAAGTCAGGGATGCAGAAGGCTCCGCCCAGGAAATGTGAGCCGTAATGACCGTTTTGGACATTTGTCGGATCAAGGTTGCCGAGGACTTCTTCGGCATAGTCCTCTGCGTTGTCTACGGACTTGTAGCCAATGGACTCAGCCTCGTCCAAGCTCATCCATCGCCGGGTGTTATCCGAAACGCCCCACACGATCCTGTATCCCGGATCCACGGCGCTGAGTGCGGCTTCGACCAGCCCCAGACAGTCAGTTGGGGAAAGCCAGTGACCGAGTTGCCGATTATCTGAAGGAACCGGCTGGTATGAGGCAATGCGAAGGCAGATGACATCGAGGCCGTAGCGGTCGTGATACAGGCTTCCCAGCGCCTCTCCGGCCACCTTCGTAACACCGTAGAAGCTGTCGGGGCGCGGGTACATGTAGTCCGGAGCTGAGGCGCCTTCATACTTGGGGTGGAAACCCACAGCGTGATGGCTGCTGGCCAGCACGACGCGCCGGACACCGGAAAGCCTTGCAGCCTCAAGGACGGTGCGTGTGCCATTGATGTTTACCTCGAGATAGTTCTCCCACGTGTGGTTGTCCAGGAGACTGGCCATATGGATGACAGCGTCGGCACCGGCGCAGACGTCCTGCATGAAGGCACCGTCGGTGATGGAACCCTGGTGGATTTCCACGTTCTCATCGGCCTCGGCCGCAGGAAGGTCCTGAACGTCGACAAGCCGAAGGGTTCTGCCGTCGCGGGCGAGAGCGGTCCGGAGCATGCGTCCGATTTCGCCGGCGGCTCCCGTCAGCACGATGGTTTGAGCATTCACATTGACTCCTAGGAAGTCGGAAGTTGATTGGTTGGATCGCCGTGGACAAGGGATGCACGGCGTTGGATGTGTAAGGGGTGAATCCAGACCTGATAACCGGAGCCCTTGTCAAAAAGCGCCCGGCCGGTAATGCCTTCACCAGCTATCCATACATGGGAGCCATCCAAGGTGGCGTCTTCAACCACGCCCCTTCGAACAAACTCTCCGTCTTTTCTGACGTCTACGACCATGCCGATCAGGTTGATCCATTCGTCATGGCGGCGGGACCGGCTAATACCGTCATCGAAAAGAAGGACTGGACCCATCGCGGAGTCGTTCATAGCTCGGCCAGCTTTCCGTGCAGTTGGTCACGGTTGGAGGTTAACCGGTGGGATCAATCTTCAAGTTTCACTATGAAACAAATTACATGTGACGCAGATCAACGTCAAGGGACAAAGATTCGCGGCTACCAGATGGTTCTCTGAGCGCCGGCGCCATGTCTACCAGCCGCGCTCGGCGAGGCGGTGTGGCTGGGGGATTTCGTCGACGTTGATGCCGACCATGGCCTCACCCAGACCGCGGGAGGCCTTGGCGATGACGTCCGGGTCGTCGAAGAAGGTGGTGGCCTTCACGACGGCGGCCGCACGCTGGGCCGGGTTGCCGGACTTGAAGATGCCGGACCCGACGAACACGCCGTCAGCGCCGAGCTGCATCATCATCGCGGCGTCCGCCGGGGTGGCGATCCCGCCGGCGGTGAACAGCACCACCGGGAGCTTGCCGGTGGCGGCAACTTCCTTGACCAGTTCGTACGGGGCCTGCAGTTCCTTGGCCGCGACGTACAGCTCGTCCTCGGGCAGTGCCGCGAGCTTGGCGATCTCGGCGCGGATCTGGCGCATGTGCCCGGTGGCGTTGGAAACGTCGCCGGTGCCGGCCTCGCCCTTGGAGCGGATCATGGCCGCACCCTCGTTGATGCGGCGCAGCGCCTCACCGAGATTGGTGGAACCGCAGACAAAAGGAACGGTGAAGTTCCACTTGTCGATGTGGTTGACGTAGTCGGCCGGGGTCAGGACCTCGGACTCGTCGATGTAGTCGACGCCGAGGGACTGCAGGACCTGGGCCTCGACGAAGTGGCCGATGCGGGCCTTGGCCATGACCGGGATGGACACGGCATCGATGATCGCCTCGATCATGTCCGGATCGGACATGCGGGACACGCCGCCCTCGGCGCGGATGTCGGCCGGGACGCGCTCGAGCGCCATAACGGCAACGGCACCGGCATCTTCGGCGATGCGGGCCTGCTCGACGTTGACGACGTCCATGATGACGCCGCCCTTGAGCATCTCGGCCATGCCGCGCTTCACACGGCTGCTGCCCGTGAGGCTTTCATTTCTTTGGTTCATTGGTGTTTCCCTTTCCACAGCTTCGAGGCAGCTTCCACGGCACACTCCTGTGCCGCAATGCTCCAACGCTAAGTGACCACAGCAGAATTAGCTATTGACTTTGAGAAATTCCTCACTTCAAATGTTACTAGTTACATTCTGACGATCAGCCACTCACCCCACTCAGCAGGAGGCACTGCACTATGCCAGCCACACCCCCAATCACCGTTGATCTTTCGGGGAAGGTAGCCGTGGTCACCGGAGGCACGGGCGTTCTCGGCTCCGAGTTCTCCCGCGCCTTGGCTGCGAACGGTGCTGCCGTAGCCGTTATCGGGCGAAATCAGGCCAAAGCCGACGCTATCGCCAAGGACATCGCGAACGCCGGCGGCAGTGCGATCGCCATCAAGTGCGATGTGCTGGACAAGGAAGCCCTCCGGTCTGCACACGAACGCATCCGTTCCGAGCTCGGCCCGTGCGACATCCTCGTCAACGGCGCCGGCGGAAACCACCCGAAAGGCACCACATCGGGCGAGTACCTGACCGACATGGACCTGCAACCACACGGGCCCGAGCACGTAAGCTTCTTCGATCTTGAAGCCGACGGCATCCGCCACGTACTGGATTTGAACTTCCTCGGCGCGCTGCTGACGACCCAGGAGTTCGCCAAAGACATGGTTGATCGTCCCGGCGGATCGGTTCTGAACATCTCATCAATGAACGCATTCACCCCGCTGACCAAAATCCCGGCCTACAGCGCTGCCAAGGCCGCTGTCACCAACCTGACGCAGTGGCTGGCCGTGCACTTCGCCCCTGTCGGAGTCAGGGTCAATGCCATTGCACCGGGATTCTTCGCCACCGAACAGAACCAGAAACTTCTCTTCGAAGACGATGGCGAGCTCACTGCCAGATCCCGCAAGATCCTGTCGGCAACCCCGATGAGGCGGTTTGGTGAGCCCTCCGAACTCCTTGGAGCACTGCTGTTCCTGGCCTCTGACAACGCCGCCGGCTTTGTCAGCGGGGTAACCGTCCCCGTCGATGGCGCATTCTCCGCCTACTCCGGCGTATAGCACCACAAACATCACAAATGCCCTTACGGCATACACCCATCAGAAAGGGGAAGGACATGAGCAGGCTTGTTAAAGCCCGCCCTGACACCGGCTATCAGGATTTGGTTGGCGAGGACAACGGTTACACCAAATTCCTGCGTTTCGGCCTGATCAAGCTTGCGGCCGGCCAGACGCACACGGCCCGGACCGAAGGATTCGAGGCGGTCGCCGTCATTCTCACGGGGACCGCCACGGTCACCGTTGACAACCAGACCTGGGACAACCTTGGCGGTCGTCAGAGTGTCTTCGACGGCAGCCCCACCTCCGTATATGTTCCAGCGTTCGCCGGCTATGAGGTCGTCGCCGAGACTGATGTCGAGATCGCTCTCTGCATCGCGGCCACTGACGAGAAACGGACCCCGTTCGTTGTCAGCCCCGATGAGGTCCAGGTCGCAGAGCGCGGAGAGAAGAACTGGAAGCGCACGATCCGGGACATCCTCACCACCTCCGGCGAGGGCCGCGTCAGCGCCATCGTCATCGGTGAAACCATCAACGACCCCGGACACTGGTCCAGTTACCCGCCGCACAAGCACGATGGAGAGTTCGCCCCCCACGAGCCGAACTTCGAGGAGATCTACCACTACCGCGTCGATCCGGCCGGCGGCTTCGGGGTCCAGCTGCACTACACCAAATCCCGCGACATCGACGAGGCTCACACCGTCCGTGACGGCGACACCTACGTTATCGAACGCGGCTACCACCCCCTCGCCGCCGCGGGTGAGCACTCCCTCTATTACCTGTGGGTCATGGCCGGTGACACCGGCCGGAAGCTCAACCCTTACATCGACCCCGATTTCACCTGGCTCATCTAGGCCCAGGCCCCAGAACGCAAGCAGCGAAAGGCAAGCACCATGGCAATCCAGCCCTACGAGGATCTCCTCAACAAGCTCGAAGCGGACCAGTCAGTCACGCCCAAGAACCGTGAGGCACTGAACGACTTCCTCACCTACGAAACCCCCGGATCCTGCCTCTACACCAAGTGGACGAACCCGCCGATCATCGAATCCGGCAAAGGCAACAAGGTCACCGACGTCGACGGCCGCGAATACATCGACTGCATCACCGGCATGTCCAGCATGAACATCGGACACGGCGACGAGCGCGTCGCCCAGGTCATGCAGGAGCAGTACATGAAGCTCAGCCACTGGTTCGATTTCCCCACCCCCGAACGCCTGAAACTGGTCAAGCGGCTGTGCGAAATTACCCCCGGCGACTTCGACAAGCGCGTCTGGCTGGGCCTCAGCGGCGCAGACGCCATCGACGCGATCCTGCGCCTGGTCCGCGTCCACACCGGCAAGTCCCAGATCATCTCCTTCTATGGCGGCTACCACGGCCAGAACATCGGCACGATGAGCCTGACCACTAAGGCCGGCATGCACCGCTGGTACTCCCCCGTCCCGCCCGCCGACAACGGCGTCAACAGGTTCCCCTACCCGTACGCCTACCGCTGCGCCTACAACACCACCAGCGAAGCCGAAAGCGCCAAGGCCGCCGTCGAAGCTATCGACCGCATCCTCATGAGCGGCGAAAACACCATGGCCAATTACGCCGCCGGCATCAACAATGTCGCCGCCATCATCGTTGAACCCATGCAGTGCTCGGCCGGCTACATCAAGCCGCACAACGACTTCCTGCGCCGCCTGCGAGAACTCGCCGACAAGCACGGCATCCTGCTGGTCTTCGACGAGATCCAGACCGGCATGGGCCGCACCGGAAAAATGTGGGGCAGCGAGCACTCCGGGGTCGTCCCCGACCTGATGGCTGTCGGAAAGGCCCTCGGCGGCGGGGTGCCCATGAGCGCCGTCGTCGGCCGCGCCGAGATCTTCGAAAAGCTCGGCCCGGGCATGTCCTCGAACACCTACGCCGGCTACGCCCTCGGCTGCGCCGTGGCCAACAAGGTCCTGGACATCTTCGAAGAAGACAACTTGGTCGAGCGCTGCGCCCAGGTCGGTGAATACATGGCAGGTGTCCTGGCCGAGTACTTCGAGAAGCACCCCCTGGTCGGCAGCTACGACCAGACCGGAGTGTTCCTGGGCATCGAATACGTCAAGGACCGCGACACCAAGGAACCTGCCCTGCAGGAAACCATCGTGCTCTGCGATGCCCTGCGCGACGCAGGCCTGCTCGCCCAGCGCAACGGATACTACGGAAACCGGATGTCCTTCATCCCGCCCATCAACATCACCCGCGACGACGTCGACGAGATGTTCCGCATCCTTGACGAAGTCACAACCAAGGTCGAAGAGCAGTTCTCCATCGGCAAGCCCGAGGTCACCAGCGAGGTCGAGGCACAGGTCGCCGCCGAGCACCAGCCGGAACTTGTTCAGAGCTCCATGTAACGTCCGTTCACCGGTGGGGGCGGCAGCCTAAAATGCTGCCCCCACCTCCCATTTTTCGCCGTGGCCGCCCAACGCCGATGGCATCGACTAGACCAGGAATGAGGTACACCCGTGCATATCGGCGTGCCCAAGGAAGTAAAGAACAACGAAAACCGCGTCGGCCTCACGCCGGCCAGTGTCGTCGCCTACATTGCCGCCGGCCACAGGGTCAACGTTGAAACCGGCGCCGGCACCGGCAGCGGCTTCACTGACGCCGACTACGTGGCTGCAGGCGCTACCATCGTGGCCGACGCCGCCGATGCCTGGGCTGCGGACATGGTCATCAAGGTCAAAGAACCGCTCCCCCAGGAATACGGTCATTTCCGCAGGGGCCTGATCCTGTACACCTACCTCCACCTCGCGGCCGAGATCGGCCTGACCCAGGCGCTCCAAGACAGCGGGGTCACCGCCATCGCCTACGAAACCATGCAGGCGCCGGACCGGTCGCTGCCCCTGCTGACCCCCATGAGCGAAGTCGCCGGCCGCAAGGCACTGCAAATCGGCGCACAGTACCTGGAAAGCTTCTACGGCGGACGCGGTGTTCTCCTCGGCGGTGTCCCCGGCGTCCTGCCCGCCGAAGTCGTGATCATCGGCGGCGGTGTCGTGGGAACCAACGCTGCCAAGATGGCGGTCGGCGCAGGCGCCAGCGTCACGATCCTGGACATCAGCCCGGACCGGCTGCGCTACCTTGACGACATCTTCGGCGGACGCCTCAAAACCCAGATGTCCAACCCCTACAACATCGCCGATGCAGTACAGAAGGCTGACCTGCTCATCGGCGCCGTCCTCATCCCCGGCGCCCGAGCCCCCCAGCTGGTTTCCGAGACCATGGTCAAGTCAATGCAGCCCGGAAGCGTCATCGTCGACGTCGCCATCGACCAGGGCGGATCCATCGAAACGGTCGACCGGGTCACCACCCACGACAACCCGACCTACGTCCGCCACGACGTCCTGCACTACTCAGTCGCCAACATGCCAGGGGCCGTGCCGCGCACTTCAACCATCGCGCTGAACAACGCCACCCTTCCCTACGGCCTCCAGATCGCCGGACAGGGCTACCAGCGGGCGGCCATGAACAACACCACCATCGCCAACGGCATCAACATTCACTTGGGGGAAGTCACCTACGAGGCCGTCGCACGCGCCCACGGCATCGAACACCGCAAGCTGGACAAGGCCTTCGCCACCGTCTGAGTCGCAGAGGTGCCGGGCGCCGCCGTCCGGCACCCGCCCACACGTCATACCCCTGAGCAGTAAAGGAAAACCCATGAAAATCATTGCCGCGGAAGTCTTCGTGACCAGCCCGTCCCGTAACTTCGTGACGTTGAGGATCACCACCGAGGACGGCGTTACCGGCATCGGTGACGCCACCCTGAACGGTCGCGAGCTCGCCGTGGCCGCATACCTGAAGGAGCACGTGGCGCAGCTGCTGATCGGGAAGGACCCGCACCGGATCGAGGACACCTGGCAGTTCCTGTACCGGTCCTCGTACTGGCGCCGCGGCCCGGTGACCATGGCTGCGATCGCCGCGGTGGACATGGCCCTGTGGGACATCAAGGGCAAGCTGGCCGGCATGCCCGTGTACCAGCTGCTCGGCGGGGCATCCCGGAACGGGCTGCGCGCCTACGGCCACGCGTCCGGCTCCGACATCCCGTCCCTGTTCGATTCCGTCCGCGAACACCTGGAACTCGGCTACAAGTCCGTGCGGATCCAGACCGCAGTGCCCGGGATCAAGGCCGTGTACGGAGTGGCGGCCCAAGCGCAGGCGTCGGGGGAGCGGTACGACTACGAACCCGCCGGCCGAGGCGCGTTCCCGGTGGAGGAGGACTGGGACACCCGGGCCTACCTCCGCCACCTGCCCACGGTGTTCGAGGCGGTCCGGAGCGAGTTCGGCCCGGAACTGCCGCTGCTGCACGACGGGCACCACCGGATGACCCCGATCCAAGCCGCGAAGCTGGGCAAGGCCCTGGAGCCGTACGACCTGTTCTGGCTTGAGGACTGCACCCCGGCCGAGAACCAGGAAGCACTGCGACTGGTCCGCTCGCACACCACCACGCCGCTGGCCATCGGTGAAATCTTCAACACTGTGTATGACTACCAGACCATCATCAAGGAACAGCTGATCGACTACGTCCGCGCAGCCTCCACCCACTTCGGCGGCATCTCGCCGTTGAAGAAGGTCATGGACTTCGCCGCGCAGTACCAGATCAAGTCCGGCTTCCACGGACCCACCGATATCTCCCCGGTCGGGTTCGCCGCGCAGCTGCACGTGGGCCTGGCCATCCACAACTACGGCATCCAGGAATACATGCAGCACTCGGACAAGACCAACGAGGTCTTCGAACAGTCCATGACATTCACCGACGGTTACCTGCACCCCGGCGACAAGCCCGGCATCGGCGTCGAATTCAACGAGGAAGCCGCGGCCGCCTACCCCTACCAGCAGGCCTATCTGCCCTACAACCGCCTCGTCGACGGCACCGTCCATGACTGGTGAGGCAGCATTCGCCAGCAACACACGGCACCACATCGTACTGATGGGCGTGGCCGGCTGCGGTAAGAGCACCGTTGGTGATGCCCTCGCCCACAGCCTCGGCGCGGAATTCATCGACGGCGATGCCCTGCACCCCCAATCGAACATCGACAAGATGGCAGCAGGCACCCCGCTAATGACGACGACCGGGCGCCGTGGCTTGCTGAAATCGGCAGACGCTTCCAGACATCCGGCACGCCCCTGGTGATCGCATGCAGCGCACTTAGAAGCTCCTACCGTGACATCATCCGCACGGCCGATCCTTCCGTGGTGTTCGTCCATCTGCACGGAAGCCGCGCCGTGCTTCGTGACCGCATGAACGGGCGACCCGGCCACTTCATGCCGGCGTCGCTGCTTGATTCGCAACTGGCAACCCTGGAGCCACTGCAGGGTGGTGAAACCGGCTTCGTCGTAGATATCTCCCAACCGGTGGAAGACATCGTCGATGCAGTTCTGCGGCAGCTTTCCCCATCCGAAAAAGCTCCTCTTGTGACACTGGACACAGGCGCGTGATCGCGGTAACCTTCCTATAAGTTTCACTCTGAAACAAAAAATTCTTCTCTTGCATCATCCCCCACATCCCATTTCGAAAGCTTGCTCCATCAGCTGGAGCTGCACTGATCCAAAGGAGAGCAGCATGTTCCCCACCACCCGCAAAGCAGCGGTTGCGCTGGCCGTCGTTCTGTCCGCCGGTTTGGCCCTGACGGGCTGCAGCGGATCCGCGCCGGCCGCGCCGGCGGCAGGCCAATCGTCACAGGCGACCGTTGACCTGCTGCCCAAAGACGATGCCCTGGCCGCCCTGGTGCCCGACAGTGTCCGAAGCAAGGGAACCTTGGTGTTCGCCACCGACGCCACCGCCCCGCCGAACCAGTTCATCGACACCGACGGCAAGACCATCATCGGCAACGAGGTCGACTTCGCAAACCAGATCGGCTCCATCCTCGGCCTCAAGGTCGAATGGGTCAACACGAGCTTTGACTCGATCATCGCCGGACTTCAAGCAGGTCGCTACGACCTTTCGATTTCCGGATTCAGGGACACCAAGGAGCGCGAAAAGCTCGTCGACTTCGTCACGTACGCCAAGGCCGGTCCGCAGATCTTTACCAAGGCGGAGAACAAAGACAAGTTCAAAACCCTTGACGATGTCTGCGGCCACAGCTTCGCTGTCCAGTCAGCTACCGTCCAGGAATCGGTGGCTGAGGAACAGTCCAAGAAGTGCACCGCCGGTGGCAAGCAGGCCATCGACATCCGCGTTTTCAAAACCCAGACCGATCAGATCCAGGCGGTTTCGAGCGGCCAGGTCGAAGCCGGCGCACAGAACGCCCCGAACAATTCCTACCTCGCCACCCAGACCAACGGAGCGCTCATCGGCGTCGGCGACGCTTTCGCTGAAGGCCCCTGGGGCATGCCCATTCCCAAGGAAACCGGCCTGACCAAAGCAATCCATGGCGCGACCGAAAAACTTCTGGCCAGCCCGCAGTACAAGGACATCCTGAAGAAGTGGGGCGTAGAAGTACAGGCCATCGATAAATCCGTCATCAATGGCGCTATCAGCTAGGTAATTGCAATGTCTTCAACATCTACCCTCAACACAGATTCCAGACAGGATGACGTGCATCTTGGCGAAGCCAAAGTCGTCCGGCTAAAGCATCCCGGCCGGTGGCTGGCAGTGGCAGTGATTATGCTGATCATTGCCATGGTCGTCGAAACCATGCTCACCAATCCGCGGTTCCGGTGGGATATTGTTTTCAGCTTCTTTTTGGCCCCCCAGATTCTCGACGGACTCAGAGTTACCGTCACACTCACTGTGATCGCCATGATCATTGGCCTTGTTCTGGGCACGATCGTTGCCCTGATGCGGCTTTCGGCCAATCCCGTCCTGAAATCCGCCGGTTTTGCCTTCGTATGGCTGGTGCGGGGCGTCCCCCTCCTGGTCCAGCTGATCTTCTGGTACAACATCTCGGCCCTGTTCCCGGTTATCAATATCGGCATCCCGTTCGGTGGGCCGGTGTTCGCGAGCTTCAATGCCAACACCATTATGACCGCATACACTGCAGCCATCCTCGGGCTGGGCCTGAACCAGGCCGCCTACATGGCCGAGATCATCCGAGGAGGCATTGAATCGGTCGATGAAGGGCAACTCGAAGCGGCAGCCACATTGGGCCTCGGCCGGATCACCACGATCGGTCGGATTGTGCTTCCGCAAGCCATGAGGGTGATCATCCCGCCGACTGGCAACGAAACCATCACCATGTTCAAAACCACCTCGCTCGTCAGCGTCGTCGCCGTTGCTGATCTCCTGTACTCCACACAGCTGATCTACGCCCGGAACTTCCAGACGATACCGCTGCTGATCATGGCGAGCCTGTGGTACCTGATCCTGATCTCCGCCCTGAGCGTGGGACAGAGTTACCTGGAGCGCTACTACGCAAGGGGAACCAAACGGAACACTCCCCTGACGATGCGGCACCACATCGGCCGTCACTTCGGCAATGTCCGGCGCCTGCTGGTTCAGGGTCGAAGCTTCCCGGGAGAGCGGACATGACGACCATCCAGCCGCTCATCCGAGAAGATGCAGACGCCAGAAAAGAGAATGCCAACATGTCACAGACCGCCATGGTCCGGTTCAGCCGCGTCAGCAAGAGCTTCGGCGACCACCAGGTTCTCAAGGACATCACGTTCAATGTAGAGCCCAACAAGGTCCTGGTTCTCCTCGGCCCCTCGGGAAGCGGAAAATCGACCCTGCTGCGATGTGTCAACCAACTTGAGACCATCGACGGCGGCCGCATCGAAGTCAACGGCGAGCTCATCGGGTACAAGGAAAAGGCCGGCAAGCTCCACCAGCTGCACGAACGCGAGGTTCTCCGGCAGCGCATGCAGACAGGCATGGTGTTTCAGAACTTCAACCTCTTCCCCCACCTGACAGCTCTGGAAAACGTCTGCATCGGCCCGGTCAGGGCCAGGAAACAAGACAAGGCCATCGTCAAGCAGCGCGCGCAGGCTCTGCTTGAACGCGTGGGACTGGGGCACCGGACCTCGGCATACCCGCGGCAGATGTCAGGGGGCCAACAGCAGCGAGTGGCCATTGCCCGCGCACTCGCGATGGAACCGGAGCTGATGCTCTTTGACGAGCCGACCAGCGCCCTGGATCCCGAGTTGGTTGGTGAGGTCCTTGATGTCATGAAAGGCCTCGCGGCCGAAGGCATGACCATGATCGTGGTGACCCATGAGATCGGTTTCGCCCGGGAAGTGGCCGACAACGTCGTCTTCATGGACCAGGGCGTGATCGTGGAGTCGGGCTCACCGGACGAAGTGTTCAACAACACCCGCCACCAGCGCACCCGTGACTTCCTGGCGAAAGTCCTGTGAAAGAAGTAATGGAAAAGAAGACAGATCCACATACCACCCTCCTCACCGCCACCGACGAATTGACGGCAGAAGCTGCCAAGGACTTGCTGCAGAATGCCTACGGGCTCTCCTGCGAGTCCGCAAAGCGCCTCGCCGGTGAACGCGATGACAACTTCAAGATGGTCACAACGACAGGGACATACTTCCTGAAAGTTGCGCACTCCGCCGAGGACGCAGAAATAACATCCTTCCAAACCGACGTGCTCCGTCACCTGGAACTCCATGCCCCTGACCTGCCTGTTCCGCGTGTCATTCCCACACTGGCGGGGTTGCCTGAATTCACAATCACAGACTCCGGAACACTCCGGCGTGGCCGGCTGAGTACCTTCATGCCAGGCGAACCCTTTGATGGGCTGGACACCACCGCCAGTCTTCGCAGCAGTATCGGAGAATCGCTGGCAAAGCTGTCTCTGGCGCTGGCAACCTTCTCCCACCCGGCAGCAGAACATCAGGACCTCCTTTGGGACATCGGGCGGGCATCATCGCTGCGGGGCATCGTGGAAACTTTGCATGACCAAGCGATGAAGGGCACCCTGCTCGACGGAATCGATGACTTTGATTCCCGCGTCCTTCCCCGCCTTCAGCCCTTGCGCCAGCAAATCGTGCACGGCGACTTTACCGCCAACAACCTCATGCGGAATCCTGCCGGAGACAGCGTTACGGCCATACTCGACTTCGGCGACATGACCCGAAGCCAGACAGTCAATGATCTCGTGGTAGCAGCCGCCTACGAACTGAGACCATCAGGGAATCTCCTTGCCCCGGCCCTGGACGTCATCACCGGTTACCACAGGGTACGGCCCCTGCTGCCGGAAGAAATCGATGTTCTCTTCGATCTGATCGTCACCCGCACCGTGCTGCGGCTCGCCATCACCGAGTGGCGCGCCGAACGCTTCCCGGAGAACCGCGACTACGTGCTGCGCAACAACCCACGTACCTGGCAGGTCCTGGACCGGCTCCGGAATATCTCCAGAGAACAGGCCCAGGAAGAAATCTTCAACGCATGTAAGGCGGCTTAAAGTGGCAACAACGAAATCGCAGTTCATGGTCAACGCATTCGACGTCTCGACGACCGACGCCCTGGACCCGGCCATCCAGGCGATCGTCCGTCGCCGGGCGCGTGTCCTCGGACCCGGCTACAAGCTCTTCTACAAGACCCCGCTGGAGCTTGTCAGGGGCGAGGGCGTCTACATGTATGACGCCCAAGGAAACCGGTACCTGGACGCCTACAACAACGTCCCCTCCGCCGGGCATTGCCACCCCCATGTGGTCAAGGCCGTCTCCGACCAGATGGCCAAGCTCAACACCCACACCCGTTACGCGGCTGAACCAATTCTGGACTACTCCGAGCGTCTGCTGGCCACGTTCCCCGCAGAGATGGACAACGTCATGTTCACCTGCACCGGCAGCGAGGCAGTTGACCTGGCCCTTCGGATCAGCAGGTTTTACACACAGGGCACAGGCGTCATCGTCACTGCAAACGCCTACCACGGACTGACAACGGCCGCGGCAGAAATCTCCCCGCAACTCGGAGCCAACGTCCCGGTGGGCCAGCACGTCTGGACCGTCGCCGCGCCCCAACCCGACCGGACCGACGGGGTGGACCCCGGCGAAGCCTTCGCTGCCGGGGTAGCGGAGGCCATCGCGGATATGCAGCGCCATGGCGTCGGGTTCGCCGCCTTCATCGCTGATTCCCTGTTCTCAACCGATGGGATTCTGCCTGATCCGGCCGGGTTCCTGCAGCCAACAGTGAATGTCGTCCACGCCGCCGGAGGGCTGTACATTGCCGACGAAGTCCAGCCAGGTTTCGCCCGGACTGGCGACACGATGTGGGGCTTTCAACGCCACGGCATCGTTCCCGATATTGCCGTCATGGGCAAGCCCATGGGCAACGGCATGCCCATCGCCGGCGTGGTCGTGAAGTCCGCAATCCTGGACGAATTCGGCACCAAAGTACGCTACTTCAACACCTTCGGCGGGAACTCCGTCAGCATCGCCGCCGCAGCAGCTGTGCTGGACGTCATTGAAAACGAAGGACTTCAGGAAAACTCACAAAAAATCGGGCGCTACCTGAAAGAAGAACTCGAGCAACTGGCCTCCGGCAGTGACAACGTGTCCGCCGTCCGCGGGGCAGGGCTGTACCTGGCCGTCGATTTCGTCGACGAAGCCGGGCTTCCGGCCGCTGACGCAGCAAGCGACGTCATCAACGGCCTCCGGCAACGCGGGGTTCTGATCGGCGGCACCGGAATGTACGGCAACACCCTCAAAATCCGTCCGCTGCTGCCCTTTACGCACGCCCACGCCAATGAGTTCCTTCACGCCTTCGACGACACTCTTGCAGCCATGGGTAGAAACCGTCCGGCAAGCGTCGCCGCCCGAGGCCGGTAGGCTAGGTTTGGATCGATGGACACACACAATCTGCGCGATCGAAGCCGCGTCAACGTCTTGGAGACCGTCCTTCAGGACGCGCCGGTCACTCGCGACCGTGTCATTACGAAAACAGGCCTTAGCAAGGCAACTGTTTCCCGTGTAGTTGAGGAACTCCGCATCGACGGATACCTTTCAGACGGAACCGTGAGGGAGCATGCCGGAAGAGGCCGTCGCTCCACCTATCTGGATCTCGCGGAAGGCCTCGGCTATGTGGTGGGCATCGATCTCGGTGCGAACTCGACCCGGATGGTCGCCGGGGACTTAAGAGGCCGGCATCTGGGCACTCTGCGGACAACAACACCTGGTGGCCTGTCCACCGAGGAGGCCGTCCGGTGGGTAGCCGAACAATTGGCACGCCTCACCGGCGATCTCGACTTCCACGGAGACCTGACCGGTGTGGCCGTTGCGGTTCCAGGGCGGGTGATGGGCACTCAGCTCACCCGTCCGGCCCCTTCCGCGCATCAACTGGCGGGCACGGAGTTTCACTCGCTATTGGAGCGAAAACTGGGTGTTCGGGTGTACCTGGACAATGACGCCAACCTGGCACTCCTCTCAGAGATTACCGACGGCACAGTGGCTGGCAGGTCCGACGTTGCCTTGCTGAGTGTGAGCACCACTTTCGGTGCCTCCATCGCCGTCCAGGGAAGCATCCTGAAGGGGCGAAGCATTGCTCTCGGAGAACTGGGGGTCCTCGGTGCCGGTCCTAACGGAGCTCCGCTGGACCGGTTCCTCAGCGTCAACGGCCTTATGGAGACGGCTGCACAACGCGGGCTCCGTCTCGACGCGATCGAAGACCTCTGGGAAAAGCCAGCCACCGGCGGCCTCGCAGAGCTCATCAATGACTTCACCGCAGCCCTCACGTCCGCTTCCGCCGTGTTCTCTGTAACTTTCGATCCGGAAGCGATCGTCTACAACGGCCGGCTCCGCCCACTCATGCAGACCCAGATGGCCGAGGTGGAGTCCGGACTGGTTCGGCTTCTGGCCACCTCGCCCCAACTGCATGTCACCCCGCAGGACGGATACTCCGTCGCCAAGGGGGCCTTGGAAGCCGCTATCCAAGAGGGGCGCGCTGCCGCCCTGCAGCGCGTACTCGAACGCAGGGCTGAAACCGCCAGCTAGCTAGATCAACCAGACCCCTCTTATTACCGAATCACATACTTTTTTAGTTTCAAAGTGAAACAATTTTAGAAAGGCAAGAATATGAGTGAACAGACCGGCACGCTCCTAAGGACTCTTGGTCATTACGTTGACGGGGCGCCATTTGAAGGAAGCGGCGCGCAGGTTCAGCCCGTTTACAACCCGGCCACCGGCGAAATCAGCAAATACGTGGCACTGGCTGAGGAAAGCGACGTCAACGCCGCCGTCGCAGCCGCCAAGGAAGCCTTTGGCCGGTGGGGGCAGATATCCCTTGCGCGGCGGACGGCGATCCTTTTCTCCTTCCGGGAGCTACTTGCAGCCAATCTCGACGAACTTGCCGCCATCATCACCTCCGAGCACGGAAAAGTCCTCTCGGACGCGAAAGGTGAGCTCCAACGCGGTCTTGAGGTCGTGGAAATGGCATGCGGTATCGGCCAGCTACTCAAGGGCGAATTTTCGGACCAGGTCTCCACCGGGATAGATGTTCACTCCTTCCGGCAGCCGCTGGGCGTCGTTGCGGGCATCACCCCGTTCAATTTTCCGGCCATGGTTCCGCTGTGGATGGCTCCGATAGCCATTGCCACGGGCAACACCTTCGTGCTGAAGCCCTCCGAGCGTGACCCCTCCGCCGCCAACCGCATCGCCGAACTCTGGACCGAGGCCGGCCTGCCCAAGGGGGTCTTCAACGTGGTCCACGGCGGAAAGAGCGCGGTGGACACCCTGCTGACCCACCCCGATGTTAGCGCCGTATCATTCGTCGGTTCGACTCCCATCGCAAAATATGTCCACGCCACCGCGACGGCGCACGGTAAGCGTGTGCAGGCTCTCGGCGGTGCGAAGAACCATGCGGTGGTCCTGCCGGATGCGGACATTGACTATGTAGCCGAACACCTGGCCGCTGCGGCCTTCGGCTCCGCAGGCCAGCGATGCATGGCGATCTCCGCCGCCGTTGCCGTGGGTGACGCAGCCGACCGCCTGGTCCAAGCTGTAGCCGGCAAGGCACGGACCATCGTGGTGGGCAATGGTGCCGACCCGGCCAGTGAAATGGGGCCGGTTATCACCCCGGAATCACAGGACCGCATCATCAGCGCGATCAGCGGCGCCCAAGCCAATGGAGCAGACGTTGTGGTCGACGGGCGGGACCTCAAGGTCAGCGGTCACGAAGGCGGCTTCTTCGTCGGCCCAACGCTGATCGACAAGGTTGCCCTTGACGATCCTGCCTACACAACAGAACTCTTTGGCCCCGTGCTGGTCGTTATACGGGTCCCCGATCTGGAAGCCGCCATCGACCTGGTCAACTCCAGCCCCTTCGGCAACGGTACAGCTATCTTCACAGCATCCGGCGAGGCTGCACGAACGTTCCAGCGTGCGGTGACAGTCGGCATGATCGGAGTCAACGTTCCACTTCCCGTCCCGGTCGCGAACTACTCCTTCGGCGGATGGAAGGATTCGCTTTTCGGCGACAAGCACATCTACGGTCCCGAAGGCGTGTCGTTCTACACCCGGGCCAAAGTGGTTACCAGCCGCTGGCCGCACCAGGAAAAGTGGCAGGAACAAGGCTCAGGAGCCTCATACGACTTCCCGAGCTCGGAGTAACACCCCGTGGGAGCGCCGGGCTACCGCCGTGGTCCGGCGCCTCCCTACACACACTCATAGTCTTCAGTTTTGGATAACTCCTCAATGACGCAGGGAAGAGCCGGAAAGTGTTTATTGTCGCGCTCCTATGCGCCTGCCTGATCATCGCACCGCTCGGCGTTCTCTGTGTCGGATACTTCAGCCGACGGGCCGACGCATTCGAGCAGGTCCGCTACTCGCCGTGGCTGGCGAACTTCGAAGAATACTCCCGCCATGCCCTTGAAGAAGGCTTTCGTCCCATCAAACCGGATGAGGATCGCACCATATACATCCGATTCGTCGAACACCAGCGCGATCGGAACGCTGGCCCGCCCAGGTAAAGCTCTATTAAGTCGTCGCCTATGACGGTCCCCCAGCGCGACACCTCGGGCTGACTTCCCAATGCCAGGCTTCGGCGTAAATCGCCGGCTCTCGAAAAGGCGTATGCTCCGCCTGCAATTAAGCCACCTCACCATGCCCTAAGCGCGACAGCCTCGAGGCAGAAGCGAGTTGGCCTAAGTTTGCTCGTGCCCTCTCAGGAAGCGGCGACTACTGGCCTGGACATTGATGTACACCCCACCCTGACGTCGGGGCGTCTGGTCAGGGAGGATTCGCCTGCCCCGAGCTCGGTCTCTCGTTCTAGGACTCCGCTGAGGAGTAAGTAGGCCAGACGTGTCCTCATTAGTTCATGTTTCGTTGGTCTAGGTCGATGTTTATCGAGCCAACACACCGGTTCTCGTCCCTCCCTCTGTCAGGATGACATCTGTCAGCAAAACGGTGTTCGACGCTATTCTGACGGCGAAGAGTACGCCGAAATTTTCCTCCTGACGGTTTGCTCTGGAAGCCCTGCGAGGGCGTTTTTATCCCGTTGGCACCGCGACCTCGCTGGTCGCCCCTGCGTTGTCGAATCGTGTGCGGTTTTCTTGAATCTCATCGTGGTTGCTGCCGGCCCAGTCGATCAATGTGGTGATGGCGGTGAGCAGGGTGGCACCGAGATCGGTCAGCGCATACTCGACCCGTGGAGGCACCTCGGCATAGGCGGTTCGGGTGATGAGACCGTCGCGTTGCAGTTGGCGAAGGGTGTGGGTGAGCATGCGCTGGGAGATGCCAGGGATGGAGCGCAGCAGATCTGTGTAGCGCAGGGGTCCGCTCTGCAGCGAACTGACCACAAGCACGGCCCACTTGTTGCCTGCCCGTTCGATGATCTGCCGGATGGTTTCTCCGTGTTCCGCTGGCCACCGGGAGCAGGGTCCTGACAGGGCCTGGGCTTGCCCTGCGAGGGATTCAGGTTCCATGGGGCACATGTCCTTCCGGTTTCGCACACGCGTGTGCCTTTTGTAACGAATCCAATACTGCCTCATCGTGGGGTTACACACTATTAGTAACCAGAGGCGGGATTCCCGGCCTGCACGTCAGCAGCGCCGCCCGTCCCGGAAGGAAGATCATGTTCATGCGTGCCGTCACCGTTTCCCGCTTCGGCGGACCCGAGGCGATTGAAATCACAGAGGTTCCGGTGCCCAGGCCGGGCGTTGGACAGGTGCGGGTCAAGGTGGGGGCCGCTGCATTGAATCCGGTGGACGCGGCCATCCGTTCCGGAGTTTTCGGCGGCGAGGGAGAACGGCTCGGTTTGGGCTGGGACGTCGCAGGAACGATCGCTGCAGTAGGGGCCGGAGCGGACTGGGAGGTCGGCGTACGGGTGATAGGGCTGGCGACGGGCCACCGTGAGCCACTGGGTACGCATGCTGACTACGTCGTGCTCGACGCGGACAGTGTTGCCCCGGCCCCTGATTCGCTCGGCGATGTCTACGCCGCGACCCTGCCACTGAACACGTTGTCCGCCGTTCAGGCGCTGGAGATACTGGCGTTGCGTCCGGGGCAGAACCTGCTGGTCACAGGAGCGGCCGGCGCCGTCGGAGGGCATGCGGTGGAGTTGGCACACCGGCAGGGGCTGGAGATTACCGCAATGGCCTCCCCGGGCGACCAGCCCTTCCTTCTATCCCGAGGAACTGATCATTTCCTCTCCCGAGGGGCAAACCCCGCAGATGCCAGCTTCGACGGGGTGCTCGACGCTGCGGGTCTGGGGCACCGCGCGATCGCCGCGGTTCGTGACGGGGGCTCCTACGTCGGCCTATGGCCGGGACAGGAACCGGAGTCCGAACGCGGTATCCGTGTCGGTGCGCTGGATGTGCAAGCCAACGGCGCTCAGCTCACCGAGCTTTCACGCCTCGCCGACCAGGGTGAGCTCGTGGCACGTGTCGCACGGACCTACCCGCTCGAGGACGCAGCGGCAGCACACGCCCGGCTGGCCGAAGGCCGCCTGCGGGGCCGGCTCGTACTCGTCCCCTGACACAGCAAGCCTGCATCCAGCGGACCAGAAGGCGTCTTCGAATCGCGCTAGTCGCGTTTGTGGAACTGCCGGTGCAGTTGTTTGTCGGTCATCCGGTACCGCATATTCCCATCGAGCAGACGCGGTTCAACCCACACCTCATAGTTGTCGGCTGCCGAAAATAGCTCGCGTCCTTGCACGCCATCTGCCGCTACCCAGAGCAGACTGCGGTCCTGCATTGCGTCTTCAACGATGCCGGCACGGATGAGGGTGCCCCGCCTTGTTATTTCCACAGGGGCTCCGATCAGTAGGTTCCATTCCTTCATCAGGTACTTGACCGTTCGTCTCGTTGGCATGTATTCACGAAACCCGTCTTTTGTCCGCCCTGAATGGGCGGTTCGAGTGGATGTCTGGGCTATGCCCGGGATGCCTCGACGAACGCCAGCACGCGCGCTGGGCTAGCTGTGCCGCCCACAATCGGCAGCGGGGTGACGACGATGAAGGCGCCGGTTGCTGGCAGTTGGCTAACGTTTTTCAGCGACGTTACCCCGTATTTGTCGTTCCCGAGGAGGTAGTGATGCATCGGGAAAGGCGGCTCCAGACCGAATCCTGCTCCGGCATCAATGCCGACGGTCTCGACACCGAACCCCGCGATTTCCGTCTCTTCAGCCAGCCAGCGCGCGCAATCCGCTGAGACGCCAGGGGTGTGTGGCCCTGTTTCATCTGCGTTGAGGAACAGGGCTTCGTCGTGCCCATATTGGTCCCATCCTGTGCGGTAGAGCAGCCATGCACCCTTGGGTAGCTTCCCATGGGCGTCTTCCCACGCCTTAACATGGTGGATCTCGAGCAGGAAGTCCGGGTTTGCGGCGACTTCGGAGCTCACATCGATCACGACGGCGGGCCCGACGAGTCTTTCTACGGGCAGTTGGGATACGTCCCGGCCTGCCCGTCCGCTGATCCAGTGGATCGGAGCATCGACGTGGGTGCCGAAGTGCTCTCCGACATGGATGTTGTTATGAGCCCACATGGGACCGCGTTCATCGTAGGCGGCAACCTCCTCGAGGTTGAGATCGATCACATTGGCCAGCGGTTCGGGCAAGCGCAAAGCGGGAGTCAACGGCGTCAGCGGTGTGGTGAGGTCGATGACCTGGATGTGTCGCTGTGCCAGGCCTTCGAGCAGGCCCGCAAGCGTACCGGCTCCTGCGGTCGGTGCTGTCTCGGTCATGGTCGTTCTTGCCTCTCGTTCTCTGATGCATGCCGGATAGGTGTGTGTTGCAGGGGTTCGTTGGCCCTCCTAGTGGCCTTTGAACGCTTCCTCAAGCCACCATGAGGCAAAGCTGACGGTCTTCGCGTCGATCAGCAGGGGGGTGTCACGAGGTCCAGCGAGCCAGTGACGGACGGGATCGAGGTCTTCGGGTGTCCTGACGGTGGCGGCTGTGAACCCGTACCCACGGGCGATAGCCGCAAAGTCAGTGTCGGGGAACGTAATGAGCCCCATTGCGTGGTCGCTTTCACCGAAATGATGGACCTCGGCCCCATAGGCGGAGTCGTTGTAGACGATGACTACCATCGGAATGCCCAGACGGACGACCGACTCCATCTCGGCCGACGCCATCAGCGCACCGCCGTCGCCGGTACCAAGAACCGGAAGGCGGTCCGGCTGGGCGTACGCGGCGCCAATAGCACTAGCTAGGCCGAGGCCGACACACTGGAAAGCTTGGCTGAAGACGAGTCCGTTTTCGTCGGGGATATCGAGGAAAGCGCTCGGGTAGCCGAGAAAGTTACCCGAATCGACAGCGACCACGCGTTCCTTATCGAGCAGGCGGTCCAGGGCGATGGTCAGCGTGCGGGGGTCTATGCGCTCACCGTCACCGAGATCCTCGTACGGAACGTCCTGCCAGCGGCCCTCACACTTGATAGCCTCCGCCATTTCTTCCGTGCGGTAGCCAACCCTCGACAAACCACGCTTTTTCAACTCGTTTGTCACTGCGGCCGCCGTGGCAGCGGAGTCACCGAGTACGCCGAAGTTGATAGGACGGTGCTTACCAGGTGCCAGTGGATCTACATCGACCTGTACCACGGTAGCTTCGGGACCGATGAGTGTGCCGTGACGCATCGTCCACATATTCAGAGCTGAACCGAACGAGATGATCAGGTCAGCGCCCTGGATGCTGCGCGCCGCCAACGGCGTACTGAAGCCGCCGGAGATATCGAGGTAAAAAGGGTCATCGTTGAACAGTCCCCGGGCGACGGCGGAGGTTGCCAACAGAGCGCCCGACGCCCGGGCAAGTTCCCGCAATTCGGGACCGGCAGTGCGGCCGCCCCGGCCGGCAATAACAACCGGGCGTTCGGACCGCTCGATAAGGTCCGCCAAGCGGGTAACGTCTCCGGTTGCGGGTGCCACCGATGGGCTCAGGGCGGTCAAACCGGGCAGGGATGGCAGAAACTCTTCAGTGGTCTCAGCGCTTTGGACGTCAAGGGGCAGATTGACCAGCACAGGGATGCGCCGTGTGACGGCGGTCCGATAGGCAAGGGCAACATCGCGGGCTGCGGTTTCTCGGGTGATGCGGAAGCTGGCAGCCCCTACCGATTCGACCAGGCGGTCCTGCTCGATGCGGAAGTTGGAGTGAATCGCCGAAGCGGCAACCTCCGCTGTCAGAATCAGCATGGGAGAACCCGACTTTGCGGCCTCTGTTATGCCTGTTATCGCGTTTGTAAGGCCGCATCCCTGGTGCAGGGAGATGGCAGGAACGGAGTCACCAACCCGCGCGAAAGCATCAGCCATGGAAGCTGCACCACCCTCGTGGCGGGCTGCGACGTAGGTCGCCCCGCGCTCGACAAGGGCTTTCGTAATGTCATAGTTGCCGCTGCCAACGACGCCGAAGACCTGCCGAACGCCGAGGCCAATAAGGGTTTCGGCCACTTTCTCGAATACACGCATCTGAATTCTTACCTCGAATTATGGGTAGGGGTGGTTTGCCGCAGGGTTTTGATAAACATGCTTCCTTGCCGGGGACAGATATGGCTAATGCCTATTTGGGTCCCCTGGGTTCCCATTAGGGCATACCTGGGGTGCCCACGGGGCGGGTTTGTTTGCGGATAGCGGCAGGAAGTGTTTTGCGGATGTCGGTGGCCACCTTCTCGATGCATTGCAGCATCAGTGCGACGGCGGGGCTCGGCAGTCTGTCCGGCAAGGTCGTCACGCCAACGGTCTGTCCGATGCCCTTGATCCGTGCATCCACAATGCGCAGCAGCGGGTCGGCGGCGCCGATGGTGTGCGGTTGAAGAGCAAGGAAGTCGGTTTCCGCCACGATGGCACGAAGAGTCAACGTCGAGGAGCAGTCCACCTGCTGTTCGGGCAGTTCGAGGCCGTCACGCGCGAAAGCACGCTCCAGCTCTCCGCGTAGCGCGGTCTGCGCGATGGGCATGACCCAAGGGTAATTCCGCAGGTCGGCCAGAGTCGTGGGGCCGAGGTCAAGAACAGGGTGTCCAACCCGCGCAACTACCTCCATGGGCTCGTGGTAGAGAGCGGCCTGCTGCAGCTCCGGCTCGCCGTGCTGGGCCGTGAGGCGTCCTACAACCACATCAATTTCGCCGGTGACGAGTCCGTTGACTAACCGGTCGGGGGTTGCCTCGTGGACATGGATACTCACATGCGGGCGTTGCTGTTTGAGCAGTGCAATTGCTTTCGGTACCAGCAGGTTCCCGCCCGCTACGTAAGTGCCGATCGTAACCGATCCAGCAGTTGCGTCAGCAAGCTCGGCTATGTGCTGTGTCGCCTGCTTAAGGTGTCCCACGACAGCTCGGGCATGGTCGACGAAAACTTCGGCATAGGGTGTGAGGCGAACACCCCGCGCCCCCCTTTCAAAAAGCGGGGCTCCCAGAGCCTCTTCGACCTCGCGCAGTCCCCGACTGACCACTGGCTGGGTTATGTAGAGATGTCTCGCAGCACTGACGATGCTGCCCTGTTCCGCAATTGTCAGCACCAGGACGAGGTGGCGAATTTTAAGTGGCCCGTTCAGCAGCGATCTGATGTCCATGCCAAGATGATATGCCCATTTAGACATGGGCGGTTTGGGAATAAGCATTCGACGGACATGGATGTGGCGAGGAGACTGGGTGATGTAACCCACATCGACAACCCGGGAGAAGTGTCCACTATGGCGATTCCTACCCTGCGTAACTTCGTCGGCGGAGCCTTCATTGACGCGACCGCTGCCACGTTTGAAAAAATCAGCCCGGTGGACGGCAGCGTGGTCTCTTACGTTGCAGAAGCCGACCGCGGCACCATCGACATGGCAGTGAAGGCGGGCCGCGGTGCCCTGCAGGGCCGCTGGGGCCGTTCAACTGTCAATGAGCGGGCCGCGCTGCTGCGCCGCATCGCCGACCGTATTGAGGCACGTTTTGATGAGCTGCTGGCGGCGGAAATCGCGGACACCGGCAAGCCGGAGCCGCTGGCCCGGGACCTTGATGTCGCCCGTGCGGCCGCGAATTTTCGGGCCTTTGCCGACATTATTTCTGCCGAGGGCCTCGACTCCTTCCTGACCGAACTGCCCGATGGACGGCGTGCTCTTAATTACGCGCTTCGCCGGCCGCTGGGCGTCGTTGCCGTAGTGGTTCCGTGGAATCTGCCGCTGCTGTTGCTGACTTGGAAGGTTGCCCCGGCGATCGCGTGCGGGAACGTCGTCATTGTGAAGCCATCGGAGGAAACACCGTCTTCGGCCACGGTGCTTGCGGAGATCATGGCCGAGGCGGGCGTGCCCGATGGCGTGTTCAACTTGGTCCACGGCTTTGGGCCGAACTCCGCGGGAGAATTCCTCACCACGCATGAGGGCATCGATGGGATCACTTTCACAGGCGAATCGTCAACCGGTTCGGCCATCATGCATGCCGCCGCAGCCAACGTGCGTCCCGTTTCCTTTGAACTCGGCGGCAAAAACGCGGCACTCGTCTTCGCCGATACCGATATCGAACGCGCCATTGACGGACTCACCCGGTCCATCTTCACAAATACTGGCCAGGTGTGCCTTTGCACCGAACGTGTGTACATCCAGCGCCCCATTTTCGATGAGGTTGTCCAGGGGCTCGTCGAACGCGCGAAGGGCTTGACGCTGGGCAGGCCCCGGGACGCCAGCACCACGACGGGTCCGCTTATTTCGCTGAACCATCGGCAGAAAGTGCTTTCATACCTGGAACGGGCTCAGCAGCAGGGCGGGGAAGCCATTGTGGGTGGCGGCATCCCGAACCTTGGTCAGGAGCTCAGCGGCGGTGCCTGGATCGAACCGACGTTGTGGACCGGACTGAGCCACGACGCGCCCGTCATGCGTGAAGAGATTTTCGGTCCCGTCGCCGGTCTTATCCCCTTTGACGACGAGGAAGAAGCAATACGCCTGGCCAACGATACAAAGTACGGACTCGCCGCCTCCGTTTGGACCAGCGATCTGGACCGCGGTCACCGCGTGGCCGGACGCATGAATACGGGCATTACATGGGTCAACACATGGTTCCTGCGTGACCTTCGCTCCCCGTTCGGCGGCGCCGGGCTGTCCGGCATCGGCCGCGAAGGCGGCACCCACTCCCTGCATTTCTACACCGAGCCCACAAACGTGTGCGTGAACCTCAGCGAGGCCTGATCCTAATGACCACTACACAGTCAGCCACCCACGACGCCACGGCAATTGCCCGCCAGCTCGACCAAGCAGAGCGTGAGGGCAACGCCATCGCCCAATTCGGTGACATGCTCTCTCTTGAGCAGGCCTACCAGGTACAGTCCGAACTGCTCGCGCTTCGCTTAGCCCGGGGGGAGAGCATTGCCGGTGCCAAACTCGGCTTCACGAGCGAGGCAAAAATGGTGCAAATGGGCGTGCATGAAGTAATCGTCGGATTCCTGACCGCGGACATGCACGTGGACGGAGGCTCCGCCCTCAAGCTTGACGGGCTCGTTCACCCGCGCATTGAACCCGAGGTCGCCTTCCGCTTTGGGCAGGCTATACCGCCTGGGGCATCGGAGGAGCAGATCATTGCCAGCGTTGACGCTGTCGCTCCCGCACTTGAGGTCATTGATTCGCGCTATCGGGACTTCTCCTTCAGCCTCGCCGACGTCGTCGCGGACAATACGTCGGCAAGCCGCTATGTCTTGGGGGAATGGACCGAATTCACAGACGATCTTGCCGGCCGCGCCGTAACCCTGCTTGTCGACGGAACAATCACTGAAACGGGAAACACTTCAGCGATCCTCGGCGATCCCATGAATGCACTCAAAGCGTTCGCACGCATGAACTCGCGCTACGGGGCCGGGCTGCCTGCCGGCGCTGTGCTTCTGGCGGGCGCGGCGACCGCCGCGGTCGCTCTGGCCCCGGGACGGACAATCACGGCTATTGTCGCCGGCGTCGGCACTGTCGAACTGAAGACCGCCGGAGCTGCAGCATGACCGGCGCTAGGCTCATTGAGCACTTGGCAAAGCCCCGGGGCCGCTTTCCTCACGTCAAGGTCGCGGGTGACTTCATCTATGTGTCCGGAACCAGCAGCAGGCGCCCGGACAACACCTTCGCCGGCGTAGAAGCGGACGAACTGGGCACAACAAGCCTCGATATCCGCGCTCAGACTGAGGCGGTCATCGAGAACATCGGCGAAATCCTGCGCAACGTCGGCGCCTCCCTCGACGATCTCATCCAGGTCACGACGTTCCTGGTGAGCATGAACGACTTCGGCGGCTACAACGAAGTGTACGCACGGTACTTCGACGAAAACGGTCCCGCGCGTACTACCGTCGCAGTCCACCAGCTGCCCCACCCGCACCTCCTAATTGAGATTCAAGCCGTGGCACACAAGCGGTAACACTGACCACCACCATCACCACCAACGGAATAACAAGGAGCAAGGCAATGACCGAAAGCAAGAACAAGACAAATGTCCTGCCCGTCTTCAACTTCCAGCAATGGCTGGCCGAGAACGAGGCCTCACTGAAGCCCCCGGTAAACAACAAGGCCATGTGGACCCAGGTAGACGACTTCATCGTGCAGGTCGTGGGCGGCCCGAACCAGCGCACCGACTTCCACGTTGACCCCTATGAAGAATGGTTCTACCAGGTCAAAGGCAACATGCACGTCAACATCGTTACCGATGAAGGCGTAAAGCGCGTCGATATCCGCGAGGGCGAAATGTGGCTGCTCTCCGGGAACATCCCCCACTCGCCCCAGCGACCGGAAGCCGGCTCAATCGGCATCGTCATCGAACGGATCCGCGAGGAAGGCACCACCGAGAAATTCCAGTGGTACTGCCTCGAATGCTCACACCTCGTTCACGAGGTCGAACTGCAGGTCCGGGACATCGTCGCTGACCTGCCGCCGGTATTCGAGCAGTTCTACGCCAGCGACGCGGCCGCCCGCACCTGCAGCAACTGCGGCTCCGTTCACCCCGGCCGGGGCTGACCCTCACCCTCCGGCTCGACAAGACACGAGGAAAAGAACACGTGGACACCGTTCAAGCAACTATAGACATCCATACCCACTACGTGCCCAAGGGCTGGCCGGATCTCGAGAGGGAAACCGGCGGCAGCGGCCCCTGGCCCTGGCTGCGCAGCGATTCGGAGCGGGAGGCGATGCTTATGCTTGGCTCCACCGAGTACCGTCCCCTCCGGGCCGCGGCATGGGCCGCCGAAGAGCGGCTGGCTGCAATGGATGCTGACGGAGTTGACGTGCAGGTGGTCTCACCCACTCCACTGTTCTTCTCCTACGCCCGTGAAACCACGGAGGCCATAAAGGTCAGCCGCATCTTCAACGACCTCGCCCTGGAAGTCTGTGATCCAGCGCCTCAACGACTGATCCCGTTCTGCCAGGTCCCGTTACAGGACACAGACGCAGCCTGCAGGGAACTCGACCGCTGCCTGGAAAACGGACACGTCGGCGTTGAGATCGGGAACCATGTGGGGGACCGCGACCTCGATGACGAAGGCATCATCGCATTCCTTCAGCACTGCGCGGATCGCAATGCAGCCGTCTTTGTGCATCCCTGG
The DNA here is from genome assembly GCF_044054585.1 of Arthrobacter sp. UC242_113. Classification (NCBI taxonomy): domain Bacteria; kingdom Bacillati; phylum Actinomycetota; class Actinomycetes; order Micrococcales; family Micrococcaceae; genus Arthrobacter; species Arthrobacter sp. UC242_113. The sequence continues at coordinate 83,935 of NZ_CP171971.1, read as the reverse complement.
GACATGCCCAGCTCGCCACGACTGGAGCGCTGGATGGCCCGCTGGCTAGTGGGCATGCCCGGGGAAACACACCTTTCGATTCTCTCGCTCATCCTGGGCGGCGGCTTCGACAGGCTCCCCCCACATTTGCGCCTGTGCTTCGCCCACGGCGGCGGGTCCTTTCCCTACTGGGTCGGCCGCATGGACAACGCCTGGCACCAGCGGCCCGACCTCATCGCAACATCCGAGTTTCCCCCGTCACACTATCTGAACCGGTTCAGCGTTGACTCCGCGGTTTTCAACCACGCCTCATTGCGGCTCCTTGTGGACGTAATGGGCAGCGACCACATCATGCTTGGTTCAGACTTCCCGTACCCCTTGGGCGAACGCCCAGCCGGACACCTCATCAGGCAAGCGGAATTCCTCACAAAGGAACAACAACAGCAGATGCTGGGCGGCAACGCCCAACAATTTCTCGGAACTGATTCCGGAGTCACCATGCTGGCGGAAGAACAGGCTGCCAGCTGATACCTCATCGGCACGATCCCCACTGTCGTGGATCCTCACCGAAAACCCTTTTCCAACAGGAGACGCTCATGTCACAGAAAGCACCTGGCGCTATTAGCGCCAAAAGTCCAGGAATCAGGCGTTACGTTATAGCTTCCCTCGTCGGGAATTCTTTGGAATGGTACGACTTCTTCCTATATGCAACGGCCGCGGCCATCGTATTCGGGAAACTTTTCTTCCCGGCCGGCACTGATCCCCTCGTGGGAACGCTGGGTGCCTTTGTAGGGTTTGCAGTCGGATTCGCGGCCCGCCCCTTGGGTGGTATTCTCTTCGGTCACATCGGTGACCGGGTTAGCCGGAAATCAGCCTTGGTTCTGACCCTGAGCATCATGGGTATCGCCACCTTCCTCATGGGGCTGCTCCCCACCTATCAGCAGGTAGGAATCTGGGCTCCTATCCTGCTGGTCATCCTGCGGATTTTTCAAGGCATTGCTGCCGGTGGTGAATGGGGCGGCGGAGTTCTGATCATCAGTGAGAACTCCTCCGATCAGCGCCGGGGACTATTCTCTGCGTTCAGTCAGGGAGGAGTCACCCTCGGGTTTGTCCTCGCTTCGGCGGCGTTCTATCTGGTCCAACTGCTCCCGGAGGATCAGTTCATGGCCTGGGGTTGGCGTTTGCCCTTCCTTCTGAGCGTGCTGCTCTTTGGCGTCGGCATGTACATCAGGTTCCGTTTACCGGAGACGAAAGAGTTCGAGCAGGTGAAAAAGACCGGCGAACGGGCATCGGTGCCGGTTTTGGCGGCACTTCGGACTCATCCCAAGGAAATTCTGGTCGCAATGGGCCTGAGGGTGGCGGAAAACGGCGGGTCCTACTTGTTGCTGTCATTCTCCCTGGTTTACGGTGTGCACGTCGGAGTCGAAAGAGGAACACTGCTCCTGGGCGTGATGCTTTCCATGCTGTTCGCCTTCTGCACCATCGTCTTTTTCGGACACCTGTCGGACAAAATCGGCCGGCGGAAGGTTTACGCTTTCGGCGCCTCAGCTCTGGCACTCATGGCATTCCCATTCTTTTGGCTCATCGATTCAAACTCGTCTGCCCTGATCATCCTTGCCTACTTCATCGGTAACGGAATCTGCCATGCGGCAATGATTGGGGCTCAGCCGGCATTTTTCCACGAACTGTTCAGCCCCGAAGTCCGCTACTCCGGTATGGCGTTGGGCCATGAGCTTGCCGCAGTTTTTGCCGGAGGACTGGCGCCCTTCATTGCCACCGCACTGCTGCTCACATACGACAGCTCCACGCCCGTATCGCTGTACGCCATTGGGCTGGCCGCGATTACCTTGACGGCGCTGGCCTTCTCTAAGAACCTGGGCCGGCAGCACAGCTCACCAACGGATGAGCAGACAGGTGTCTCTGCGCTCAAAACAGCACAGCACTAGAAGCTTCAGGTGCACATCCGTTAGTGGCAGGAACGCACTGGCAGTTCCTGCCACTGACGGCGGACAATACTGGAAGAGAAAAGAAATCAGTCATGGCAGTTTCCATCATCGGCGCCGGCGAGTCACCCTACACGCGACATCCTCAACCGGGAACCACCACATCACGCACGCTCGCTGACGCAATCGGCCGTGCCCTCAAGGATGCAGGGCTCACTCCGGGCGACGTCGACGGCTTCGCCGTCTCGAGCTTCACCCTGGAGCCGGACCACGCAATAGACCTGGCCTGGAAGATGGGATTTGAGCTGTCCTGGCTCATGCAGGACACCAACGGCGGTGCCAGCGCCGGAAACATGCTCCAGCACGCAGTCCATGCAATTACGGCCGGCGACGCCTCCGTGATCGTGATCGCAGCGGGAGACGTGATGGATCACACAGCCTTCGCCAAGCTGGTGGCCAGGTACAACAGCGCCACAGAGAACCACCTCACGCCGTTGCCCCTGGCCGGTCCCAACGCTCTGTTTGCCATGTTAACAAGCCGGCAGATGGAAAAGTTTGGCCTGGTGCGTGAGGATTACGGCCGGATCGCCGTGGCCCAGCGCCAGTGGGCAGCAGGAAACCCGGGGGCGGTCTACCGCACCCCGCTGACGCTGGACGACTATCTTGGTGCACCCATGGTTGCCGAACCCTTGGGCCGTTTCGACTGCGTTCCCCCGGTCACGGGTGCCGACGCGGTCGTCATAGTCGCTGATGAGAGAGCCGACGGGAAGCGGAGGGCCAAAGTACTCTCAGTTACCGCGTCCTACAACGCCGACAACCAGGTCGGGGACGGCCTCCAGACCGGACTGCGGAAGTGTGCGCCGCTGGCATGGGAGCGGGCGGGTGTCTCACCGGAAGATGTCGACATCATTAGCGTGTATGACGACTACCCGGCGATGGTGGTGGCGCAGTTGATGGACATCGGGGTCCTCGCCGACGGTGCAGACATCGCAGAATTTATTGATACCCGAATTCATTCCCGGGATCTGGCGCTTAACACCTCGGGGGGCCAGCTCTCAGCCGGTCAGGCAGGATCGGCCGGTGGCCTGCACGGTCTCGTCGAAGCGGCGCGGCAATTGCGCGGGCAGGCAGGAGACCGACAAGTGCACGCAAAGACTGCCGCGGTCAGCGGATACGGCATGGTGCTGTACCGGCACGGCTCTTGCGCAAACCTGACAGTGCTGGAGGCCGCCCGATGAGCGCACTTATCCAGACCTGCACCAACTGCTCGGCATCATATTTCCCGGCCCGACTCATCTGTTGCCGCTGCCATGGGACAGAGTTCGCGGACGACAAGGCCGACACAGGAGTAGTTGAGACAACAACCCGACTCTCCAATGGCTTTCAAATAGCCACAGTCACCTGCCCAGGTGACGTCTACTTCATCGCCCGCATCATTGGTGGAACTGCCGATGCCGGCGATCGGATCAGGCTGACCAACGATCCCAGCGACGATACCGAAGTGGCTGCATTTGTGCCTCTACACGGAACGGAACTTTAGGAAAATCATGAGAGAAATCGCCACTACCAATCCAGGACCCGGCGCGATGACCGTGTCCGGCATGTTGCTCAAAAGGGCACAGGAAGCACCCACCACGCCCCTCCTGCGCTGCGCTTCCATCCGCCGCAACGGACAACAGATGGTTCAAGCGGTTGCACGCGCTGGCGATGTCTTGCTCAAGCACGGAATCCGCGCAGGCGATCACGTTGCTTTGATGTCGGCCAACCGGATCGAACTGCTTGACTTCATCCTCGGCTGTGCCTGGATTGGAGCCGTTGCCGTTCCAATCAATACCGCGGCCCGCGGAGAGCAGCTCCATCACATTCTCTCCAACTCCAAGTCATCCCTTCTCATCACCGAGACCCCTCTGCTGGAGCATGTAATTCGCCTTCCCCAGCTTCCGGAACTTCGCCAAATCTGGGTCGTCGACGAGGCTGACGTCCCTGTCGAAACCGGTTATCCGGTTTCTGCCCTACCCACCTCAACTAAGGAAGCGGAACCCGTCGACGTTGCTCCCGGCGACACCGCAGCAATCCTCTACACCTCCGGCACGACCGGCGTATCAAAGGGCGTCCAATGCCCCCACGGACAGTTCTACTGGTGGGGAACAAATGTAAGCCGGCAGCTTGAAATCTCAGCTGAAGACGTCCTTTACACCTGCCTGCCGCTCTTCCACACGAACGCCCTCAACGCATTCACCCAGGCCCTCGTCAGCGGAGCCGAATATGTCCTTGGACCGCGCTTCTCCGCTTCACGTTTCTGGTCAGACGCCCAGGAAGCGGGAGCAACGTTTACCTACCTGCTCGGCGCCATGGTCAGTATCCTTGCCAGCAAGCCGCCTGCTCCCGGGGACCGAACTCACGGCATTACCGCTGCTTTGGCCCCTGCAACCCCCGCTGGATTGCTGGAAGACTTCCGGGACCGTTTCGGAGTGACGCTGATAGACGGCTACGGCTCCACCGAAACGAATTCGATCGTGGCTGCAAGCAGATCTGAGCAGCGCCCTGGCTACATGGGAAAGATCCAGCCCGGTTTCACTGCCCGCGTAGTGGATGAATACGGCTTGGAAGTCCCGGCGGGTGAACCCGGCGAACTATTGCTGCGCAGCGACCAGCCCCATGCGTTCGCAACCGGTTACTACCAGATGCCCGAAGCTACCGTCCAGGCATGGAAGGACCTTTGGTTCCACACCGGCGACCGCGTCGTGATAGAGCCCGACGGATGGCTGCGGTTCGTCGACAGAATCAAGGACGTCATCCGGCGCAGGGGCGAGAACATCTCCTCCGCTGAGGTCGAACAGGTCCTGCTGGAGCACCCCTCCATCAGCGAAGTAGCGGTGTACGCCGTGGACTCCGAACTCGGAGAAGACGAGGTTATGGCGGCCATTGTTCCCAAAGGCCCGGTAGATTTCAGCGAAATCACAGAATTCTGTGAACCGCGGCTCGCGAAGTACGCCATCCCCCGCTTCATGCTGGTCCGCGATACTCTGCCGCGCACCGAAAACGGGAAAGTGCGCAAGTCAGTCCTGAGGGACGAGGGTAAAGAAGCCGCTCAGTGGGACAGGGAACTGGACAAAACCCGCGAACAGACACCCGTACCCAGCACACCGGTACTCACATAAGAACGCAAGAGCTGGGCACCGTCTGCGCGATTCAAGCCAGACAAACGTACCGACGTGGAAGCATCTAAAGAAACAACCTCACAGGACTACCGGTTCTTGGGCGTTTCTTCACAGGCGGCTGCTCCTAAACCAAGCACAAGCCTTCTTCATCCAAAAATGCCATCGCTCGTCTTTCCACAATCAGTCCTACGCAACCGCACACCAACTGCCGGGTTACCCACCTTCGACCAAGTACGGGGGGTGACGGCAGGACCTGAACACAGATGGGAGCAAGAAATGCAGACCACTCATACCCCTTCCCGTGAAGCCATCCTGAATGGGTTTGCCGAGGAACTCATGACTGCCGGCTCAACACGCGTACCCGTGGCGCCACTGCGGGACCGGGTCACGGCCATGACCGTTCAGGACGCCTATGAGGTCCAGGAAGCCCAGCTGCGCCGGCACCTCAGTACCGGCCGTGTACTTGCCGGTAGGAAGGTTGGATTGACCTCTCTGGCCATGCAGTCCCAGCTCGGCGTCGATGCCCCGGACTTTGGATTCTTCTTCGAAGACATGGTCCACCACGAAGGTGCACGGATCCCCACGGATGGCTTTATCGCCCCGAAGGTCGAACCCGAGTTCGGATTCATGCTCAAGAATTCGCTGCAGGGCCCGGGCGTAACCTACCAGCAAGCTGCAGCCGCGATCGGAGCGGTCTACCCCGCGATCGAGATCATCGACTCCCGGATTGCGGACTGGGACATCCGTTTAGTGGACACAGTGGCGGACAACGCCTCCTGCGGAGCCATCGCGGTGGGGCAAAGCCCGCTGGACGTCCCTCTAGACCGGCTGACCGAGGTCGAATGCGTACTGCGCATCGATAACCACCCGGCCGAGACCGGCACCGGTAAAGCCGTGATGGGCGATCCCATCGAAGCGTTGGTTTGGCTGGCCAACGTCCTCGGAGAACAAGGAGTCGCTTTGGCAGCCGGCCAGCTCATCCTTCCGGGATCCTTCACGAAGGCTCTTCCGGTCGTGGCGGACAGCAGTGCAACAGCTGACTTTGGGGCCCTCGGGTCCCTGACCATCCACTTTATCTAGCCCGGCGGCACGTGCAGCCGGAAACAATCAAAGGAACCCAGATGGCTAAAAAGACTGCCGCGATCGTCGGCTCCGGCAACATCGGCACCGACCTGATGTTCAAGATCATGCGCCGTAGCACCAACCTCGAGATTAAGTACATGATCGGCGTGGATCCGGCCTCGGACGGGCTCGCCCGCGCGGCCCGTCTCGGCGTCACCACCTCGGCGGAGGGCGTTGACTGGCTCCTGGCCCAGGATGAACTGCCCGACTTCGTCTTTGAATGCACCTCGGCCAAGGCCCATGAAGCTAACGCCCCAAAGTACAAGGCCGCGGGGATCCATGCAATCGACCTGACTCCTGCCGCCGTCGGTCCTTACCTGTGCCCGGTGGTGAACCTGGACGCCCTCGAGGATGTCCTGAACGTCAACATGATCACCTGCGCCGGGCAGGCCACTACGCCGATTGTCGCCGCGATTTCCTCGGTGGTGCCCGTGGACTACGCCGAGATCGTCGCCTCCATCGCCTCCAAGTCGGCCGGTCCGGGAACCCGTGCCAACGTTGACGAGTTCACCGAAACCACCGCCAAAGCACTGGAAGAAGTGGGCGGGGCAAAGCGGGGCAAGGCCATCATCATCATCAACCCCGTGGAACCACCCATGATCATGCGCAACACCATCTACGCCGCGATCCCCGCCCAGGCGGCCGAACCCGGCGACCTGCAGGACAAGATCCGTGCCGCGATCAACGAAGCGGTGGCCAGGATCCAGGACTATGTTCCCGGATACTCGCTGCGGGTGGAGCCCCAGTTCGACGCCGCCCGCGACGACTGGAACGGCAACGGCCGCGTCGGCGTCTGGGTCCAGGTCAAGGGTGCCGCGGACTACCTGCCCGAGTACGCCGGCAACCTGGACATCATCACCGCCGCCGCCACCCGGACAGCGGACCTGCTGGCCGAACGCATGGACGCCGCCGTCCCTTCAACACCCGTAGGAGCATAACCATGACAGCAACCAACGACCTCAGTGTCCGGCTGACGGACACCACCCTGCGGGACGGCTCCCACGCCATGAGCCACAAGTTCACCGAAGAACACGTTCGCTCCGTGGTCCGTGCCCTCGACGACGCTAAAGTCGAAGTCATCGAGGTCACCCACGGCGACGGACTCGGCGGGTCCTCCTTCAACTACGGGTTCTCACTCACCCCGGAACTGGACCTGGTTCGCGCCGCCGTGGACGAAGCGAAAAACGCCCGGATCGCCGTTCTCTTGCTCCCAGGCCTGGGCACCATCCACGACCTGAACCAGGCCCACGACGCCGGCGCCTCAGTCGCCCGCATCGCCACTCATAGCACCGAAGCCGACGTCTCCATCCAGCACTTCCAGCACGCCCGCAAACTCGGCATGGAAACCGTCGGCTTCCTGATGCTCTCCCACCGCACCACCCCCGAGAACCTGGCCAAGCAGGCCCGAATCATGGCCGACGCCGGCTGCCAGTGCGTCTACGTCGTCGATTCAGCCGGAGCCCTGATCCTCGAAGACGTCTCCGACCGCGTCTCCGCCCTCGTCACCGAACTCGGGGATGACGCCCAGGTAGGCTTCCACGGCCATCAGAACCTAAGCTTCGGCGTCGCCAACTCCGTCTACGCAGCCCGCGCCGGCGCCAAACAGATCGACGGCACCCTCGTCGCCCTCGGCGCCGGAGCCGGCAACTCGCCCACCGAAGTGCTCGCCGCCGCGTTCGACCGCCTGGGTATCAAGACCGGCGTCGACGTCCAGGGACTCATGGCTGCAGCTGAAGACATCGTCAAGCCCATCATCACCCGCATGCCCGTCATGGACCGGGCCTCCATCATGCAGGGCTATGCAGGGGTCTACTCCTCCTTCCTCATCCACGCCGAACGTGCAGCGGAACGCTACGGCGTGCCAGCCTGGAAAATTCTGGAGGAAGTTGGAAAGGCGGGGTACGTCGGGGGCCAAGAAGACATGATCGTCGATGTCGCCGTAAACCTGATGGCCGGCAGCAGGTAAGACACCCAACAACAACCCTTTCCAGCAACACCAACGCTTCGTCGTTAGTCGAGTTCAACGAGGGCCCGTTCGGGCACCGGGCCCCCGAGGCAGGTGTGGCTGCGCCCTAACACCGTCGCCAGATTTTGCTGCTGCGAAATGAAAAGAAAGTTGCTTGCAGATGACACAGGAATTGGTCGAGCATTACCACCACCCTTCGGACCGAAAATTTGACCGGCTAACGCGTCAGGGGGCGCCGGCAGGTAATAAAGCCTTCATCGAAATGCACCAGGCCGCCTTCGATCCCGCGGGGGAGATCCCGCTGAAGTTCAAGGAGTTGATGTCTTTGGCCATCGCCCTCACCACGCAATGCGCCTGGTGCATCGAAGCCCATAGCAAGGGCGCCAAAACACAGGGCGCTACCCACGAGGAAATCGCCGAGACCATCACCTTGACGGCAACCATGCGCGCCTCCGCCGCAATGGCACACGGCAGGATGGCCTGGAAGTTCTTCACCTCAGAGGACTAAACAACATCACCCCGGAGGCTGCAGCGTCGGATACAGCTACACCCCAACCTGACGTCAGGCAACTGCCTAGAAGGGCGTCAGAGTAGAGTTCGGTTTCGTTTTAGCTGACGCATCCTGGCGAAGGTCTTAGATCTCAACCTGACACATCTAGTTGCGATGACTGCCTACAATGGCGGGATTTTTCGCAGCGCTAGATGTCGGCCCAGTACTCGAAACCGATTGCTTAGTGCTTCTGGACAGCTTGGCACATCGACACCTCACGCATGCTTGAACCGCGAGGCTATCGACTCGCGGATCCTCGCCACATCAACGTCGCCGGCTGTCTGCTCCACAAGCATTTTGGCCAGCCGTTTCGGCCAGAGCACGTGTACGCTGCGTGTCGAGAACGCGCCCCCGATCAGGGGCCAGTCTGCTTCGATGAAGCACAGCGCCCCGGTGACCGGAACATCCCCGACGAGGTCGCGCACGACGTCGACCTGGTTGAGCACCCCATCGACCAGTTTCGTGCAATCACGCCGCCCAACGAGGAGCTTCTCGGCGCGTGGGCGAAGGATCCCACCCTCGATCTTCAGTTCAGGCCGTCCCTTGTACCGCTTGGCATCGATCACCCAGATTCCACCGGGGGTGATAGCGATGTGGTCGATGTTGGCCTTCGAACCAGGGATGCGTCGGTCATGAAGGACAGCCAGGCCATCGGCGGCCAGGGCATTTAGCCGAGCGCCGAGGCGTTCCTCACCGATTGCGCCTCGATCCCAGGACTTGGTGTGCGGCCGCTCGTCAGAGAGGGCGACGGCGAGGCCGCCGAAAGGACCCCACTTCTCGCGGAGTTTTTCCTCGTCCTTCGCCTTGCGGCGTTCATATTCGCGTCGGGCGGACGACCCTGCAACTCCAGGCTCGGTAGTCAACGGTTCATCGGAAGCTGGTTCCAGGTCGGGGGATATGGATTCCGCAGCCTCGATGCCACACTCTAAGCAGCGGATGGTCTTCGTCTCGCTGTCATAGATCGCTTCTGTTCCGGCCGGAAGTGAGGAACCGCAGAGCCGACACGCTCCGGCGTAGCGGAGTCTCATCTGCTTCATGAGGATGCACTTTCGATCACTGCACGGACCTCGTCTGCTCATAGATAGATCACGGCGGTCAGGCCGCGGATGCGCTTTGCTATGACCCAATCCTCGCCCACGGCAGGAACTTTTGCGGGTGTGCCGCGCGTAGCGGCACCCAAAGCCCCTCGCGAACTGTCTGGGTGCAGGATCCTCCAACGCGTAGAACCCTGCGTTCTCATCAGGTGAATCGTTCCGGCAACCTGCGGACGAACCTGTCCGCCGTGTTTTTCCTCCTGATGGAGGAGTGCTCGTCGACTGGTGACTGCCCACTCGCCGGCGTGGCAGAACTTCTATCGGCTTGCGTGTGAGGTCATATATTCGCGCAGTCCCGGGATGGCGAAGTCGACGAGTCCGTATCCGGCCGGTTCTATGAGGCCGGCGTCCAAGAGACGCGTCCGATAGTTGCCTACGGCGTTTGGTCTCATCCCGGTGCGCCTGCCAATATCCATGGTGGAGGACGGGCCTGAATCTTCGGCCATCGCCCGGAGGAAGTCCTGGTCCCTTCCCGATGTTGTCGACAGGGCTGCCTCGATGACCACTCGTTCGTTTCTGCGGCGGGCGGCGGAGACGGCCCGTTCCACGGCGTCCGGATCCAAACTGTCGGGGTTCCGTTCCGCTTCCTGCCAAAGGAAGTAGCCGACGAGCTGAATCAGGAACGGGTATCCACCGGTGGCTTCCGCCGCGTCCCTTGCGAGCTCCCCGCTTAGGGGCACGCCGGCGCTGGCAAAGGTTTCCGTGAAGGAGCGTTCAACCTCGGTGATCGAAGCTGCGTGCAGGTCGATGCGGTCCGCCCGACGCAGGAAGGTGGCCACGCCTTCATTGAGGAGGTCCGAGACGGCGGCCGGCAGCCCAGCGAAGATGAGGCCGATGGGAAGCCCGTCACGGATGAAGTGCTGGACGTCCGCGGCGAGCTGGGCCAATTCACTCCGGTCAGCAGCATGGATTTCATCGACGGTGATGATCAGCCCGGTTCCCCGTTCAGCGAGGAGGCGCAGGAGGGCAACGCCGCGGGCACGCCAGTCGACCTGTTCCTCAGGCGCCAACTGCGTGGTGACGGAGAAGCCAGCCACGGACACCGCGGTCACACGGCGGCCGGTCGGCCCCTCCCCCAGATCGTTGGCCAGTCGGCGCATCGCTTCACCGATACGGCCTAGAAATCCTGGAGTCGCGGTCTCGGACACTACTGCCCACCCGTCTTGCAGGGCCAGGTCCTCTGCTGCGCCGAGCATGACGGTCTTGCCGATGCCTCTGGCGCCGGTGAAGATGGTGAGAAGGCCCGGTGCCCCTGAACCGATCCTTAGTCCATAGGCGAACTCGTCGAGCACTCCGCCGCGGCCAACCAGGTCAGGCGGTGTCGCTCCAGCGGTCGGGCGGAAGGGGTTCTCCATTGGACTCGGGCTCCTGTGAACGTCTGTGAATCTTGTGTATCTTGTGAATCTTCAGCTTAGCCCCCGGGCGAAGGAAGTGCGGGCGCCTTTAGAGACTCGAGGAACACCGACGCACCGGACAATTCGAGGCGAGAGTCGAGCGGCAGGGGCACGTACCGTCGGCTCCCTGGTGGGGCCGAAAGCTCGTGCTCCACTAAGTGTCGACCCAATCCTTGGCCTCAATAGAACCGGCTTGCAGGCTTTGTACCCGATTAAATTAAGAAACGTCCAGGGCCCGAATCTTTTGATTCCGACCCTTGTTTATCAGTCATTATGCCGTTGTACTGGTGGCCTTGTGGCCGCCGGCGTTTGGCGGGAATATTTAAAGCCGCTCAATTCAGACAATTGTCAGTGGGCAGCTTGGTACTGCTCAACAATCTCTGCCTGGATACGGCCACGGGCGTTGACTGTAAGCCCCTGATCCTGGGCCCACTTCCGGATGGCCTTCGAGTCGATGCCGCCGGACGGAGACCTGCGGCCAGCAGGTCGGCCACGTCCTCCGGAAGTCCTGCGTGCTGCGCCGGTAAACCTGGTGAGGGCCTGTCGGAGCTCACTTGCATGCGCTTCGCTGAGGTCAATCTCATACTCGGCACCATCGATAGCGAATTGCACGGTCTCGCTGGCTTCAGAACCGTCGAGATCATCTTCGAGAATAATTACTGTTTTGCGTGCCATATTGAAAACTTTATCACTGGAATACCAGTATTCCGTTCCGCTCGCCCGTCTCATGATTCCACTCAAATGGGAGAGACCATAGCGCACCGATTATCGGTGTGGAGGAAATTGACGCGGCCGACCGCAATGCGCTTGCTGATTGTCCAGGCGGCGTCTGGACAATTAGGCAAGTTGTGCCTCCTCCCGGGAACGGTATGGAAGCCTGGTCACCTGGGCGGCGCGCCGGTCGGCGACTGCATCAACGGCGTGCCGCGGCAACCGGCGGAATGTGCAGAACAGCCTGTTGGACGATTGCCGAGGCAAGAAGCGTTAGCGCTGGCGCCGTTCTTGTTTTCTGAGCACCCAGTACAGCGCCCGGGTTTGTCTTCCTCGCGCTGGCCGGTGCCTTGCTGGCCAGTGTTGCGCGGGAGGGTGGGTGCCTTCACTGCGTGCTGCTGCGAGCCTGCCGCTCACTTGATCCGCGGGGGCTGTGCCGACGGACCGCTTCGGATACGTCCCTGGCCACAGGCCCCGGCAGATTTTTTGGATCCCTGGGCATCAGGCGGTCCTTGCCTTGCCGACGCGTGCCGGGGGTATCCGTTTCGCTCACCGGAGCAGCCCATCCCCTGTAGCATCAGGCCCATGATCCCAGACCACGAGGACCAAGAGCACGAGGACTATGTCGAGTACCTGATTCAGAGTGGCCGCGAGCTGAACGACCTCAGCCTGGAGCAGCTGGGGTACCGGCCCCGGCCTGAAGATCTGGGCACCGATGATCGGCACGCCCTGGAGGCCGAGGATCGGCAATGGATGGAATCGGTGACCCCGGAGCAGCGGGACAAGAGCCTGTTCCAAGCAAAGCTGCTGGCCGGGGCGCATTGTGGGAGGCCTCGGCCGTCCTGATCGACCAGCTCTTCGAGGACCTCGCCGCGCTGCGCGACTTGGACGAAGTCACCAGGCAGGACATCGCCGAAACCTACGTCCTGTCCGGACTTCCGCCCGGCACGCCGACAAGTACGACGTCCCGTTCGCCCAGCGGTTCCTCGTCATCGCCGCAGACATGTCGGCGGCGCTGGTCCGCGGCTGGACCCACCCCTCCTGCGTGGCGCAGGAGCTGGCGGTGAGGTGCCTGCTGGACCAGGTGGAGGTGATCCAGGACCTGTACGGGCTCGATCTGGAAGACGGCTGGCGCGGCCAGGTCGAAGAACACCTTCTCGAAGATACCGACAGCGAATTGCTGTACCAGAACGCCTTGGACGGCTTCGAAGACGACGTCGAACTGAACATGCAGCTCGGCTTCGCGCCGATGAGCCTCAAAGACTGGTTCGAGCCCTTCAATCACTCCCGCGTGCCGGCCTTCGTTCGCTGATAACTTGCCGGCCAAGGACCCTTGCTGGCCGGGTCTTCCGTCCCTGGTGGCTCGCGGCCCAGGCTCCCCGTAGAGGCCACGCCCGCCTGTGCAGATACGTAGGCCAGCAGGAGCGAAGACAGGTAACCGCCCCCGTATACCGCGACGGCACAAGGGTGTTATCTGTAAGAGGGCGGTTGAATGTTGAGGCCCCCATGGCTCAGGTCACCGGCCGGATGTGGTTGTTTCGGGCGTGTGTGTTCCGTCCCGAGCGGGAGTGTGTCGGTGACCTGGGACCAAAGTCCGTGGTGACAGTGGGAAGCCTGCCAGCATTTGGCTGACAGGCTTCCTGGGTGTTTGGAAACGCCCTCTCGAACATGCGCCCGCACGAAGGGTCCGGCATGGCCTGACCGCCGCGTGTGCGACCGCGTGAGTCTCGAGGATAGAGACTAAAAAGGCTGCCCCGGGGGCTCGCAGTGCACTGTCCAGCGCACCGCTTCCGGAACAACCTTCCCACCTACCCTGGCAAAAGACGGCAGCATGGCAGCTGTCCTCCTGTGCCGCGGCTGCTGCTTTACCAGCCGATGCCGGGGCCGCGGTCCTGCCGGGGCGTGGGTTCGTCGGTGCGGCGGGTTTCGTCGCGGCGGGCTTGTTCCTGGGCGCGGCGGGCCTTGATCTGTTCCAGGGCTTCCTTGACGGCTTCCGGGCTCCTGGTGTCAATGTCAGACCTGTGGTTCCTGGCGCGGTTTTCGCGGACCTTGCGGGCCAGTGCGGCGATGCGTTCGGCGCGTTCCTGGGCCGGGCTGAGCTGCGTCTCGGTGCCGCGTGTTTCGCGGAGGTGGTCCACGACGTGCTCTGCCGGTGTCGGGGTTTCCTTCACGGCGGCCTCGACCCGGGCGGCTTCGGCCATGAGTGATGCGTCCGCGGGCGCCAAGGGTTCCTTCGCGGTCTGGGCGCTGTACTTGTGTATCGCCGTGACCCGGGAGGACAGGTCACCGCCGATGCCTTTGCCTTGGTGGGTTTCGGGGACAGGCCGGGTTTCGCTGGTGGGGATCCGGTAGGTGTCTCGGTAGGTGGAAATTTCAACGGCCAGCTGACGCCATTGTTCCTGCCGGGCAGTGTCGGACGGTACGGGTCCGAGTGCTGCTGCCCATGCCGGGGGTTCGGCTGCGAGCTGAGCTCCGAGACGTGTGGCTTCGGTGGCCATGAGTTCGCGGCGGGTTTGGAGTTCCTGCCGCCAGAGGGCAGGGGTGTCCGGGTGGGTGAGGACGTCGGCGGGTGCAAGCCATGCGGGCAGCTGGTCCGCTGCCGGTTGGGCGGCGACAGGCTGTGGCAGCTGTCGGCGGAGTTCGATTTCGGCGTGGATCCGTTGCTGGATCTGTTTGGCCCGCACCCGCGGAGCGCTGCTATTGCGGTTGTGGTTGCTGACGGCGCCGCGTTCGTAGGCTTCATCGGCCCCGGCCTCGGGGTGCATCAGGTCCCGCAGGGCCTTTTCCTTGTGCAGGGATGAGGCGAGCCAGCGGGCCTTCCGGAGGGCGGCGGGGTCGTTGATGGTCGTGTCGGTGCGGGTTTTCTGCTCTGCGGCGGTGATCCGTGCGGCGAGGTCGTCGTCGCTGAGGTGGCCGTGCAGGCGGCGCTGCCAGGGAGTGTCCTTCCTCTCGGCGCTCCATCCGCGCAGCAGGGTCTTCCGGTCCACGTCGTCGGTGGCAGCGGCCCGGGTCGTGTCCGCTTCGGCGCGCATGAGTTCGCCGATGGAGCGCTTCTCGAGCCGGGCGAGGGCTTCGTCGCTCAGTGCTTCCAGGGGCCGGTGCCCGGGATTGGCGGCGCGGGCCCGCCATTGGTTGAGCCGGTCTTCGATCCGCCAGGCGAGCACGGCGCCGGGATCGTTGGAGGCGTCGAAGTCTCCTTCGTCGATGCTGTCGCCCAGCAGGTTGAGGATGTTGTACCCGTCGTTTTCTGCGGCGCGGAGGTGGGTGGCGATGGCGCCCCAGGCGTTGGAGTTGATGAAGGGGCCGGCTGTGCCGTCGCCGAGTTCGCGGCGTGCGAGATTGGCCATGCGCAGTTCGTTGGCCTGGTGGTCGATGTCCCGGTAGGCCTCGGACATGTCCGGCAGGGATCGGGTCTGGGCGCGGGCTGCGTCCATCTGTTCGTGGGCGGTGAGGTTCCCGTCGTGGTTGGCTGCGACAGAGGTCAGGACGTCGTCCAGGGTTTCCCCGTCGTCGACGATGCCGTAGAGGTTGTTGGTTTCGCGGCCGCGGGAGGCTGCGACGTAGGTCAGGGAGCGGGAGAGCTTGGAGCTGATCAGGGCGTGGGTGGTGTCGCAGGTGACGCCCTGGGTGCGGTGGATGGTGGCCGCGTATCCGAGCATGGTCTTGGTCCGCACGTACTCTGCGGGGAGGGTGATGGTGCCGGCGTGGTTGTCGTGGCGGACGGTCAGGGACCCGTCGGTGTGGACTTCGCGGACGGTCCATACGTCGTTGTTTTTCACGAAGTCTTTGCCGCGGTTGGTGGCCAGTCGGCGGTTGTTTTCGCGGGTCACGATCACGTCCCCGGCGCGGGCGGTGAGGCCATCGCGAAGGGTCGCGGCCGGACCGTCGTGGAGACTGCCGTTGCCGAGCCGGTAGGCCTGGGCGCGGGCGTTCAGTTCGGTGACGGTGGCGTTGTCGGAGGCCATCATGACGGAGTGTTTGCCGTTTTCGGTGTCGCGCTGCCAGGCGGCGAAGACCTGGGAGGTCATGGTTTCGGCGTCCCCGCCGACGACGCGGCGGTTGTCCCGGTAGAAGCCCCAGGGGTCATCGACCCCGGTGGCGGGTGGTTCGCGCAGGGCCAGGGTGGCGTCCGCTTCGGCGTTGTTGGGTGTCCCGTCCGGGTTCCGGAAACGGTGCAGGTCCTCCAAATGAACAGCTCCGACGGTGTTCTTTAGCAGGCGCAGGGCGCCGCCGGAGCCGACGGCGGAGAGCTGCTGGTCATCGCCCAGGGCACGGACGACGGCGCCGTACTGGTCGGCGATGGTGACGGCGGCGGCGAACATCTGGGTGCCGACCATGCCGGCTTCGTCGATGATGATGACATCGCCCGGGGCGGGGGTGACCTTCTGTGGGGAGTCGGTCTGGTGGCCGAGTACGAAGGAGTCGATCGTGGTGGCCTTGGCTCCGAGTTCGGTGCCCATCACGGCGGCGGCGACGGCGGTGGGTGCCAGGCCGATGACGCGGCCGCCGGCTTCCCTGACGGTGTCCGCGGCGAGTTTGAGTGCTGTTGTTTTGCCGGCGCCGGCGGGGCCGACGCCGACCATGAGGAGCCGGTCGCTGCAGGCGAATTCCTTGGCCATGGCCAACTGGCCCGCGTCGAATGCTTTGTCCTGGTGAGCGAGGGCAGTGTCGAAGGACTCTGCTGTTGCGGCGGGGATGACGACGCGCTGCGCGGCGGTCAGGAGCCGGTCTTCGCTGTGCAGGATCCCGGAGGAGGTGTAGAGCGTGGAGTGGGCCTTGCCGTACTTGGACGCCCCGTTCTTCAGCCTCAGGGCGGCGATGTCGGGGGCGGGGGTTTCGGGGGTGATGCGGAGGGAGAACTGGTCGATGGCGCGGGCTTTGACCTGTTCGATCAGGGCGGGTGGGATGGGGAGTTCTCCGAAGCGGGAGCCGAGTCGGCGACGGGTTTCGGCGTCGATGTGGTGTTCTCCCCAGACTCCGCGGGAGCGTTCCAGGGTGTGGATGACGTCTTGGGCTTCCTGTGCGGGGTCGATCTCGTCGGCGTGTGCGACCATCCACAGGGGGTCGTCCTGGTCTGCTTTTTCGCGGGCGTCGTGGCGGTGTGCCCGGGCCTTCTGCACGGCTGCCGGTCCGGTTTCGACGCCGGGGATGGATCCGAGTTCTTCGGTCCACTCCCCCACCAGCACCGAGAGCTGGCGTGCCTGTTTTTTGGCGGGCCGGGTGTCCAGTGTTGCCTGCTGGGCGAGGGCGATCATGGCCTTGGTGTTAGGGGCGTAGCCGTGGTCTTCGGTGTAGTCGGCGACGAGCTGATCCAGTACCGGTTTAATCCCGTCGCGGCGGGACGAGGCGGCTTCGATGGCCGCGACGTCGACGCCGGCGATCTCGATCACCGGCCGGTCACCGCCGACTTTTCGTTCAATCAGACCCACGCCGAGGCGGGCGCAGATCTTCTCCATGACAGCCCGGTTGTAGTGTTCGGAGGCGGCGACGTTGAACTGGTACAGGAGCCGTCCGTCCAGGGACGACCATTTCCCGTCGGCGCCCAGGACCTTGTTGGATACGACCACGTGGTCGTGCAGCTGGGGGTCGCCGGTGCGTGAGTCGTAGTGCCGGAACGTGGTGTAGATCAGTCCGCCGTCCACGTCTTCCTGGCGGACGCCGTTGCGTCCCCGCCGGGTGAAGGTCGCCTCCCGTTCGAGGTATTGCATGGTCTCACGAATCGCTTCGTGGTGCGCCGCTTCGATCTGTTTCCGGGCTTCGTCACCGCCGATGGCCCACAGCACGGAGGCTGATTTGGCGGGGGCGAAGACGAGGTCGTAGCCGGCGACGGCCTGGGATCCTGGTTTGGTTTGGGCGGTGACGAAACGGCCGAGTTCTTCCTTGTCGGAGGCGTTGCGGCCGTTGAGTTCGCGGAAGTATTGGGCGCCTTCCTTCATGCGGATCTTCCGGCGGGTGTCGGCGTCCGGTTCGCGGTGGTTCATCCGCTGGTAGTCGCCCAGGGCACGGTCAACGCGTGCCCGTAGTTCGTTGTCTTTCTGCCCGTAGCGCGGGTAGCGGGCACCCAAACGCACGTCCGCGGCCGGGTTCGCGGCGAGCATGCCGTCCGCATTTGGGTGCAGGCCTTCACCGAAAAGTGCCGCCATCTGGGTCTCGGTGACTTCGCCGGTGACGCCCAGGTGGGCCACTCCCCCCGCCGCCCCATTGGCCGGGCGGGTTGCCGTCCACGGTGTAGTAATCGCCCAGGGAACGGTCCCCGGCGCGCAGCTCATCACCAGAGGCGACTTCACGTGTGTAGTACGTGTATCCGTCGCCGGCACTGAGCTTGTGCACGGTCATCACGGATGCCAGCCTACCCGCCCGGGAGCCTCACTTGTCGATGATGCATGAGGTGTGACAGATTTTGGCGTTTTTCGTTCTGCTAGGCGGTGGACACGACGGAGGAGGTAGCCGGGGAGCAGGGCGGGAGACGGTAGGATCGGGCCATCAAGTCTTTGATGCGGTTCTGCACATGAGAATGGGCGGTGGGTAACGCGCTTTTTGTTATCCACGGTGCGTTCGATTGTGTGGAACCGTCGCCCCCGGGTTATCCACGGGTGGGCAGCGGAGAGACCATCGTTTTCTCGGAGCTGTCCACGTGGGGGTAACCCGGGGCATGACCAGCCCGAGCGCAAGCGAGGACCGTTGCGGCGCACGCCGCCGGCCGTGGGCCTGGGACCGGTCGAATGGCCGTAGTTTCAGGCCCGCGGCTTACCCAAGGGGAGGGACCCACATCATGGCAGCACCACGTAAATCAGCGCAGCAGCTGGCGGCCCGGGAGAAGGCCAGGGCCGCCGCTGCGGCGTTGACGGAACGTCACGAGAAACTGATTGATCTGGCGGCGGAATTTTTCGAGCAGCAGGAACAGGCGGACTTCATCCGCACTGACGCGAGGCAGAAAGCCGACGCGCTGCTGGCGAAGGCTGAGGCGGATGCCGAGAGCGCCGTCCTGGGTGCCGCGGAAAAGGTCCGGGCGATGCTGGATGCCGGTGAAGGAAAAGCCGCTGTTGCCGCACGGCTGGGGTTGAGCGGCGCCGAGGTGAAGCGGATGGCCGACCTCGTCGCCCAGGCCGCCGCGGCCGCCACGGAACCAGCCGCAGAACCGGCCGAAGAACCCGCTGCAGACGAGGCTAAGGAACAGGCCGCCTAGCAACGGAGCCCGGTGTTTCACGAAGTGCACCGTGGGTATTTAGACAGAAGAGGACCGGCCCTGATGGGCCGGCCCTCTTCTGTTCCTCGGCAAAGGAACTAACAGGATTCAGCTTAGCCGAACCGGTGGCGCGCACGGCTGCAGGCAGTGGGGTGTGTCCCCTCTCCCTGGCGGCGCGGCACATGGGTGTGGATCCCGCGTGGTCGCGTGAACGGCGGTCCGCCGCTGGTGAGTGGGCACACTGGTTCGCACGGGGCGGCGGACCGCCCGATTTTTGAAAGGCGACTGGCCCGACTCTGGTGATTGGCGGGGGTGAGTGGCCGGGCGGGGAATGGGGGATACCCGCCCGGCACTCGTCCTACCTTAGTCGCTCGTTTCGGTACCTTCCTCGGTGTCGGTATCGGTGGTGTTGTCAGTGCCGCTGTCGAGAATAATCTGCTCAGTTTCGCTGGCGGTGTATCCCCACGCGACGAGCTGGTTCAGGTAGTTCCGGTGGGTCTGGGACGGGGACCGCCATGAGTCCTTGGCGATGGTCTTCTCATACCCTGCGCACACGAGCGCGATCAGGGAGAACTCGGCCCGGGTGCTGGTTTTGGCGACGTGGTCCCGCAACGGGTTCCACGCCCACCGGTCGCTCTCTTCGAACTTCGCGCCCACCATCTCAGCGGCCACTTTGCCGTCGTAACCGCTGGCGGTTTCGGGATGGTGGGTGATCGCGTGGACCGTGAAGTACTGCCAGCCCTTCGGGGCCTGCTTCCTGGCCAACAGGGACTTCACAAAGTCCCGGCGTACCGTGGTGGCCGAGAGCATGGCCTTATTGTTCTCGATCAGCGTTTTCCGCTCCGCCTTCTGCTCGTCCGTCATCGGGCCTTTCTGCCCGGCCGTGCCGCCGTCGTAGCGTTCGTACTTCGGGGTGAAGCCCAGGTCCTTCCAGCCCGTGATGACGGGGTGAGCGCGGTGCTGGCCCCGGTAGTCGGTGGTGATCAGACAGGCGTTGGCGTCCTCGTCGCTGGCCGGTTCCCCATCGGGCCTCTTGGCGGCCGTGACGTAGAGGTTGTCATCGTCGCCGTAGTGCCCGGCGTCCTCGACGATGGTCTTGCCCTGTGCGATCAGTTCCTCGCGGAGCGTTGCGAGGGCGGCGGCGCTTTCGCGCCGGTCGCGCAGCAGCTGGGCGACGTGCAACAGCTGGCCGGGTTCGTCCATGATGACTGACTCCAGCTCTTCGGTGGCGCCCTCGTCCCCTTCGAACTCGGCCATGATCAGCGCTTCCTCGATGGACCAGCCCTTGCCCAAGGCGGTCGCTCCGGCCTCGGATGCCTTGGCTCTCAGGGCGCCCTCGACGAGGGTCTTGGTTCGTCCGGTCTTTTTCGCGATCGCCGATGCCGGGACGCCGATCAGGGACAGCTGGTGGTAGGCCTCGGCTTCGTCCGCTTCGGTCAGCTCCGCGCGTTGGATGTTCTCCACCACCTGCGTCACGATCCGTTCGGCCTCATCCGGGCTATCGGTGACCATGACCGGGATGAGGGGCCGTGCCGCTTCCAGGGCTCCACGGGTGCGGCGCTGGCCCATCAGCACGTGTACCGTGCCGTCGTCCTTGCGGTGGGCGATCACCGGTTCCAGCACCCCGTGTTCGGCGATGCTGGCGACGAACTCCTTCGTCAGTGCGGCGTCCTTGCGGACGTTGGTGTCCACGGTCAGGGTGGCCGGGTCGAGCCATTCGAGGACGGGTGTTGCGTTCATTGGGTGTTGCTCCTTCTTTGCCGAGAAGTGGGGTGGGAGGGGCGGCCAAGGTGACCGGCCAGCTCCCCTCTCCCCCCGACGCTTCTATGTCTGTCAAGCGGGTGGAAACGGATGCGGGCCAAGACCCAGTTGTCTTGCCGGGGGCGGCTTAGGTGACCGGCCAGCTTCCCCTCTCCCCCCGTTGTTTTGGCTGCTGGCGGAGCTTGCGGAGCTGTGGCCGACGGAGGCCTGTCTACCCTTGGGCAAGGGGCGGGAAATTCCCGGAGGAATTCAGCGACGAAGGAGCGCCGCAGGGGAATTCGTGCGCCGCAGGCCCCGACGAAGGAGGGGCTAGACGGGCTGGAGCGGACACGTACAATCCGTCAGGACAGCAGCCAAAACGGTAATACTGGAACAGTCCTTGAGCCGGCGTGACCCAGCCAAAAACTGACGTACCAGGCGGCACTGTCTTCCCGACGATCTGTCCGCCGGCTCAAGGTCCGTTAGAAGGGGTGTCGAGCCAGGCGGACATGACCTCATAGGAGCCTGATACGACCAGTCCCATTACCGTTTTGTCTGCCCACCTGGCCCGCGCCCGATC
Organism: Arthrobacter sp. UC242_113; assembly: GCF_044054585.1. Taxonomy (NCBI): domain Bacteria; kingdom Bacillati; phylum Actinomycetota; class Actinomycetes; order Micrococcales; family Micrococcaceae; genus Arthrobacter; species Arthrobacter sp. UC242_113. The sequence goes on along the minus strand of NZ_CP171971.1, from coordinate 62,509 downwards.
AATCAGCATTCGACGCGACTGAGGGGCAATTTCCATCTTGGCAAACGAACCAACAAAAGTCATCGCGGGTATCGACACCCACGCCGACACACACCACGTAGCCGTGATCAACGAACACGGCAAACCCCTCGCTGACAAGGAATTCCTGGCCGTGGGCTCCGGATACCGCAAAATCATCGACTTCGTCACCTCCTATGGCGCAGTCATAGCCATTGGTGTCGAAGGAACAGGCTCCTACGGCGCCGAACTCGCCAGAATCCTGCGGGGTGAAGGGCTGACCGTTCTGGAGGTAAACCGCCCGAACCGCGCCGCGCGGCGGCTCAAGGGGAAATCTGACCCGCTGGATGCCTACCAGGCTGCCAAGTCGGTGCTCGAGGGACGTACCAAGGCGATCCCGAAGGCCAAGGACGGGCCCGTTGAATGCCTGCGGATCGTACGTTCCGGGCGCACATCAGCCATCAAAGCCCGGACCGCGGCGATCAACCAGATCAAGGCGCTCCTCGTATCCGCGCCGGACAAAATCCGGGCGAAATACAGGGCAATGGCCACCTCCGCGCTGATTCCTGCCCTGCAGCGCACGAGACCTTCAGGCCATATGGCTGACCCCGAGTACGTGACCCTGCTGACGCTCAAGGCCTTGGCCGCACGCTGTCAGGCGCTGGCAATAGAAATCGAGGCTGCTGACGCGGCGCTCAAGGAAATCCTCGATAGCTATGCTCCGATGCTTTGTGATCTGCCGGGAGTCGGGACCGAAGTGGCCAGCCAGCTGTTGATCACTTTCGGGGACAATCCGGACCGTCTGGGGAACGAAGCCCAGTTCGCTTCGCTCGTCGGGGTCGCCCCGGTACCAGCGTCATCTGGCAAAACAACCCGGCACCGGCTCAGTAGGGGCGGCGACCGCAGCGCCAATAACGCCTTGCATCAGGTAGTCCTAGTCCGCATGAGCTCGTGCCAACGGACCAAGGATTATGTGGCCAGACGTACTTCCGAGGGCAAGAGCAAACGCGAAATCATGCGCTGCCTCAAACGCTACGCAGCCCGGGAAATCTACCGCCAGATCACCAACCCCCAGCCGGCACCAGACAACTCCGACCTCCGCCAAATCCGCACGGCACTCGGTTGCACCATCACCACCGTCGCCCGCGAACTCGGCCAATGGACCTCTAAAATTTCCCTTCTGGAGCGCGGCCTCATCCGCAACGACGACCTTGCGAAGACTTATCGCCACTGGCTGACTGAACAAACAGCCCAAATCACCGATGAGACAAGGCTGCAAGCGGGGACTCAGTCTCCACCGGGTTCCCTGGCCTGCTGATGGTCATTGCCAGAATCGAGACGCACATATCTGCGGCGTAGACCGCGAAACCATCTGGCCGCAAAGGCCACTGCCCCATCACCGAGCCAAGTAAGCAGGGCGCCCAGGGCGGACGGCAGGTCGTTCATGGCACCCTCCTCAAGGTCCCCTCCTTTCTTACACGGATCTTCCTTAGCATAGGGGGACTCTTGTGCGGGGAAGGGGCCTGGCGGAAACCCAAGGAAACGCGACTTTTTCCTAGGCAGGAACTGACAGTCTCTGGCTGTCTGGCCGATGTAGGTCCGCGGATCCGGTCCAGACGGCCGGTCCCGGCCAACCAGTCCACCAGGGATCTGCCGGAACCCATGGCCGCGGCGAGCTGCCACTTTTATCTGTGGCCGGTACGGCAGGAGGCAACAATGAGTATTCAATGGCGGAACGACACGGTTCAAACCCGCGCGATGTCCTCGTTCTGGCGGTGGTGGTCAGCAGACGGTGTCAGGCTCCTCAGTGCCGCCGTCACGACAGGCGACTACGGTGACCTCCCGGACACGGTCGATGCCATGGTCAATGCGATCGGCCCGGGGCTCAGCTGGGAGACCGCACCGGGGGACCGTGCACGGCACCAGTTCTGCCTGTCAGGCAACGGGGACCCCGGGCTGCGGGTCCTGGCCGAACGGTGGCGGCGGAGCGCTCCCCCGCCCACACCGATATGGGAATACACTGCAGCCAGACAGCGGCAACCCGGCATGCTCGCCGTCACCATCGAAGCCGCCGGCAAAACAATCAATCTTTCCCGGAGCCGGGTCTCAGTGACCCTTGACGAGGACCGGGCACGGGCCAACGTCAGCTTCCACCACCCGGCCTTCACCGTACTAACCCCTGGCCACCGGCACCAGGTCTCCTGCCTCCTGCTGGACTGGCTACTCGGAGAAGACAATGTCCAACGATGGATCGGCACCATCAACGCCGCCGAGACCGAACCCTCGGACAGTCTCCCGGCAACAGACCTGCCCGACATCATCGAGGCCATGACCGCCCGACACATGCACATTGGCTGGACACTAAAGGACGCCGGATCCTCCAAGGGACCACGCACCATCATCAGAGCCCTGCATCCGCTACGGTGGATCGACCACCCCCTGCTGGACCTGCACACGGCCGTCCAGATCGGTTACCCGCAGACCCGGCCGGACGGACTACCCGATTACGACGAAGCGATAGACCTGCACCGGGTCGAAGAGACCCTGACAGCAGCCCTCGGAGCCCGAGGCCTGCTCGTCGCTACCAAGACATCAAATGGTCGACGCATCCTGCACTACTACACCGACTCCGAAGACCAGAACGGCCGGGACATCATCGACCGCTTCGCGCGCACCCGACCCCACGTCGAAGTGACCCACACCCACGACCCCGGATGGACCATGATCAGCCCATTCACCTAAAAAGCAGGACACGCACGCCGCTCCCTCCACCACTCATCCCCACGCGACCGCGCAAGACCGGACTCTCTTCTCGGTGCGCCCTGCTTCGGACCGGACATGCCAGCCAAGTTCACGATGTATCAGCATGTCCGCCTGACTACTCCGACAAGGGCACATTGGTCGCCGGCTCCACTGCGCAAGTCCGTTTGGGGAAGGTCTGCCTACCGCCGCCGGAAAGTTATACCGTTAGTTGCACGGGGAATAATTTCTCGGGCCAAGCAGCGGCCCATTCCAGCAGTCCCCGCCCCTGGCAAGGGAAACACCAAGGAGACCCTGTCCTGATGAACGGGTTCCAGCAGCAGTCAGCGCAGGCGGCTTACCTGCTTTCGGGGCTGGACTCGTTGCATGCGTGGCTCGCCTACTACGCGACCGGCGGCCAACTCAGCGAAACGGACATCGATGCTTATCTACACGGGATATGGACACTTCCCGTTTTGCAACGCGACCTGCTTGCCTCAGCGCTAAATGAATACCTTAGTACCCAGAGCCTTCCAGAACTCGCGTCCTATTCGGATTCTTCCAGCGAGTAATTTGCGGGACGCACGCATAAACAGCACGTAAGTTGGGTACTCACACCTTAGGTCAGCGCGCGCTGCGAAAACTGACAAATAGGTCACCACGCCAAGCCCCTCTCAACAAGGCTGCAGGTCGATTTGACGCCTATAGGAGCATCGTCGTAGACACAAAGGGCCAGGGATGGCCGGAGCTCTGCGACGGACAGCACTGGACCCAACAGCCGGCCACGGAGCCTGCGGAGTGGACGCCCGCATCGGGTGCGAGCTCTGCGAGCATGCACTTATGTCACGGCAGTGGAAAGGTGCCGTTAAGGTCTAGAGGTGTCTAAATCATCACCAGAAAATCCCGTCGCCTTCACCATGGGCTGGGGCGCCACAGTGCTGGGCCTATTCGGCGGTATCAGTTTGTTCTTGCCGGGTCCCTTCAAGGACTTCATGTTGGCTCATCCGTTATGGGCTTGGGCCGGGCTAATGCTTCTCCTGATCGTCTACCGCCAAATTGTGGCCTGGAATTTGCGCAGTTCGGAAGACCGGCAGTCCAAGCTCTGGGGAAGGAAGGTAACGGCACTCTCGAACCACTGGAGCCGCGAGGAGATCAGACTCGCTGCCGAGTTTAAGAAGAAGGAATCCGAGCTCTTCAGGATCAACCGTGAGAAGGACGATTCTCTGTTGAACGAGCGGTTGGAGAGCATGAAAATGAACGGCGGTTTCCACACCTATTTAGCGGAGGGCGTGGATCATAGGAACCTTAGTTATTCATTCATCGTCCAACTCGAAGAGCAGCTCACGAAGTGGCGCCGGGATTGGAGAGAGTTTTTCGATCCCGAGGTTGCAAGGGCTTGGGAAAGGTTCACGGCTGCCGCCGCGGCCTATCAGTCCAAGGTCAGCGAGTACATGTGGACAAAGGACATCGGCGATAACCTGCACGTACCGCCGGAGTGGAAAGACTCCGACCATGAGCAGTATCGGACCGCGTTCCAGGAGCTAGAGATGTGCAGGACTGCCCTGTACGTCGCCTTGAATGAGCTACATAGGATTCAGCATGCTAAGGGAATCACCGCTCCGTTGCAGGCCTCGGATACGTCAGCAACGCCGGCCGGAATGGCCCGCAATAATCTCATAGACCCGCCTCCCGTGCCCAAGCCAATGTAATGCGCGGTAGGCAACGGGAGGGCTTCTTACTCCTGTCTGACGCGTCAAGCTTCAGTCGTTCAGCCGGGCTCAATGGCAGGATGGTGCCGTGACCAGGTACGGTTCGGTTCCGAACGCGGAGTGGGTGCTGATGTACCGGGGCGGGCTGACCCGCGCCCGGATCGCCACACTGACCCGCGCGCCCGCCCAAACAGTGGGATACCACCTGTCCGCGGCCGTTAATGCGGATCCGGCCCTGCAGGCCGCCCACGACGAAGCCGCCGCAAAGGCACCACTCCGAGTGGGCCAGCAAGGACTGGCGCGGATGCGCGAACTCGTGGTCATGGTCCAGGAAACGGGCCGCTACCCTTCCCGCACCGCGAAGGATGCGGCCGAGCGGACGCTGGCGTCCTGGCTGGACAGGCGCCGCAACGACGCCGTGGCAGGGACACTGGCGCCTGCGTACCGGGACGGGCTGGCCGTCCTGCCCGACTGGCAGCGGCCCCCGCGGGCCGTGACCGACGAGGCCCGATGGCAGGACAGGCTCACAGCCCTGGCGGAGTACCGTGCGGCCGGGCATGACTGGCCCCTGCACCAAACCTCCGTGACCGGCGCGGAACACGACCTCGGAGTCTGGCTCCATTCCCAGCGCCAAAAGGCCCGCCGCGGCGAACTCGAGCCGGCAAGGACCGCGGCGCTGGATACGGCGGTGCCGGGCTGGCGCGCTGGCCGGCCGCGCGGCCGCAAACCCCGAAACAGCACCGCCAGCTAAGGCCACCGCAACCGCCTGAAAAGGGCCGCAGCGCCGGAGCGTTGATAGTCTGGCTGTCCGCACTCACGTGCAGAAAGGACACCGGGATGGGCCTCAGACGTCTCTTTCAGCGCAAGGCCGCTGCCCCCGGGCCGGCCGTCACTTCACAGGCACCCGAGACCGCCCAGGAAATGTCACCGTCCAGTGGGCGGGCGCCCCTGTCAGAAGAGCAGGCCGAAGATTTGCGTGATGCATGGGCCGAGCTCAGCGAGGCCGCCCAGCAGTCGAAAGTGCTCAACTTCCACGCCTGCTCACGGACCGGACATCCCTGGACCGAGGACCCGGCCAGCGTCCGGGCCCTGACCGCAATCCTCCGAGACCTCCCCAAGGACGGCCAGCAGACCACCTGACGGGGTGGACGGGTTGTGCCCACTGGGGGCAGGTGGAGCCCTCCGCACAGCTCAAAGCTGTCCCCATTGGCGTGCAACCCGTTCAGTGTCAGACCCCTCCCCCATCATGAACCTGGGCGGGATCATGCCTCAGATGCAGTACGGCATGGTCCCGCCTTTTACTGGCGTGTCGATTCGAATATGTGTTCTAAGGTTATGGTATGCATCCCGAGCAAGCTGCTGCACTGCAGGCGCAGTACGCCCGGCGCGCCGGCCCGATAGGGCTCACTGCCGAGGAACTCGATTTCGAGCACTTCCCCGCCCAGCACACCTACCCCGGGATCCCAGTGAAGGCGTGGATCCGGTTCCCGAACTGCGCGGAACTGGTGGACGGGGAGGTGTTCGCCTGGACAGCGAAGGCGGCCGAAGTGACATGGCAGGACGGGCCGGTGGCGTACCGGACCTGGGTGTGGAGCTCGGCCGTGACCCGCCGGAACGATTGGAACAAGAAGAATTTGGGAGAACGGACCAACCGTGACAGCAACAGTAAGTGAAACCACCCTCAACGTGCCGGTGCAGGTGCGCTTCACCGCCAAAGGCATGCCCCTGGCGGTCCGGCACGACGGGCGGGTGTGGGCGGTCGCCGCGCAACCGGTGCACTGGTTCAGCAGGGATTCCTGGTGGGACACCCGCCGCACAGCGCCGGTCGGGGTCGGAAACGTCGTAGACGTCGAACATTGGAGGGTCCAGGTGCGCCTTGGCAGTTCGATATCGGCGCTGCGGACCTTCGAACTGCGGCGAGAGCCACTGTCCGAGCAGTGGTTCCTGACCTCCATCACCGATAACTAAGGGTGAGTGGCTTCTCCGGCCCGGTCTCGGACGAGATGTGGACGGCACTGCGGAGCGAGTTCGGCCTGCCGCCCCTGGAACAGGTACAGGCCCGACTGAGCGGCCTGGCGGACCCGGAGCCGATACTGCAGAGCCTCGCCAGGGTATTCATCGACGACGGGACGTTCTGCCCAGGCTTCCAGTTCCGGCCCGACGGGCACCTCGATGCTCGCGTCACCGCCCTGTTCCAGACGGCGCTAAAGGCCAAAGTCCCCCATAACTACTTCACCCTATGGATAATGACCCCGATCCGGATACTCTCCGGAGCCCGGCCAGTGGACTGCTTGGACGAGACAGGCCTGCTCGTTCGGTTCCTGCCGGCCGCTGCCGCGCCTGCTCGTGCAGGCGCGCGGTGACCGTACCGAGAAGGGTTTCTTCGTGCCGTTCCGGGGGCACCTTCGGGGCACAGCCGCAGGTGGCATCCAACCTGAATAACTGAAGTCGGGCCCTGTCTACATGGCCCGACTTCAGTTATCAGTGATGGATATTACGACCAGCAGACCGCCGCGTCAGGCCCCCTCGGGCGAACGCTGACCGCTGGAAGCAGTCATGCAACCCCTCGGTTGCGCCGGGAGATTCTGAGAGTAGCTTCTGCAGAAGTCATTGCCTCGAAGTCCCTGTCCACGTCCGCGCGGAATTCCTCCACCAAATTCCTGCCGTGGTCCCGAAGATAAGCGACCGTCTGGGAACCGTTCAGTTTCTTGACTTCAGGATGCTGTTCCTTGAGCAGGCGCTTCGAGGGGACCATCTTCACGTGTCCCTGCTGAACGGTCTGTTCTTCCTGCAGCGTTTCCGTGGCTTTGCGGTTGTAAAACGAACGGCTGGCCATAAGCAGATTCCCTCGGGTCCACTCCACAGGGATCAGCACAAGCTGCTTTCCGTCCGCGTAGGGCAGGGTCACTTCCTGTGCGGTCCAGGCAATCGCCCGCGTGTCCCAGATGCGGACCGTTCTGCGCACAGCTCCCGCCGCGAGCGAGGGATAGGCCTGCATCATTTCCTGGGTGTACTGGATCAACTCGCCGAAAATGACGCGGGTCGTCATGTCAGAGGTTAGGTCCTTGCCGACGCCCGACACAAAGAGTGCGAGGTCCTCGAGCCGGGAAAGTGCAGCGCTTCTGCAGACGGGAGTCTGCAGCTCGTCCCAAAGAAGTTGGCCCATTTCGGGCCCAAAACCCTTACCGCGGCTTCCTTCTGCAGTCAGCCCCAGACGCGTTTCATTGGGTTCGTGAAGATCCTGGAGCAGTCGGAGTCCCCGCCGAAGTTCTGCCGGGGAGGAACTGTCCCGACACCGGAGGACTTCAGTGAAGAAGGAGTGGAGGCACTCCCGGGCCCTTACGGCTCGGGGGTGGCTGCTGTTACGGATGGCACTCGGGTCGAGGACCAGAGGATTGTCCGTGTCGATGTAGACATCGAGGAACGGAAGTGGGACGGGCAGGCCAAAGGCCGCAGATACAGGAATCAAGGGTTGCCTCAACTCTTTCTGGGGACGCATCCCCATGGATCGGTGCATCCGAGACTGGTGTCCGGCGCATGGTTTTGGACACAAATGTGTGTCCGAAGACCAGATCCGATGTAGAGTTGATGCATATTCGCCCGCTAAAACGAATACATCAGCCCCGCTCGGACTACTCTTTCGTCGAAAAAAGAGATGTCTCCAGAGCGGGGTTTTTCGTGTCCCAACTCTTACTTAACACTCTACAGCATGTCGGGGGCCACCTTGCGGAAACATGGCCTGAATAGCCCCTGCTTTGCCCCACAAGGCCCTATCGCTGCCTGTGGGTAGAAACTACCCCTCCGCGCGGAGAGAGTGGCTTAGAGGGGCCTCGAGAGCCCTAAGAAGGCAGCTTCAGGCGCTTGACAAATGGGAGTGAACATGGTCACAGCCGATTCGGACGACATACTTACATCCTTGTTATTCCGGGGTTTTTGAGCCTTTACCACTCCATTTCGGGACGCGCTTACGGACGGCAAAGCGTCTGGTCCGCGAGTTTCCCATGCAAACCGGAAGCCGCTGCCCGCATGGCCCAGCATCCTGGTTTGCCTGTGGATAACTCGGGAAAGGAAATTTTTCCGAGAACCACCTCTTTGACGGAAATCCGTCAAAATACTGTCAACTCCCTCATCCTCTGGGAGAGAGTTGGCACGTCTGCATCCTTGGCGTGGCACGAGGCCCCCATGTGTGGGCGTTGCAGACATAGTCGACGATCTCTCCGGACAAGATCATGTTTAATTCGCCTGGTTGATCGTTCAGTGGTACGACGAACCCACTCCGATGGGTCATACTTTCGCCCCTTTGTATCGATCTGGGTGATGTCGAGGCGTTCGGTCTGAAAGTCCTGACCGGTCAAGGGTGCGGCCATCGACACCACCACTGCCTCCGGCAAACTCGTCTTCGGGATCTTCGCCGCCCTGGCCGAGTTCGAGCGTGAGCTGATCTCCGAACGCACTATCGCCGGGCTCGCCTCCGCACGCGCCCGCGGCCGGAAAGGTGGACGTCCCTACAAGATGACTCCGGCGAAACTCCGGCTCGCCATGGCATCCATGGGCAAGCCCGGCACCAAGGTAAGCGACCTCTGCACCGAGCTCGGGATCACCCGCCAAACCCTCTACCGTCACGTCTCCCCCACCGGTGAGCTCCGGCCTGACGGCGAGAAGCTCCTGAAACGGAAATAGGAACAGGACAGGACGTTCCTTGCTTTCCGGTGCGGACTGGCGCGACACGCGTTGGAATGGCGCGGGGGCCTATAGGGCCGGGTCCGGTGTCCCCGTTACTGGCGTCCGATCGTAGGCCGCATCGGCCACTAGGTCATGGCTTAGCCGTCCTCATTCCGGTGCTGCAGTTCGTCGCGTTTCCGGCGCCCTGGCCGGAGCTCCCCGGCGGGAACGCCTGGCCATTTCTTGCCGCCGTTGTACTTGCGCTGCAGCCGCTTTAGTTCCCTCAAGGTGGCTCCCTCGATGAGGTCGGTAATCGACGCGTACCCCTCGAGGTGACCGACGGCTTTGACGGCCGCGCGGATCTGCTCTGCGTCGGTTTCCGTGAAGTACGGAGAGAGGGACTTCTTCTTACTCACTGGGCGGTTTCGATTCCGAGTGGATCGCGAAAGCCCGCTTGTAGATCTCCACTTCGGATAGCTTTCCACCGGTTAATTCGCGCACCAATTTGGCGGTCGCCAGGTATTTCCGGAAGTCACGTGCATCCAGCCACTTCTCGACAAGCCAGACCAGCATCAACAAGATGAGCAGCGCGACCGTGAAAATAGGCATGAGGGCCAGGATTCTGTCTCCCATGCCTTCCAAGTCTGGCGGTCCTGCGTTCATTGCGATCATCGATAGCTTCCTTCTCTGTTTTCCGTCGTACGGTCAAGATGCGACTGCGGTGCCTGGTGTGGGGTCCTGTTTTGGAGATGTCGGGGCCCAGCGTATTGGCCGGCCCCGACGTTGAGGGAATTGTTTAGAACGGGGGTTCGGAGTCCGTGCCGTTGCCCCAGCCGCCGGCGCTGCTGGTTTGAGGAGTGGCCCACGGGTCGTCCTGGGGGAAGGACTGGCCGGGCTGGCTGCCCGCGCCCTGGCTGCCGAAGCCGGCGGCTGTTCCCTGTCCTGCCTGGTTGCTGCGCTGGGTGCGGTTGACTTTGGCGTTGGCGTACCGGAGGGAGGGGCCGATTTCGTCTACTTCGAGTTCGATCACGGTACGCTTCTCGCCTTCCTTGGTCTCGTAGGAGCGGGACTTGAGCCTGCCGGAGACGATGACGCGGGTGCCCTTGGTGAGGGATTCGGCGACGTTCTCGGCGGCTTCGCGCCAGACGGAGGCCCGGAGGAAGAGGGTTTCGCCGTCCTTCCATTCGTTGGCCTGCCGGTCGAAGGTCCTGGGGGTTGAGGCGACGGTGAAGTTGGCCACGGCGGATCCTGATGGGGTGAAGCGGAGTTCGGGGTCGTTGGTGAGGTTTCCAATGATGGTGATGGTGGTTTCGCCTGACATGGTGACTGCCTTTCCTGTGGAATGGTGCGCTGTCTGGATGGTGTCTGGTTCGGTGTAGTGCCATGGGGCCGCGGGGGTCCGGGAGCACCTGGTAGTGGTCGGTGACGGGGACATTGATGGTGCCGGCAGGGTTGGCATGGAGGCCAAACCATGCCTCGTCGTCGGTGTACTGACGGGGGCTGATGGTGAAGTCGCCCGGCGTGGGGGTGTTCATGCCCGTACCCGGTTCATGTGCGCCTGGACGAGCTTGTCCCTGCGGAGGCCGGCCCAGTGGTCCTGGTCATCGGAGTTGTTCACGACGACGGGCGCCTGGGTGTAGCCGAGCTCTTCGGTGATGTAGGCCAGCGCGGCGGGCACTTCGGTGATGTCTACGGCCGTGTAGGTGATGCCCTTGGAGTCGAAGTACTCCTTGGTCTTATCGCACTGGGAGCACTGGGGCTTGGTGTAGACGGTGTAATCGGTTGAAGCAGTCATTTTGAGTCCTCGGTTTCGTATCACTTTGGTTAGGTTCGTCTAGCTGAACTGCTACCTCTATTCTAACGTTTATTAAACTGAAAAAACAGGGGTTTTGCTACGTATTCTAGCGGTTTTCTGACTACAAATTTTTCCGTGAATTGGGCGCCCTTTTGGTGAGTCCGTCAGCTGCCGGCGAATAGCCACCGCATCCTTGGTCCTCGGAATAGAGCCTTCGGTAAAAGCCAGTGGAAGCGTTCTGGTGACATTCTTGCCCTGGGAGTCCTTGCCCTCGATTCCATTCGTCCTGGGCCCATGCTTTTCTTGGCGGCGGGGACGCCCCCCGCTACCGTGAGCTTCCGTGTAGGGACTACGCTGTGCCCACGATGGTTGAGGGTGTGCCGCTGGCCCTGCATCCTCCTGTGGAGCTCGCTCTGGCGAAGGCTGTGGAGTCGATCCCGGGTGTCGACGCCCTGCCCGGCGGGAGTGTCTATGAGATGAAATGGGACGGCTTTAGGATGGCGTGCCTGGTTGAGCCGGACGGGGTGTCCTCATGGTCGAGGCAAGGCAAGAACATCGGGAGGTACTTCCCGGACCTCGTACAGGCCGTCGCGGACCAGGTTCCGCCGGGTTGCGTTGTCGATGGTGAAGCGGTCCTCTGGTCCGGGGACCGGCTGGACTTCGAAGCGCTGCAGCAGCGCATGGTGACAGCCCGGGCGGCGCTGCCTGCGCTGGTGCGGGAGCGACCTGCTTCCTTCGTGGCGTTCGATGTATTGGCCGTGGCCGGTCACGACACCCGGTCGCTGCCGTTCATGGAACGGCGGGCACTGCTCGAGGAGCTGGCCCGTGCGTGGACGCCGCCGTTGCAGCTCTCTCCAGTGACAAGGGACCGGACCGTGGCGGAAACCTGGTTCGAGGAGATGCCCGCCACCGGAGTGGAAGGCCTCATCGTCAAGGGCGCCGGCCAGACCTATGACCCCCAAAGGATCTGGTTGAAGGTTAAGAATCGTTCCTCTATTGACGTAGTTTGCGGCGCCGTCGTTGGCCCGATCACCCAGCCCAGGGCGGTGGTTGTCGGTCTTCCGATGCAAGGGCGATTGAGGATTGTTGGCCGCTCCGCTCCCCTATCGGCCCGGATCGGCCGGGATCTGGCCAGGCATCTGAGCCCGCCACAGGAGGGGCATCCATGGCCGGAGGAAATCAGCGAAAGGGTCCTGGACAGGTTCACGGGGAACAGCGGTCCGCTGCGCCTGACTCTCGTGGAGCCGCTGGTCGTGGAAGTCTCAGCCGACGTGGCCTGGTCCGGACGCGCTTTTCGACATTCGGTGCGACTGCTGAGGGCACGCCCGGAGCTTGCCCCGGATGACATTTCGTCCCCCTTTGACAGCCAACAACAGTAGCCAGGAACAGACCGGTCATTAGGGCAATGTGGCTTCGGCAGCTACCTCATGGCGTACCGGGAGGTCTTGATCGGCGTGTGGCATGCTTCCAGCCACGGACGATCAGGAAGGAACACCCCGAGCTATGGATGACTCGCAGGTCTGGGAGAAGCTTCGCGCGGCCCACGCTGCTTATATGGCGGCTACCTCGCCGGCTTACGACGAGGTGCTCAATGAAGTCGCTGAGCGGATTCGCGCGGAAGGAAGCATTGGCAAGACCGATATCGGCGCCTTGCTGTTCTGGAAGCGACTCCGTGCGGATACGCCCTGGGTCAGCGAGCTGATGACCTGGCCAGAAGGAAGAGTGCGGGAGGTGACGAATGGTGCAGTGACTGCCGTGAACGAGGGATCGCTGTCCGTGCCTGACGCGGCTGCTGCCGGCAGGGGCGCGCTGTCGCCGTTGCCTGGCTTCGATACAGGAGACGCCTTCGCGTCAGCCCTTCTTCTAGCAGCGGCGCCAAGCCGGATGGCGGTGTACGACCGACGTGCCCAGACCGGCTTGGAGGCGTTGGGTTGTACTCTGTCCCCGGCGCGCGGCAGGTACGGACGCTACATGGCGTTGGTAGAAGAACTGCGGCTGTTGGCACATCGGAACGGGCACGCTTGGCTGGCGAGAGATGTCGACGTCGCGCTCTACTGGCTCGGCGGCCCGAACCAGCAGCCCGCATAGACCGAGGCCCAGGAAGCGCCCGTAGGGGGCAACACACCGCCGGCGTTTTCTGTGGAGGATACCGGCCGCGGTTTCTGGGGTTTCGAGACGTCAGGGGCTCGTTCTCAGCTGAGTTGCTCTCCGCTGCAGGTCCAGCGGCCACCGCGTGCGCGTGAATGCCGCTCACCGATTACCGAGACCCAGAACCGGTGCTAGCAAAGCGAACAGTCGTCAGTCGATTCGCCTCTGAAACGAAACCATGACCAGGGCTGACGCGACATAGCGTGTGACTTGGACATTCTCATGACCAATGACCCCGATGGGTCGTCGTTCCGTGAACGGCACGGGAGTGACCGTATGCGACGCAGGCTCCGCCGTCCACAGCTGGTCGCCGGCCTCATGGAACACGGTCACTAGGTCTTTGAGGTTCTTATCCAAGCGCTGGGCGAGCTGCCTGACCGAATCCTCGACGGTGGGCTGCGGATCACTCACGACATACACAGTTTCAACGTGACTCAATTTTTCTTCCTTCTCAGCAGCCGTGGGCGCCTGATACCGAAAAGGCTTCCGAGGTAGATCAGAACCGCCCAGTTCACTAATCCAGTGGCAAAGGAAACGGCGGCATCGCCCAGAAATGACACGTTCGCTCCTGTCACCGCCTTCCCTATTGCCTGCCCGGTCAGGAGCAGGTAAATCGCCGCGCAAGCCCAGCCCGAGAGTGCCAGGATCAGCCCGATCATCATTCGCCTCATCACCACCCCCTCTGTTCGCATCTTTCGTCGGGCGCCAGCTATGGGTTCGCGCCTTGTCCTTCTCCTGCTGATCGCGGACGAGAAGGTCTGCGTTCCCTTGCCTGCGCTTCACGGGCTTGAGCTATTTCATTGCGCAGTTGGTCGATTTGTCGGTCGTAGGTGTCGTGAAGGTCCTTGACGCGCTGCTCCCCGTGGGAGCGTTCGAGCTCCACGTTTGCTCGGGCGGCGTCGCGCTCGGCTGTCAGCGTTGCCACGTTGCCGCGGAGGCCCGCAGCGTCCTCACGGGCCCGGTCCAGGCTGTCCCGGGCAGTTGCGAGCTGGCCTTGGATTTCCTCCAGCGCGGCCTCGGCCCGGGTGGCGCGCTCCGCCTCTGCCTGGGCGCGGCTTTCGGCTGCGCCGGCGCGTCGTTCTGCCTCGGCACGGGCGTGCTCCTCGGCCTCCGCCCGTTTCGCCACTGCATCACGTTCCTGCTGGAGCTGCCGCACCTGTCCTCGTGCGGACTCAAGGTCGGCCCGCAGTTCCGCGGCTACAGCCTGGGCCTTCTCCCGGTCGGCCGCGGCGTCCGCCTGAACCTGGGAGAGCTCCGAAGCAAGCTGTTCCCCACTTTGGCGTGCGGCCTCCAGTTCGGCTTGGATGACGGCTAGCTCCTCGGCCAGCTCTTCGCTCTTCCGTGTTGATTCTTCGGCTGCGGCGTCCGCCTCGTCCTTGTCGGCTTCGGCCCGGCGCTGTGCCTGCTCTGCGCGGGTGGCCCGCGCATTCGCGCCTGCGACCTGTTCGGCGGCCTCGCTTGCCACCGACTCGATCTGGGCCTCGGCGGCTTCCGGATCCCCGACGGTCCGCAGCTCGTCGACGAGCGTCGTCAGCTGCTGTCCGAGGTGCTCGATCATCCCGGTCACCTGCCCGGCAATCTCGCTGGCCCGCTGGCGTGCAGCATCCACAGGGCGGGTGTCAGCAGCGTGCACCGTCTCGCTAAGCCTCTGCCGTGCCCGCCAGGCCGCAGCCCGGTTGTGAGAGGGATCGTCACAGTACTCCGGAGGTCGGCCGGTACCACCCTCCGACGGCATGGCGGGGCGTTGGCAGCCGGGGTACCGGCATGTACGGTCCTCGACGAGATTCTCGATCATTCCGCCATACTATCGTATTTCGTTTTGATACGAAATACGTAATGTAACGGAATACGAAAAACGGAAGACGAAACAAAAGATGATTTCCCGGATCTGGAGCTGTTGTTCGCGATCTTGAATGCCACGGATTTGGCGGCGCTTTTTGGCACTCCACGACCCATGCTCGGATTATGGGCGCGATCGCGCGGAAGCCGGGTCTGCGCACGTTGGCTGGAGTTGAGCGAGGACCAAGCGGCGCCGAGCCATGACGCGCTGGGAAGTATTGGCCCCGCACTTGCATGAGGGCGTGCCCGTCGCCCGCGCGGCTGCCGCCGCCGGTGTGCCGTTACGGACAGCGCGGCGATGGCTCTCGGCCTACCGGGCCAGGGGCCTTGAAGGCCTGGCGCCACGCTGTGAACTTGACCGCGCCGTCGTCGTTGCAGACCGCGCTGGCGTTCCGACAGGCGATCCGGCGCAAGACCGCCCCTACCTGGCACGCCTGCGGCATCCCCGGCATCTTGTACTCTGACCACGGCTCGGACTTCACCAGCCGCCATCTGGAACAGGTCTGTGCCGACCTGCACATTCAGCTCGTCCACCCCACTCCGGGGATGCCCCGCGGTCGGGGCAAGATCGAACGGTTTTTTGGCAGCGTGAACGTGCTGTTCCTGCCGGGGCTGCCCGGCCATCTGGTCCGAGGCGTAGCCGCCTCGCCGCCGAAGCTGACCCTGGCCGAGCTCGACGCCGCGCTGGGCACTTTCATCGTCAACGACTAACACAGGAACCGGGTCCGCACCCAGCCAAGGACAATGGTCATGAGCTGGCCGATGGCACACGCGAGCCTGCTGCAGTTCCCGCCGGCCCAGGTTTCCCGGAAACCCTAATATCAAATTGCTATCAAATAGCTATCAAACTGGATTATCCGAGTCTGATTCGTTCTGCCCTCACCTCAGACCAGCAATTTTCACTGGTAGCCTTCGCGCACGCGCTCGAGCCCAATCCTCAAAGCCCTCAAGGCCATTGGGTGCTTTTTTCGCCCTTCCAAGCTCGCCACCTCGGCAAGCAGATCAACCAGTTCGCGATCTTCGTCGAACCGTAGCAACATCGTCCGCGGATTGGTCTTATCCCTGGCATCTCCTAGCTGCGGAGTTACGCTGGGACGCGCCAAGGCCGCCTTCGCCACACTAACCGCCGGTGGGGCCAACAACGGCTCTGCGCCATTGCCAAACGCCTCAATGGCTTCCTCCCGTGCCCTGTCCACGGGGCGCTTTCTGATCGCCACTAGTCCATCAGCTCCGCTACCAGCCCGCGAATCTCGCCGGCCGCCTTAGGATTCTTCCACTCGACAACACCGAGCCCCTCCCCCACGACGTCGCGATATGCCTTCCGCTCGTACAACACAGTCCTGAGTGGCTCAATGCTCGGGAAGTCGGAAAGGTATTCACGGGCATCCGCACTCTCAGACTCAAAGGCGTTCGTCGACACCCTGGTAAGTGCACCGCGAACACGCAAGTCCGGGTTGAAATCCCTAGCCGTTTCTATCAGCCGGTCCACCGTTTCCAGGGTGTCCAAGTCGAACTGGCTGGACTGAGTAAGAACGAGTAATTGATGTGCGGCCGTCATGGCGGTACGCATTTCTTTGCTGTCCTTGCCGGCCACGTCAACCAACACCACGTCATAACTGTCGTTAAGCTCTCGCAGGGTTTCGTGAAGGCTGCCGAGCTTCTCGACAACGAAGATGCGCGGCTGATGCCCTGCCTCTTCTCGGTCCCCCGCCCATCGCGCCGTAGACCGTTGCCGATCGCCGTCCACCACGGCAACGCGAAGTCCACGCTTCGCAAGTTCTACGGCGGCATTGGTAACGACAGTGGACTTGCCGACTCCGCCCTTTTCGCTTCCAACAACAATGATCATGACTGTCACTCTAGGGGGGCTATCAATATTAAAGCGCTAGCGACACGCTACTGGTTTGATATCACTTGCAAAGAGCTAGTGAGTTGGTATCAAATCCTGCGGTCATCACTGCAGGTTGGCTGGCAAGCTTCCCGGACCAGAGCTAGCAAAGGCTAGTCATTTGATATCAGTATCAAACTGATATCAAATGGAGAGAGTTTGTACTTTTCAGCCCAACTCGATCGAGGCTTCCGCTCTATGGTGCCGGTCATGGAAAGTATCCGATTACTAGCAATGCGCTACTAGTTTGATATCAGTTTCAATTTCAAACTGCTATCAAATCGATATCAAGCCGTGGCTATCGGTTCCAACTTTGCGGTTGCGCAACGCACTTTTCAACCTGATGCCACGAAGTCTTTCCGCTTGCGGTCAGGACAAAAGATATCAAATCACTAGCATAGTGCTACTGGTTTGAAACCAATTTCAAACCAGTAGCAAATTACTATCATAACGCCACCATGCTTTCAGGGACTGGCAGCAGTCAAGTGAAGCTCCTCCGCAATTGCTGGCGTCAACATCCGAAAACCAATAGGGCGCCCTAACGGTAACCGCCCGGGAGACTTACCGGATCTGCAAATCCATAGACGGCTACCAACTAGGAGAGTTTCGAAACGTTCTCCTGAAGACACCCAAATTGGATCGACACCAGTCAAGACCATCCTGGGGGACTGCATCATCTGACATCCTCGTCACGGCTTCTACCTAACATCACTAGCAACACGCTATCAATTTGATATCGCTCGCAGGACGCAATTAGAAAGTGGAGTGCAAAGCCAGCCCAGCTTTCTGCCCCTTCGGTATGCCGTCCCAGTACACGGGCCGCCCTCCGCGGCATCACTCGCTCATTCGAGAGGCCTATGTCTAAGGAATACCCGGTCCGAACACGTCCAAAGCACCTTCGACAAACTTTCAGCGACCATGACGTTCCCGTTAATTCGACAACGAAGAGGCTCGGCTTCCCTAGCCTTCCTACGCAGCCGCCCACAATGGGTAATCGTCGTCGGTAGGTGGCAGCCAATATTCGTCCCTCTCGGCGTCGTACATATCGTCCTCGGCGATGGCTCCTGGCGTTAGGTGCCGGTCGAGCCATGCGTGCCATGCTGCGCGTTCTTTACGGTTCCTGCTGATGTGCGCTTGGACGTCGTCCATGACACCGAGGCGAATGGCGAGGCGGGTGAGGCTGGTGGTTGCGCTGATTTTCCATTGCCGGCCGTCTCGGCGGATCATGCCGAGGCTTGCCATATCTGCCAAGGCGTTGTCTATGGCATTGCGGCTGATGCCTGTGGCGCGGATGATTTCGGCTGTGGTGGGGGAGTGCCGGCCGCGTTCGATGACCTCATAGGCAAGTGCTGCGGGATCTCCGAGGGTGCGAAAGACGGGCCGTATGCCATGGATTTTGCCTTTGCGCCAGGTCAGTTCGCGTGCGAGCTGTTGGAAGTGTTCGGGCAGTTGGATCACATAGACGTCCGCAGCTTTGTGCCTGGCATCTTCCATTTTGGTGAGAATGCCATCGGAGTTGGCGGCGAGGATCGGCAGGAGCCGGGCCACCGTTGCGTGGTGTTTACCGACTGCCACAGCCAGAGTGCGGCATCCTACGTCGAGGACATTCGTGTTTTTGGCCCTCATGTAGCTCAGTAATGCACGGAGCAGGAGGCGAAGGCTGTGGCCTTCTCGCCCTCGGTCTTTGAGGCGTTGGTCCAGGACCGAGTAGAGGACATTTTCCAAATCGTTTACCAGTTGGTGGATCGCAGCATTGCTGGGTTTGGGTGCCCCCCCTGTGGGTTTAGTAGGGCTTGTGTCGTTAATAAGTGCATGTCGTTCCCCTTGTCTTCTGGGGTCGCGTTCTTTTACGTAGGCTGTGGCTTTTTCCCACTCTTTGGGTAGGAGCCTGTGCTGCTTGGTGCGGGTGCCGTAGAGGGCGGCCAGTCCTGTGAACTGTCCGGTGAGCTCGTGTTCGACCTGTGACAGAGTCCAGCCGGAGCCCACGAAATGGTTCAGGACGGCAAGGCGTGCTTCGGAAGGGGAGGGGTAGCGGTTCGCGTCGAACAGGCCGGTCTGGGCAATCCTGCGCAGCGGTGATTCAGTTCCGGCCAGCAGGGGCGCAGCGGCCGGGGCCGGGTTGGGGAGTGCAGCAGCCCTGCGGAGCCGTTCTTTGAGTTCCTGTCGCCGGCGCAGTTCAGGTGCGAGTTTTCTGCGGAGCGTCTCTACGGCGGCGGCCGGGTTCCGGTGCCGCAGGATCTCGTATGCGGTCGACAATGGGGTTACCAGGACTTGGTGGCCGCCGGACTTGTGCGGGGAGCCGGGGACACGGATGCAGCCGTCACCGAGGTTTTGATGGGGCCCTGGGTCGAGGCTGGGAGCCCGAAGGGTCATGGCTTCAACTAGTTCCCGCGCAGTTGCCCCATCCATGCGCTGCTTTAGCGGTACGTACAGGTGAACACCGCCGCTGGGGGAGAAGTCTTGAACGAATCGCAGGCCGCATTCGGCCAATAGGCTTCCCAAGCCAGCGGCGTCGGAGTCAACTACGTGCTTGGCGGCCTTGGAGGTATCCAGGTCAAGGCACAGGGTCGCCACGGAACCATCGGGGCCGTGGACCATGACCGCTGCGGGCGTGTCCGGCAGAGCGTCCGTAATTCGCGGGGGAATATCTGGCCTCGGATACCCAAACCGCTGGCCACGCCAGCGGCCAACCCGATACAGGGGCTGACCGGCGATCAGCGGAGCCAGTTTCCACGCCTGCTTGGGCGTGGATTGACATGAAAAACGCGGCCGCGCCTTTGTTGACGCGGATGTGTAGGGCTGTACCATAGACAGCAGTTAGTCCTCTCCGGAGGGTACGAAAAATCCACCCACTGGGTGGGTGTTTGAAAAGTTCAGATCGCGTCCCGCCAAGAACTGGATCTGAACTACATACTTTGGAAGGCCCGCCTAGTGCGGGCCTTCTTCCTTTAAGATGCTTGCGGTATGGGCAGCGCTCCTTGGTTCTTGAGCATCCAGGAGGGCAGTCCGACGGTAGGAATGTCCGGCTGGATGTGGTCGATGATGGCTTCCAGCACGACCGCGCTGGATACGCCAGCCCGCTTTGCCAAATCGTCGATTACGTCCTTGCGCGGTTCTTCGATTGCCCAGCCAAGACGGACGGGATTGACCCGTGTACCTTTGGGAAGTCTGCGAGCTGCCATGAGACCCACTTAACTATGTATGTGTGTGTGAGCTTGGGAGTGACACGCCCAACGGTGCGCAGTTTAAGCATGCGCTTCCAGTTGGCGGTGAGTTAGTCCACGAGTTTCAGGGCACGTCCAAGCTCTTTATAGTGCTTGGCGAGCTCTTCGTGTACCACCGAATACCTGACTCTCTTACCGACCCTGTCTTCAACCGGAAGGCCCACTGGTGGGTCAGCGGTGACCGCTCCGGCATCTGCCAGTTGATAGAGGTGCGCCTTAACCGTCGGCCGGCCCAGGCCAGTCCCTTCCGCGACTTCAGCGGATGTCGCCGGCCCATGCTCCGCAAGGAACCCGAGGACAGCAATCTTTGCGTGATTACCTCCGAACGCGTCAATGGCTGCCTCCAGAGAGGCGGGCACACTGGGTCGGACGTAGCGGGGCATGGGTCCTATCATGCCCCAACTTCTGGATGGTGATCATGCCTAAACCATAGTGCATAGTTAAAGTATGCGCTATCCTTAAGGCGATTTCCATTGACTCATTCGGTCACTGATATGTGAATACCGCCACGAATTTGTGACTTGACATGCAAATGCTTGTCAAAACCGGGAGAATCGCCCCTTGGTCCAGTCGATGGAGTTCTGTCGGTGCCTCTTGGTACCGCTGGAGGAGAGGTGTTTGTAAGTTGCGGGGCTCGTTTGGGTCCTGCGTGGGGAATCTAGGAAGGTGGGACCTTTCCATGACTGAGGTGAATTTTCCGGGCGCACGGCGTTCGGGCATGTATGTAGAAACAGAGGAACGGCCTGAGCCCGATCCGGTCACCCGTGAGGCTCTTGAAGGGCCCGCGGATCCCTTCGTTGAACCGGTTGACGCCGAGGACGTCCGGGCGGCCCGGGAAGAAAAGAAGGGCACTAACGTTGGCGCGCCTGTAAAGGTGCCGGCTAGGGAAGCGGACGCTGAAGCAGATGACGAGGAGGAGCCGGCTGTCCCGGCCAAGGAAGGGTTTCGGGGTTTCCTGAACCGCGCATCGGGTGGGCTGCTGAAGCTCGCGCCCTCCCAGACTGAAACGGCTGCACGCCTCTTGGTCGTGGACCAAGGCCGTTTTGAGGCTTTGATCCGGCAGTCGAGCTGGACTCGTGCCGTGGGCCTGCTGGTGGCCAACAAGAAGGGCACCGCCGGGAAGACGCCGCTCTCGATCCTGCTGGGCGGAGTCCTTGCCGCGATCCGTGGCGGGTCGGTGGCCATCCTGGAAACCTCCGACGACAAAGGTCAACTGGCATACCGAGCTGAGGGAGACCCCCAGCTGGGCATGGGGGAGCTGGTCGCGAACATCTCCAATGTCCGTACGCAGTCCCAGTTGCGCGGGTACACGGTGACGCAGACGAGCTTTGCCTCGGTGATTGGTTCCACGCCCCAGTGGCGCCCGCCCTTGACGCGGCAAAACGTGCTGGATGTGGCCTCGATCGTGGACGAACACTTCACGATCCGCGTGATGGACACTGGCAACCAGTACAGCTCGGGGCCGTTCGGGGCCGCTGTGGACGTTGCCGACGTTCTGGTGATCCCGACGATGCTCGCCCAGGACGCCGTCTCAGAGGCACTGGAGCTGCTGGAGTTCCTGGAGCACCAGGGCCCTGAAGCGGCACGGCTGGCACGGACGGCCATCGTGGTGATGATGTCCGACGGCCGCCCGGAGTTCAAACCCTCGAAGCTCAAGAAGCAGTTCATGGACAAGGGCATCGCTGAGGATCACATCTACGCCGTTCCCTATGACGCGCACGTGGCCGAACGCGGGGCGCTCACGCTGAACAAGCTGGCCCCGGCCACCCGTCAGGCACTGACAGCCATCGCCGCCGGTGTCGTCGCCCAAACCAACCAGAACGTCTTCGCAAAGGACCAGAACCGATGAGCGCCATTCTTTCCGCCCTCGTAGAGCTCTCAACGAACCTTGACCCTTCCACCGTCGCGCAGGCCGGCCCTGTGCCAATGATTGCTAACCCCTTTCCCGGCATCCCCGACTTCACTTCCTTGGGGGAAGGTTCACCGAGTGGTGGCAGAAACTTTTCGCTGCGGCCTGGGGCATCGCGATCATCGTGGCGGGCGTCTACCTGATCATCGGTTTGACCGCAATGGCAAAAGCCGACTCGAACAACCCGCATGCACACGCAGAGGGCAAGAAGAAGGCCGTGGGGGCGGGTATCGGTCTGGGCTGCCTGGCCGGGTTTGGCGTCATCGCCGGGGCGATCCTCGCGGTGGCCGGTTAATGGTGCGCCGGAGCTCCGCCGACAGCGGCCGCCGCGGGCTCCCACGCTGGGCGTGGATCGTGACCGGCCTCGTCGTGGTGCTCGCGCTGGTTGGCGGCGTGAGCGCCTGGTATCAGGGAAACCCGCGAACCGGCCAACCCGTCCCCAACACGAATGAACCGGCTGCTACGGCTGCAGCCGTACCCAACGGCTGCATGGCCGGCGCATCGAACGACGCTGCAGGACTTTTGCAAGCCCAGAAAGACGCCCCGCACAGCCAAGCCGGTGCAGTCGGCTTTGCCGCCGCCGTCCTCCGCTGGATAGCACAGTATCCACGGCCTAGCGCTCAGGACGGGTCCACTGTTGCGGCCGCAATCCTAGCGAAGGGCGCCACGGGCACGATTTCAAATTTGGCAGCCAACATGGCCTCAGCCAAGGCCCTACCTGGCGTCAACTCCGGCTCGTTGAACTTCTCTAGCGGGCGGTACATCGTCGAGGAGGCAACTCCGGATATGGTGCGGGTCACCGTCGGAGGTGCCGAAGTTCAAAACGGCAAACCAACTGATCAGAACATTGCCTCCACGTTCACGATGGTTTGGGAATCCGGCGTCTGGAAAGTCCGCAGTGATGGAAGCGAGCGGAGTCTTGATGAGCTCTTCGCCAACGGAGCCGCGTTTACAGGGGGATGCTAATTCATGATGTTGCTGGTTCCCATGGAGGACAAGCCCAAACCAGGAGGCCTCGTCGGCGGCCTGGTGGACGCTGCTGTTGGGGTCGTCAAGGCTACGAAGCCTGCTGCGGATGCCGTTGGCGGGGTCGTGAATTTTGCTTCTGATCCGTTGGGGGCGATTTTCAAGGCGACTCGTGATGGTGCCCGTGGGTTGGCGAATGATCTGCTGCCGGCTTTGTCCAAGGCGACGGAGCCGGATTTGTCGGTGGACTGGTTCATCAAGGCGTATGCGATCAGTTTCGCCCTGGCGATTGTGGTGTGGGGTTTCCTGCTGCTGTTCCAGTTCATCGCTGTTGCCCGGGGCGCTCTGGCGGGTCAGGAGTTCGTCGAGGTGTTGACGACGAAGACGGCGTTGTTCTTCGGCGGCGCGCTGTTCGGTCCCCTGATCGGCGTGATGCTGGTGAAGGCACTGGGGGGCTTGTCCGAGAGCCTGATCTCGTGGGGGATTGTTTCCTCGTCGGAACGGATGCTGGCGACGATGGACTCGATGCTTAAGACCGACGCGGCAGCTTTCCCGGGCGGCGTGATCGTGGGCATCGGCCTGATGGTCTGCATGATCGTTGGCCTGTTCGTCGTGGTGATCATGCTGGCCGTGATGCTGGTGACGCTCTACTTTTCCGGGGTCATGGCCCCGCTGGGCATGGTCTGGTTCACCTCGGCCAAACACGGCTCTTTCGGTCGGAAGATCCCTTTGCTGTGGTTTGGCATTCTCGCCTGCCATCCGCTGCTGTTTTTCATGCTGGGCATCGCGTACAACATGATCGCCGCGTCGGCGTCGTGGATGAAGTGGAGCGACGGGCTCGGGACGCTGATGAACATCATCGCGTCCTTCATCGCGTTGATGATCGCCGGCCTGGCTCCGATGATGCTCATGAAGTTCGCCCCGGTCATCCCCTCGGGGGCAGGCGGGCAGAACGGCCCCTCACTGACTCCACCGCAAAAGGAATACGGGCCTCAGAACATGCGGGACGTCAAAGACATGAACCGGGCAGACTCCACCGGTGATTCCGGAACGCAGGGTGACTCCAGTTCACAGGAATCCGGCCTGGCATCGCAGGATACGGCCGCGTCCGGGGAGGACGGATCTTTGGTCCGCAAGCTCCGGGAGCTGAACGGCGGATCCCAGGCCGATGCTGCGTCCAGCCCTGATGCCGCTCCGGTGACACCCACAACGCCCATCGGTCCCGGCCCGAAGGCCGGTGTCGGCGCTGGCGCGGAGGCTGGTGCCGGGGGAGCCGCGTCCGGTGTCGGTGCTGCGGGGGCTGGTGCTGGTGGGGTTGCGGCCGGTGGTGCGGAGACGATGGCGGTCGCCGGGGCCGCCGAATCAGCGACCGGGGCAGGGGCGGCGATCGGGATTCCTACCCTGCTGGCTGCGGGCGCGATGGCAGCGGCGGAGAAGGCCAAGGACATGGGCGAGACAGCGGCACGGCTGGGCGCGGCCGGCGGGGAGTACGCCGCCGGCGGCATGGACGACGAAGCGGAACGGTACGGGGGATAAGACGATGGCGACACGGTTCATTGGCGGGGAATCGGGGCACCGGAGTTTCTTCGGCGGTATCAAATCCAAAGCACAGCTGATCGGCCTGGGCGGGTGCCTGGTGATCGGGTTCTTCGGCACGATGTTCACCGGCTGGCCCGGCCTGGTGGCCGGGGTGCTCGCCGGGGTGGTCGTGTACCTTCTCACGGCCTCCACACACCGGGGCTCCTACTGGGAGCGCCGGAAGCGCCGGATCCGGTGGAAGGCACGCCAGAAGTCCGGAACTGACCGGTTCATCCCGTACAGTCCGGCCGCGTGGGACGAGGCCACCGCCCTGGCCGACCTGGCCGGCAGCAGCGCCGAGAAAGCGCGGATCATGGCCGCGGTCCGGTCACGTCCGGACGGGGCCGACGGGATGGGCTGGCTCGACGCCCGCACCGGCAAACCGGGGATCGCCTGGCACGCACCGGCCGGGGAACAGCCCTACCTGTCGGTCGCATTCGAAGTGTCAGGGCAGCTGCGCGGCGCGGAGTCCGCCCGTAAGCAGGAGCAGGCGCAGGCCGGTTTCGGGGCGCTGCTGGCAGGCTTCGCGCCCGCGTCCAAACTGGTCAGCGGGATCCAGTCCATCACCCGGGTGCTGCCGCCGGACCTGGCCTTGAACGAGGCCTGGGTCCAGGACCACCTGGCGGCCGACGCGAACCCTGCCGCCGTCCGCTCCTACCAGGAGGTGCTGGAACGGACCGGACGCGACACCTTCGTCCAGCGGCACCTGATCGTGGGCCGCTGGCCCCTGACACCGGACTTCTACGCCACCGCCGCCCGGTACGGTGCCGGCCGGGACGGGTGGCGGCTGCTGATGGCCGCGGAGATCTCCTCCCTGGCCCGGTCCCTGCGGGCCGCGAAGCTCGGGGAGGTGCGGCCGCTGACCGCCCGCGCGGTCGTGGCCATGATGCTGCACCAGCAGAATCCGTCCCGGCCGCCCCTGATGGTCGCCGGCGTCAAAGCCGACCGGATGGGCCTGCCGTCGAAGGATGAGTGGAACTCCACCTGGGTTACGGGAACGGACCCGATCACCGGCCAGGAGGTGGTGTGGGGCCACCGGACGGCGATGATCAGCGCCGAGAACATGGAAACGGGGGAGCGGACCCCGTACTGGCTGCTGGCCCTGCTGCACAACGCCGGGTCCGGGGCGCGGACGCTCAGCTTCCAGCTCGAGACCGTCCCGGCCGACCAGGCCCGGCTTCTGGCCTCCAAGGACGTCGTCCGGGACATGGCCGCGGTGATCTCCAAGCAGAAGAAGGGCCAGCTCGTCGACCCCGCCACGGACGTGAACCTGCGCTCGGCCCGCGCCCGGGGCGCTGACCTGATGCCCGGCACGGGCCAGCACGGCGTGAACTGGGTCGGGTTCATCACCATTTCCGCCCGCACCCAGGCCGGCCTGACCGACGCCGCCCGGCGGCTGGAAGAGTCGGCCGGAACCGCGGCCGGCATCGGCAAACTCGAATGGCTGGACACCTACCAGTCCGCCGCCTCCGGCACCACCTGGCCGATCTACCGCGGCACGAAACCGGCAACACCAACACTGGGAGCCAAGATGATGGACCAGCTGGCAGGACGCGGCGAGAAGGAAGAGAAGGTCGCCTGATGCGCTCAGCCGAAGAACTCACCCACGACGCCATCACCGAACCAAACGACGACGCTGATATTCCCCTGATCCCGGAAGCACACCAGACACTGGCCGTGGGGGATCCGGGGGCGAAGGGCTCCTGGGTGCGCGGGATCCCGCTGCTGAGGATTTTCGCCGCCCCGGACATCGAACCGGCCCAAACGCTGCTGGAGTCGGGGGAGTGGCCACCCTACGCCGAGCAGGGAACCCGGCTGCGGGTCAGCGAACGGGCAGCACGGAACGGGTTCTACGCCCCCGCGTTCCAGGGCGCCCCGACCACCACCCGGCAGGCCGAAATCCTCAACACCGCCCTGATCGCCGCCCCCACGGGTGTGGAAGGCGTCGCGGCCGGCAGGGACGTGCTGTCCCAGACGGCCATCAGCAAAGACCCGATCACCGACTACAACTCCACACCCCGGCGCATCACCTCGACCAACGTCCTGGTCGTCGGCGACGTCGGTGCGGGAAAGTCCGCCTACACCAAAACCGTGTACGTCATGCGGCCGCTGATCCTGCGGCACCGCCGCGCTGTTGTCTTTGACAAGAAGAACGAGAAGGGCGAGGGCGAGTACTCGCCGATTGTCCGGGAGTTCAAGGGCGACCACATCAAATTCGCCATGGACGGCACCGGGGTTATTTTCAACATCCTGGACCCGGCCATTTCCGGGGTGAACGATGACGGGCTGAACAACCAGCTCGTGTACCTGAACACCATCCCGGCGCTCATGCGCGACGGCCACGGCCCCGACGAGTGGGAGCGGAAGGCGTTGCGCCTGGCGTACCGGGCGATGATGAAGAAATTCGAGGGGACCCGCACGCCCACGACGGCGGACCTGCACGACCTGCTGGGCGTCATCGACCGGCACGATCCCAGCTTGGTCGGCATGAGCGGCGAGACGCTGGAGCTGCTGCACCGGTCCGGGATCTCCATGAGGTTCTGCTTCAACGAACTGCTGGAAACCTACGGGGCGATCTTCGACGGCGAAACCTCGGCTGATGTCCGCCTGAACCGGAAGCTGACCTCGTTCGACATCTCCCAGCTTCCCGACACCGGCCCGGCCATTCCCATGGTCATGGGCCTGGCAAACCTGTGGCTGCTCGGCACCGTGCGCCGCCCCGAAAACCGGGGCATCCGCACCAACGTGATCAACGAAGAGGCCGGGCACATCCTCGCAGGTCCCCTGGCCGTCCAGCAGCGCTCGAACATCAAGCTCTCCCGCGGCCTGGGCCTGTCCAACATCTACAACATCCACAAGGGCGCCACCGACGTCCCGGCCGGGTCCCCGGGCATGGCCGTCATCGAAGAAGCCCAGACCGTGCACATCTTCCGGCAGGACAAACCCGAAGCGGCGCAGTGGTGCGTTAGGACGTTCGGCCTCAACCCGGACTCCGCCGCGGACATCATGGTCCTCCGCAACGGCCACCACCTCCTCAAATCCGGTGCCGACGCACCTGAAGTGGAGATCGAGCACGTCCGCTCCGCCTGGGAAGTGGCCATGACCGACACCGACTCGGCACTGCGCGAAACCGACTCCGCCTACGCGGACCTGGCCTAAAGGGGGACAATGCATGACCGAGAACATCACCGTCGACAAGCACAACCCGTCCGGCTCCACGGTCAAAAAGACCGAACGGGAACTCGCCGTCCTCGGCATCCTGGCCGCCGGGCTCTGGCACGTCGCCCTCGTCTGGACCACGGGCCTGCCCTTCCGGGACTGGCCGGCGACATGGAAAGCGCTCATCGACTCAGTCATCGGACTGATCGCCCCGCCCAGCGCCCTAGCAGGCACCTCAACAACCCGTGCACTGTCGCCGGTTGCCGTGAACGGCCACCCCGCCGACCAGTGGGGATGGCCCGTCACCGTCTGGGCGATTCTGGTGGTCCTGCTGATCGCCTCGTACATCGGTGCGCTGTTCGGGCTGAAGGCGCTGCGGACCCGGTGGCGGAGGGCCAGGACGGGGGAGAAGGGCATGAGCACGGCCAAGGGCATCAGGACCCGCATTGAAGGCGCGGACGGTTCCTCCCTCGCCCCGGCCGTGTACGTCCTGGACGGGCACGAGATCGCGATCCGGCTCGAAGACACCGCCTGCACGGTCGCCCCGCCGAAATGGGGAAAGACCACGTACATGGTCGCCGGGATGGTCGCCGACGCCTCCGGCGCCGTGATCACCACGTCCACCCGGCCCGACGTGCTGCGCCTGACCGTCGGTGTGCGCAAAGACGCAGGGAAGGTCTACGTCGCCGACTTCGACGGGCTCAGCCAGTACCCGGACAAGCTGCGCTGGGACATGGTGGCCGGCTGCGCCGATCCGCAGATCGCCTCCGAACGGGCCTCGGCCATGGTCAACGCGATGCCCCGCACCGGCGCCCCGTCCTCCGCTGACCGGTACTTCGACTCCGGCTGCGTGATGATCCTCGAAGCACTCCTGCACGCCGCCGCGCTCAAGGAGGGCGGGTCGATGCGGGACGTGCTGCGCTGGTCGCAGAACTTCTCCGAGCACGAACCGGCCAACATCCTCCGGCAACAATCCCCGACAGTGAAGACCTGGGCCGGAAACCTGGACGAGTGGTGCCGGCAGAACAACCCGGACACGATCGGCAACACCAAGACCACCCTGGGCAAGATCACCGGGCCCATGAAAAACGAAGACGTCCTCTCGATGCTCTGCGCCACCGAGGATGATCCGGGCATCAACATCGACACGTTCACCGACGCCCCGAACACCCTGTACTGCCTGACCCGTGTCTCGATGAACGCCTCCACCGCCCCGATCGTCACCGCCCTGGTCGAATCCCTCGTCCAGGGCGCCATCCGGAAATCAGGGACCATGGCCTCGGGCAAGCTCGCCGTGCCGTTGTCGGTGATCCTGGACGAAGCGGCGAACACCTGTGCCCTGCCGTCCCTGCCCTCGCTGATGTCCGAAGGTGGCGGCAACGGCATCCACACATCCGTGTTCGTCCAGACCTACTCGCAGCTGGTGAACCGGTGGGGCGAGGAAGGCGCAGAAACGATCTTCGACTCCGCGGCCGCCAAGACAATCTTCGGTGGCATCTCCGACGTGAAGTTCCTGACCAAGATCTCCGACCTGATCGGCCGGCACTGGGTGGAACACACCTCCACCTCATCCTCGACCGGCAAAGACGGGGTGCCGTTGGTGAACATCTCCAAGTCCAAGCAACTCGACCAGAAGATGCGCGTCGATGAGATCCGCAAACTTCCCCAGGGCAAGGTCCTGCTGATGTACCGCGAGATCGAGGCCGTCGTCGACGTCGTGCCCTGGTGGGAACGCCCCGATCGGGCCAAGTTCAAAGCCTCCCGGGTTTGGTGCCTGGAACAGGAAGGCATCACGTCCGAGAACGCCGCCCGCGCCGCCGAGGCCGAAACCGCAGCGGAAGCCACCACCCTCGCAGGCGCCTCATGAACCAGAACATGCAGGAACCGCCACCCGAAGACGACACCATGCCCGACGACGCATGGATACCGCCCCAGCAGTCATCAACTCAGGACGCGGCAACACCGACAACGCCGGCCCCTGCCCGCGCCGCCGGGGCGGACACCGGGACGGGTGGCCCGACGGCCGCCGGGCCCGGGGTTGAGGCGATTCCGGAGATCCTGGACCGGCTCGGCGGCGTCGAAGAGCTCGCCGCAGGATTGTTCGAGGAACTCTCCGCTTACCCGGACAGCGGACCGTGGTTCTGGGCCGACCTCAAACCCGCGCAGCGCAAGGAACTCTGGGTGGAGCTGGACGGGTTTGTCGTCTGGCTGCAGAACAGGATCCTGCGGCACTCGTCCAACTCCCTGGGCTGGATCCCCGAGTGCTGGTACCGCCACCCGGACGCCGTCGAGCTGCTGACCGCCCTGATGGTGGCCCACACGTCCGCCTACCGGGGAAAGTCCCGGAAGCCGGGCTTCGAGCTCACCGAATGGTTCAGCCGCGGGCTGTGGCCGACCATGGAAGCCCTGGAACGGCGCATGACCTTCAAAAACTGCATGGAAGGCCAGGGACACTTCGACGCCACCAGCCCGGGCCTTGAACTCACCGCCGCCAACCCGGACTTCACGGCCTTCGTCGAGCAGGAAACCGCCGCGTCCGGGACTGCCGAGACCGGCACCGAGGACAGGGCTGGCGCCGGAGACACAGTGCGGGTGCCTGCCGATGCGTAAGGCCGGGCTTCTGCTGCTGATCCCGGCGCTTCCGATCCTCATCGTGCTGTGCCTGCTGCTGATCGCCATCCTCTCGGTGGGCGGCGGCACGGCCCCTGCCCAGGCCGCCTGCACCAGCGGCAACGGCTCGGCGTTCAACCAGGAGGACATTCCCAACGGCTGGGGCGACGCCGTGGCGAAGGCGGCCAAGGTCGCCGGGGTGCCAGCGTCCGTGCTGGCCGCGCAGCTGGAAGCCGAAAGCGGCTGGAACCCGAACGCCAAATCCCCGGTGGGAGCAGCAGGCCTCGCCCAGTTCATGCCCGGCACCTGGGCGACCTATGGCGAGGGCGGCGACGTCCTGAACCCGGACCACGCCATCGCCGCCCAGGGCCGGTACATGGGTGCCCTCGTCAGGCAGCTGCAGCCGGTTGCCAAGAGCAGCGGCCAGGACATCATCCGTCTGGCCCTCGCCGGCTACAACGCCGGCCCCGGCGCCGTGCAGGACGCCAAGGGCATCCCGCCCTTTGCCGAGACCCGCGATTACGTGGACAAAATCATGGACACCGCCCAGTCCGAGTACGGCGAATCATGCCCGGCCAGCGGGTTCGAGATCGGCGCGCTCACCGGCAAATGGTCCAACCCGCTGCCCGGGTCAAGCTTCACCTCCGGGTACGGGCCGCGGCCCACGCCAGCCGGGACACTGAACATCGGCGGGAACTTCCACTACGGTATCGACTTCGCCACCCCCGGGACGGCCGGGACGGTCGTGGCCGTGATGGACATGAAGATCGTCGTCGCCCACGAACTGCAGGCCAGCAGCGGCACCTGGGTGGCCGGGGTGAGCCTTGACGGCAAACTCACCGCCACCTACTCCCACATGGAAGCCGGATCCCTGCGCGTGAAGGAAGGCGACACGGTCTCCGCCGGCACCCCGCTCGGGACCGAAGGCGCCACCGGGAACGTCACCGGCAGGCACCTGCACTTCGAAATGTACAAAGGCGCACCGAAGGACCCGCGGCTGGGCGCAGTTGACACCAAGCTCGGAGAAGTGAAACCGATTGATCCGACACCCATCCTGAAAGGCAAAGGCGTTCTATGAGGCTCACCAAAATACTGGCCGGCGTTGTTCTGGCCGCGGCGCTGCCACTGGCCGGCTGCGGGCAGGCCGGAACCGCGGAACAACCCTCACCGGCCCCCTCCGTCACGGTGACTCCGAAACCGGCGGCTTTCGACGCCACGGTGAAGCAGCTCCTCGAGGTGGACCGCGCACATCCGGACAAGGTAGCTACCGCGTTCGCGACACTGATCACCAGCTGGGACGTCGCGGCAGACAGGACCGAAACGGCGGCCGCGGTCCGTGCCCGCCAGCTGATGACCCCGGCGCTGGCGGCCCGCACCGTCGAACCGCAGCGCAACGCCTCCCAGGCCCTGTGGCTGGAACTCGGCCCGCTCGGAGCCTTCTCCGCACCCACCATCGGACCGGGCGCGCCGATCGACGGCGACGAAGGAACCGACACCGAAGACATCGCCTACCGGAACTTCACCGCTACCTGGACCTGGCGCGACGCCGACGGCAAACACCTGAAAGCCGATGAGCGGAAACGGAACATCTTCCTGGTCCTGACCAAGGCCAACGGGGCATGGTCCGTGGCCGACTACGTCACCGAAGACCTCCCCGCCTAAAACGAAGGGTCTCACCGCGAGGCTGCCCATAGTCCTGGAGGGCCGGCAACCATCCCACCTTCTTGCCGGTCCTCCGTTCACCTCCAGCAGCTGGGGGAGAGGCCATCGTGCCGGCTGGCGCAGCTGCTCCAGGCGGCTTTGACCTTCTCGGCGGCTCTGGGCTTTGCATAGGTTAGACAATCGCCGTGAATTAACCAGGCCCGCCAATTACAACTGCAATGGGTGGATCACGACACGGTGATGACGTTCTCATGCAGCAGCGAAACGAGACTGAAAGCTAATGCGAGAGCGGTTTTGGCTCCGTCACTGCTTACATGCTGGTAGGTCTCCGAGCCATGGCGTTCCCCGCCGGCCCACAGTTTTCGCATCATGCTTACAATGAGGTCCCTGTCCGGCACGTTGCCGTCGAGCAGCGGGAGAGCCACGTTCTTCTGACCGAGATGGGCGATGACGGAACCGAGAGTAGCTCGTGTGTTTGTGGGCAAGTATTTGGGGCAGGCAAGAGTTTCCACAAGCTTTAACGCTTAGCCCATAGGCGCTGTCCGAATTTGGATTGGCGCCGTACACGGCGTTGAATGCCTCAACCAGCAGCTGTCCAGCAGCTGCCGTCTTGCTGATGATGTCTCTGTAGGAGCTTTCTACTCCGGTTGGGATCCTGCGCGTGATCCGAGGGCCAGCACCGTCTATGTCGGTCGCAGTCCATTCGCTGCGTCCGAAGTCGAGGATGAACCCGACCTCTTTGGCACCCTGCCTGGAGCCATTCACGTCGTGATACAAAAACCAGTCGACGACGGATACAAGAAGGTCGTCGGTAAGCCGAGTAAGGAAGCCCTGGTACTCCCCTAAGGAAGTCGGAAACCTGATCTTAAAGGCGAGGGACAGGAAGTTCGGTACATCTTCATCCATGTACCCTCCGGCTCGCCGTGACCGGACCATCAACCATGCAACGACCTGCGGCCTCATGTAACCAGGAATGCCACCCTCAATAGCGAGGAGCTTCTCGTGCTCTACCTGTGCCAATGCGGGCGACACCCATTCCGTCACTTACTCTCCCCCAAGTAGTTGTAGTAGCTTCCGGCGATTTTACAGGGAGTAGTGGCAAGCCCCGCAGCCGCGGACCCGACTTCCCGAGGCGCTGTTGGCGAGCCGCATACAACACCCCGTGAGCGCTATCAAGGGCTGGCGAACGGCCAGTGTGCGGCGACCTATTAGCTCAAGTTGCCTCTGCTCGTAAGCCTGTTTGTTAGCTCAACGGTGGCTAGATACATCCAGAAAACCCAGTCCTGAAACTCATCTCCCAGATCTGAATACTGCTTTCCGTCCCGGTGCCTTACATCGAACTCGTTGGCAATCTGAAAGAGCATTCCCTCGTCCTTCTTAAGGAGCGAGGTCTTCAATAGCCGCCTGCGATCTTCGAGCACCAGGGCGAGTGCCGCACACGCACTTCGCTTGTCCTCTCGGGTGGCTCCACGCTTTCGGAACAAGGCGATTGCGTGCTCCGTAGACGCTTTGGTGGGGCCATCTTCCGATTTGATCACTTCAACGATAAGTTCTGCACGTGGGTCAGTAAGGTGACGGACTAGGCGTCCAACGTCTTCACCTTCATCAGCCAGACGCAGATCATAATTGTGCCGCTGCAGTAGGTCATTGACCTTCCATCTGTATAGGGACCTGCCTGCCTTCTTGGCTGGGTCATGGTGGTGCCAGCCGCACTGTCCAAATTCATGAAATGTGCGTCTACGAGGGCGCGCAGCCAAATCGTGCAGAACTTCGACGAGAGTTAAGAGTAGATCCTCGTTACCGCCGTTGGCTTCGTTTGGAAATGGCCAAAGGTCAGGGATGCCGGTACGGCGCTCCACTTGACGGGAAAGATTCTCGGCAACATCGACTTCCGACAGGCCGTCAACACAGGCCTCCTCGGCGGCTAGTGCAAAGTATCCGGCGGATATTAGGTCCGCGACCACGCGCAGCCAGTCTTCACGGAAGCTGGACCGCGGTGCCCGCTGCGGCGCGATACTTCCTGGCTTCTTCTGAATCCAGTAAGGGCGGGCGGCCGCAACCTTCGGAAGCGAATCCGCATTCCTAGCGAGCTCGAGAAAGAACGCTTTGCCGGTTGGCTCGACAGCCGGCGAGGTACCCCAACCTTGCCACATCGTTCTCTGGCGAAATTCCTCTACCGGAGCGCTCTCAATGAAAGCTTCTGTGAGTAAAAGGTCAGCAAACTCATCGAACTGCGTTGCGGACACAGCGGCGATTGCCTCGGCTTCTTCTTTGAAAAGAGCCGGGGGCCACTCCAACTCGTACTCTTCTCCGAAGTCATTTGTATTCAGCACCAGTCAAGAGTATCTGCAGGTTCCGACGGTTGAACGGAGAGCAGGACCGCACATAGCCGGTGTTAATCGCCCGCGCGGTGAGACTGCTGCATATCTGCATGTGCCACCCTCACAACTGCTCGGCAGCTTCGCTCTGGGGTTGGTCCTCAGTTACTTCCGGCGCTTCACCCTTCCTGAGTGTGTTCCGGTTTTCCCAGACCCAGTCCTTGACCTGATCTCTGGAGATCAACCATGTCTTCTCGACTTGGTAAGCAGGAATCACTCCGGTTTGGAGCCAGCGGTACACGGTGTTCCGGGAGAGCCCGAAGATTTCTTCGAGGTGCTGAGGCGTCAATCGCTCGGGGTACTTGGCGAAGAGAGCTTCAAGGTACTTGGGGTCCACGCTCAGTCCGTCCCACCGCATGAACGCATCTCAGACCACAAATTGGTACTTTGCTGTACTGAGAAAGATTCAGAGTTCTTATTGCTGTTGTTCGGGGTCATCTTTGCCCTTTCGTGTCGGAGGGTACCGATACGATCTTTGCGGACGTTCCCAGGGGATGTGAAATGCCGGTCGCAAGAATCGCTCGGGGACGCTCGGCATGGCTGTCTCGGAACACTAGGGATTCGAGGCACAGGGGTTTGAGGCACCGAATCAGCCTCCGGACCGACATTTATTTCTACCGCTTGGGCTCGGGGTATCCAGTTCCACGCCTCCTCAGCCGCGGTGAGTCCCGTGCGAGGGAAGTCCTTGGTACTTGGGTTGAAGTCACCACTGGATCCAGGTCCGCCACTCGTGAATGACCTTCGCAGCTTCACCTGGGCTTAGCAGAGAGATCCACAGCGTCACCAAGGCAAGGATCGCTGAGCCGATTGCGATCCATATGGCATACCGCTGAACTTTGTACGCGTCGATAGATGCCCCCAACGAAGCGACTGTTGCGAGTATTTCCCGGTAGCTGCGGTCGAAGGACACGAGGTCCCTCGCCGCCTTGTTCTGCTGCTTTCTGAGTTCTTTATTGACCTGAATAGGTTTGAAGGGTTTCCTGCCTGCCTCCGCGTCCTGTTTGCGGAGCCAAGGTGTGTAGTCGAGAACGAACCACGCCTCCCGATCGCGCCACCGGCGGTTGTTGTACTGCTTGAGGTCGCGTTCGATGCTTGAGAAATCAAGGCTTGCGGTAAGGAACCGTTGGCGCAGGCGTTTTAAGTCTCTACGTCCAAATTTGCCGTGATGGGATCGAGCGCTATCCCGCATCATGGCACTTTCTGCCCTAAGCAGTTCCAGGAGGTCGGACAGACCTAGGCGAACAACGAAATCGCCCATTCGCCCGTCGACATAATTGGCAAGTGCGAAGATTGGATCCGTGCCATAGCCACGGAGATCCACGCCCTGAGCAATGGACGCGTTCCGATTTCCCCAGAGCGCCCATGTGCGTTCCTCTATGCCCGGGGTGAGCCCGTGGCGTGACTGCTCAAGCAGAAGACCCGGAAGTTCGCCTGACGTCCGCCACGTCACCCGCGATTCTGTCAAGCCTAAGGCTCGCATCCAATCATCCGTTTGCCTGTCTGACCTTTCGCCTGACGACGGATCGAACTGGTCCAGCAGCACGAGGTCCATTGCCGGCTGATGCTCTTTCGACTTCACGAACGCACCCGGGCAATGCAGCGACATCCAATCACGAGCGGCGGCGTGAAGCTTGTCGCGGGCCGCCTGAGTCTGCCGAAATGCCGTCCACTTCTCGCCCTCGGCGACAACTAAGCGGCCCTTAGTTCTGGCCAGAGCTGGCCGGTGCTCAGCATGCCAAACTTCGTCCACCGAGGCAGAGCCCCACTCGCTCAGGTGGAAGTAAGCGACCACCGCGGTGAGTCCCTCACCGATCGGCACGCCCTTTAGTTCAATGGCTCTGAACTCCTTTGGCAGCCTTTCCTGGTATCCATCGGGGAACCCAAATCCCGCTTCGCGCGTGGAGATATCTGCAATCCTCCACCAGGACGGTCCCGAACTGTTGACGCCAGCCGAAAATAGGGCCAAATACGCCAACTGAAAATGAGGCCACTGACCATTATGGAAGGTGATCACATTGGATGTTTGGGCGCAGATACGCCACCGATACGCGACGGAGAAAATCTCCAAGAGGGAGCTGGCTAAACAGCTCGGGGTTTCCCGGGGAACGGTGGACCGAGCGTTGGAGGCGGAGCGGCCGCCGAAGTATGAGCGGAAGCCGACTGGTTCGAGCTTCGATGCTTACGCGCCGCAGGTGCGGGCCTTGTTGGTGCAGACGCCGACGATACCGGCCTCGGTACTGGCCGAACGCGTCGGCTGGACGGGCTCTGCGTCCTTGTTTCGGGACAAGGTCCGTGGACTCCGGCCCGAGTATATGCCGGCGGATCCGGTGGACCGGCTGGTCCATGAACCGGGCCAGGCGATGCAGTGCGATTTGTGGTTTCCCCATGAGCCGTTGCCGCTGGGTCACGGGCAGGAGGGCAAGCCCCCGGTGTTGGTGATGACGAGCGCGTTCTCCGGATACATCCAGGCCAGGATGCTGCCGACCCGCACGACCTTTGATCTGCTGGGCGGGATGTGGTCGCTGCTGCAGGAGGCCGGTGCAGTGCCCAAGCAGCTGGTCTGGGACAACGAATCAGGGATCGGCCAGGGGCGGCTGACCGAGCCGGCGGCGGCGTTCGCCGGCGTGCTGGGCTGCGAGATCCGGCAGTTGCCGCCACGGGATCCAGAATCCAAGGGCATCGTGGAGCGGATGAACCGTTACTTCCGCCAGGGCTTCATGCCCGGCCGGACGTTCGCGTCCCCGCTGGATTTCAACGACCAGCTCGCGGACTGGCTGCCGCGGGCGAACGCCCGATACTCCCGGACCCGGCACGGCCGCCCGGCCGAGCTCATGGTCCGCGACAGGGAAGCGATGCGCCCGTTGACGCCGGTGGCGCCCGAGTTCGCTTTCCGCAGCAGCGTCCGGCTGCCACGGGACTACTACGTGCGGGTCTTCTCCAACGACTATTCCGTGGACCCGGGAGCGATCGGGCGGATCGTGGACGTCGAAGCAGACCTGGAAAAGGTGACGGTGAGCGCCGACGGCCGGTTGCTTGCCAGCCACGAGCGGCGGTGGGCCAGACACCAGATCTTCACTGACCCCGGGCACGTGGACAAGGCCGCCTACCTCCGACGGATCCACCGCAGCGTCAAGGCCGGACGGTCCACGGTGGTGGAGGAACGGGACCTGTCGATCTATGACGAACTTTTTGGCGTCGCCATCCCCGACGACGCCCGCGAGCTCTCCGGGGCAGGACGGTGAACGGGGCGGTGAAGGACATCGACTACTACGCCCGTGCACTGCGCGCCCCACGAATCGCCGACGGCTACCGATCCCTCGGCGACCGGGCACGGGAAGCAGGCTGGTCACACGAGGAATACCTCGCCGCCGTCCTCTCCCGCGAGGTCGCCGAACGCGAAGCCTCCGGGGCCGCCCTGCGGATCAGGGCCGCGAGGTTCCCCGGACACAAATTGCTGGAAGAGTTCAACTTCGACCACCAGCCTGCCGCGGACCGGAACCTCGTCGCTCATCTGGGCACTGGGGTCTTTCTGGAAGAAGCAAAGAACGTAGTCCTACTCGGCCCGCCCGGCACCGGGAAAACCCATCTGGCCGTCGGGATCGGAATCCGGGCCGCACGCGCCGGGCATCGCGTCCTGTTCGACACAGCGACCGGGTGGGTATCGAGACTGGCCGAAGCCCACGACCGCGGACGGCTACCCCAGGAACTGGCCAAGTTGCGCCGTTACAAGCTGCTCATCGTTGACGAAGTCGGTTACATCCCTTTCGACCAAGACTCGGCCAACCTGTTCTTCCAGCTGGTCTCATCCCGCTATGAACACGCCTCCCTGGTGCTTACCAGCAACCTCGCCTTCAGTAGGTGGGGTGAGGTCTTCAGCGACGCGACAGTGGCCTCGGCGATGATCGACCGGATCGTTCACCACGCAGAAGTCCTGAACCTCACCGGTAGCAGCTACCGGCTCCGGAACAAGACAAGAACCCAGCTCAAGGCACAATAGAACAGCAACCCGTGGCCCTGTTTTCAGTTGGCAAAACTGGCCCTATTTTCGGTTGGCGTTAACACCGAACCTTGTCTGGAGTCCTTGAGAGCTTCTGCGCTGGATTGGCCCATACCCAAATGAGGGCGGCTGTCCCACCGGTTGGCCCTGATGGCCCTGTCCAACTCATCAATCAAGCTGGGTGGAAAATAATCGACAACCCAAATGCCTGGGATGGATACGTGTTCCTCGTCCGGCAAATTGAGCGGCTCATCCCATGCGCGCCCTCCTACGGCGATCATGCGCTTAACTTCGTTGAGTTGGACCAGATAGTTGCTCATGTAATAGAAGCGCCGCCGCCAGCTGGCCGGCAGTCTCTTCCCAAGCCATGAGTACTGAAAGAACCGCAGGAGATTGTAGGCCGGGTCGTACCAACGTCGTCCGTGGCCCACGGACTTGAATGACTGCTGAACCTCTTCATCGCTTTCGCCGGAAGCGATGCCGGTGTCCGGTCCGGGAGTCTCTGCCGGAGATGGGGGCATTCGCTGATCAGCGAAGCTGTCGGGATTGTCGCTGTCCGACACTTGGGGCCTGCTCTCGATAATTCGTGGGGTCCCTAATGCGGTCCCGTGACATTCCCATCCTTCCAGTCGGGGAGGCTTGCTTAGATAAAGGCCGATACCCGGATGGGGTTTGCCCCCTTGAAGGGTGCCACAACTTCTAGGCTCGTCCGGTCTCGTAACCCTTGAGATACGAGACGTCGCACGGAGCAGGCGACAGCCTTTTACGGCACTGGTCCAACCTCGCGGCGATGGGCAAGTTGAACCACAGACGGGATTCTTATAACTGCGTCGCATATCCTTCTGGTTGAATCGTCGGCGAGTTCATCCTTAGTTATGAGACGGAGCAGCTCGCGGCGAAGCTGATTGGCGAGCACGCATGTCCACTCAGCATCAGTCGAGCGGGCGCCAGGCGCCGGACCTCTGACCCGGCGTGATCAGATCAGTGAAGATTTTGTATTCGAGTCGCTACCTCTTGACGAGGCGAACATCAGAGGGGCTTTGGGTTAGCTCCACTCCTCTTTGATGTCCATAACGGTCCCGTCTCCGTCTATTTCACCCGTGCCGAATTGGCAGAATGAGCGCGGCGACGTGACGACCCTGATGGGTACTTCACCATCACCTTTGCCTGTGATCAAGTACAAGCCTTCTACCGGGCACGCAACCTTCCTGGTCCACCTGTGGGGTCCCCAGGACAGCTGTATTGAATATTCGGTACCAGCGTCCTGAGGTGTGGGCTTCACCCTTATCCAGACAGGTCCTCGGTACTCCTCCGCCCAGGAGTGGAAGTGTTCAGTCGCGGGCCAATCGGCATCCCAAGGCGACCATGTGCGCTGCCGTAGTGCCACTACTGACATATGGATCCAGGACTCCCCGCCGTATAGCTGGTCCAGCTTCTCGCTCGTAGCTTCATCGGGGAGTTTCTTGCCAGTTTCGAATTTGGAAAGAAGAGATTTCGACGCAATATGCGTGCACGCATGTTCTTGGAGGGCTTCCATGTCTCGGAGGGTCCATCCTCGACTTTTCCTCATCTTCCGCATTGCCTGGCCAAGTTCCGTGGCGGATGAAGCCAAGGGACCGTCTCGTGATTCGCGCACAGCTTCCTCCGTCTTCACATTGTCTTCGTTTTGTCTCCATTTCAAGTGTAGAGCCGTCGACATCGGAAGCTTGAGAGGACCGATGCACGCTCGCCCCAGAAAGAAGGGAATGACATACATGAAGCTAGGAAAAATAGCGGCAGTGGCAGTTTCAGTGGGAGCAACAACAGCCGTATTGGCGATGGCTGGAGCTCCTGTTGCTTCGGCCTCGGCATCGACGACCATAGCCGACCAGCTTGCTGGAAGTGACCCAAGGGACGCTACAAACTGTGGGGAGTACACCTGCACGACCTACTACAACCGGACAAGCACGAGAGTCTGGGCTGAGGACCTTCCGCCGATCCTGGAAACGACAGATGCACTGTCCGGTATTTTCTGTGGTGCTCTGACGGGGCGATTCCACTGGCTCGCTGGAATAGCTGCCGGCCTAGGTTGCGATCTTGCTTCGAAGACGGACCTTCATGAGGTCGCTTTCCAAGCACAACTCGCTCAGGCAGCGAATGGCTGTCTGGAGATCGAAAAGGCGGATGGCAAGATCATTCGCATCGGCTACACCACGCATGACGATTGGTGCGGAGGCAGTTAAGGCCATCGACCAGGTAATCAGATAAAGCAGGGCGGAGAGTGCGTCGCACTCTCCGCCCTGCTCGTTGGCGAAATTTTAACATCAATGCCCCACAGGCAGGGCGCGTTGCGTCCCGACTGAGCCAAGTATGTGAGTCGTAGCGACGGTATGTGTCACACCACAGTCTGCAAGGGGGTGTCAGGTTGGGGTCTTAGAGTTTCTCAGGCCATTGTCAAAGAAGGAAGAATCAAACTCTATTCTGACGAATCTTGGCCACTAACCTGACGTCAGGTTGGGGTGTAGTTCAACCTATCAGTGTCCGCTGACTAATTGCCGCGGAAGTCGTGGGACCAGCTTCGTCTGACCGACGCCACAGGGATTTCCTTGTGATGGCGCGACCACGCCGACCACACATACGCGTCTCATCACCAAAGCCCCTTCTGCTTGCAGAACCGCCATGGAATGAAAACGCTGAGGATCCCTCGATGTCCCGTCTACGCTTTTCGGTGCTGGCGCGCTTGCTCCACAAGTTCGGCCATCCATGGCCGGTGCCCCTTTTGCAGTTGTATCCTTTGAGGCAGTCCTTGGACGGAGGGGACGGAATTGGCAATATCGATGGTGATCCTGCCATCGGCCAGAGGTGCGTTGGTGATGTGCAGGTCTCCGTAGGACTCCGGGAGTACGGGATCCATCCAAATGCCACCGCGGGAAACATGGGTGTCATAGCGCATCAGGCTCGTCACCAAGTGGATGGGTGTGGTCGCTGCCCACGCTTGAGGCGAGCAGGCAGTCGGATACGGGACGGGCTCGGGGAATTGATTCCGGCTAAACCCGCAGAAAAGTTCCGGCAGGCGGCCGTCAGAATATTCGGCGGCCTCTAGCAGAGCGGTGGAGATCCTCTGCGCTTCGGGCACGAAGCCGTAGCGCAACAGTCCCGCCATGATGATCGCGTTGTCATGGGGCCAGACGGAACCGTTGTGGTAGCTCGCCGGGTTGTAGGCACCCATGTTGCTGGCCAAGGTGCGCACCCCCCAGCCGCTAAACATCTCCGGCGACATCAAGCGTTCGGCCACCTGCGGTGCCTTGTCCTCGTCCACAAGCCCGGTCCATAGGCAGTGGCCCATATTCGAGGCGCATGCGTCGACTTGCCGCTTCCTTCCATCTAGGGCGACAGCGTAGTATCCCCGTTCGGGGATCCAGAACTGCTCGTTGAACTGTTTTTTCAACTGCCCCGCCTGGTCAGCGAGTTCCTCTGCTAAAAGCGCGTCACCGGCATCGTATGCCATCCATGCCCGAGCCATGTAAGCGTGATAGACATACGCTTGTACCTCACAGAGCGCTATGGGCGGCTCGGCCAGGGTTCCGTCGGCAAAGTTGATCGCGTCCCAGGAGTCCTTCCAGCCTTGGTTGATGAGCCCCTGAGGATTGAGACGCTGGTACTCTACGAAGCCGTCGCCGTCCTTGTCGCCGTAATCCCGGATCCACTCCAGTGCGCGGTCCGCATGAGGCAGCAGCGCAGCGATGGTCTCCTTAGCGAATCCCCACCGGCTGACCGATGCGAGCACCAGCACGAACAGAGGGGACGCATCGACGCTTCCGTAGTACGTTGACTTGCCGCCTAGGGACAACCCGGTGGTGACATCGAGCCTTACCTCATGCAGGATCTTGCCCGGTTCCTCCTCGCTCATCGGATCCACCACGCTTCCCTGACGGTCCGCCAGCGTTTGCAGGGTGCCCAACGCCAAGGAGGGGTCCACGGGAAGTGCCATTTCGGAGGCCAGCAGCGAGTCTCGGCCGAACAGAGTCATGAACCAAGGTGCGCCCGCGGCAACCACCACGCGGTCGGGGTGGTTTGGATCCTCGATACGAAGTGCCCCAAGGTCGTCGTAGCTGCGGCGCAGGGTCCGTTCGATGGACCGGTTTCCCATACGCAACACCGGAATTTTGGCCACCCATTCCCGCCGGCGTCGGTCCATGGGGGACAATCCGTCTCCGGCAGGATGGACGAACGAGCCGTCCGGGTTGGCTCCCTCGGTGCTTGGGACCACAGTCAGGGCGGCGCTCCAGTGACCGTGCGGCTGGACGGCGAAACGGTAGACGAGGGCGTCTGGCCTAATCTCCGCTCCGAGGGCTTGGACGGTAACCCCCTTCCGGACGTTCCGCCAGCGGGCCCAGATGGTGAGTGAATCGCTGTCGACATGGCGGGTTTCGTCCCAACGTCGCTGGATTCGTGCTTCTTTCACTTCGAAGAGGTCCGCGAAATCTGCCTCGACTTTCACGGCAATCACGCAGTCGACAGTGTTAGGGGAGTAATTGCGGACAGTGATTTGTTCCTGGATGCCTGTGCCAACTTCGCGCAGCCGCTCTACGATCCGTGGGCTGTCCGCATACCCGTCCATCCGCGATAGTCGCCCAGCAAAAAGTGCCCGGTACGGCTCCTTCGTCTGGGCCGCCAGCGCCTCAAGCGCCTGACCGTTAATCGTGAGACTCCACCCTGAGAGGATGCGGGTGTCGTGTACGAAGACCCCATGGGGATGTTCTGGCCGGATATCCCCGTTCTGCAAGGAGATGCAGAATGATGACCCCTCCACCAACGTGACAGCCCCAGCTCCAATCGAGCCAGCCGCGGTATCAGCATTCCATCCAGCCATACCCGGCTCCTCCACAATTCTGACCAACGCACTTGGCCAAATTGCGGACCCAAGCGCTAGCCACCCCACCGCCCTTTCCTCCCGACGCTACGCCGGTCCCTTCCCGGGCACCAGAGGAAGCTTCTGTTGGTGATTGGCCGAACAGCACGTCGACTCAGAAAGGCAGAAGATAGAAGGAAGTGGCAGCCAGGCCTCGGTGCGGACTGATCGAAATGGGTCGGGCACACTCATGTAGCCTGCTTCAAGCAGTCGACTTTCAATGAGAATCATCAGATGAAGACTCATCGCGACTGGTAGGCGCGCGTTTTTCACCAGCAATTTGGCAGAACAGTTGGTTGTGGCTGGCCCAGGTGGTTCTCGGTTCATCGAGCTGCCGTCGACGGCTGGACCTGCGCGCGAAGATTCTCCCGTCACCGAAACCCGCGTCCTTGCCCGTCTCGAGCTTTCCTTCGCACTGCAAGCACCTGTCTAACTCATCTTCGATGGTGCGGGGGGCCGTAGCGATCACTGCCATTACCGTCATGGGCAGGACTAAGAGGATGAGGAAGATGAGCGGCGCCTCCCAGCCGCCTGACACATCATGCAAAACACCGACCATGAAGGGCCCCGGGGCGGCCAGGAGGTAGCCCGCGCCCTGGGCGAAGCCGGAGAGGATGGACACTCCGTGCGTTGTTCGGCAGCGGAGGGCAATCAGTGTCGTAATCACTGGAAAGTTCACTGTGCTCAGAGAGAGGAGCACGGCCCAGAGCCAGGGCAACGTTTCAGGAACGAGCAACAGGCCGAGATAGCCAGCAATCATGCCAGAACCCGTGACGATCATGAGTCCCACTGGACGTCGTCTACGTGCCGCCAGAGCAGGAAAAAGGAAAGCCAAGGGAATACCGACAATGGTTGTCAGACCCAGCAACAACCCGGCATCGAAAGCGGACAGACCCGCGCTCACGAACACACTCGGCAGCCATCCAAAAATTGCATACGCATGAATTGACTGCAGTCCCAGGAACACGGCCATGATCCAGCCCAGCCGTGTTCGCAGTAATTGCCTGACCCCGGCGGCCGGCCCTTGCCGGCCACCTCCCTTAATGCTGGAGTCCGCGTCCTTGGCGATCGCCCGGTGGACAATCAGCCAAGGAATGACGGCCAGGCCGGCTGTTAGTCCCCATATCCCCAGCCCAAAACGCCAACCTTGATCGACCGTGAAGAGTGCGGCGACCGGCGCCGTCACTACGCCGGCAGCCGCGACTCCAATCGTCAGGCTAACTCCGTATGCCGCATTGAGCAGCCCTAGCCGATGCGGGAAATGGTGCTTCACCAAGGTCGGCAGCAGAACATTGGCGGCCGCTACGCCGCCAAGCGCGCCGACACTGGCGAGGACGAAAACTAGGCCAGAATCCGTCAGGGCACGCGCCGCTTGGCCGGCCGTCATGATGAAAAGGCTGGCAAGCAACGTCCTGTGTAACCCAAACCTTCTTGCGACCCAGGGAGATGCCAGGCCAACGAGGGCGAAGCACAGCAATGGCAGCGTGGTCATGAAGCTGGCCGCAGGGCCCGATAGATGCAGCGAAACCCTGACCGCCCCCAGCTCCGCGCCCAAGGCAACGGCAGCCGGCCTCAGGTTGAACGCAGCACAAAGGATGGCCGCAATCAG
This sequence comes from Arthrobacter sp. UC242_113, assembly GCF_044054585.1. Classification (NCBI taxonomy): domain Bacteria; kingdom Bacillati; phylum Actinomycetota; class Actinomycetes; order Micrococcales; family Micrococcaceae; genus Arthrobacter; species Arthrobacter sp. UC242_113. The sequence goes on along the minus strand of NZ_CP171971.1, from coordinate 17,749 downwards.
AACGGAGGCATTGACTTGCACGGGGGTCGGTGTACGAGATTCCGCCGGTGGCTTTGCTGGCTCCACAACAGTGATTGCGTGCTCGCCCATCGTTGACATGTCTAGTTGTTTGTCGGGAAGCCCAGGTTAATTCCCCCGTGGGAGGGATCCAGCCACCGCTGAGTGACCGCTTTGGCCCGCGTGAAGAATCGGACACCTTCTTCGCCGTAAGCGTGTGTGTCACCGAACAGCGATGCCTTCCATCCCCCGAAGGAGTGATATGCCACAGGCACGGGAATGGGCACATTGATGCCGACCATGCCCACCTCCACCTCCTGCTGGAAGCGGCGCGCAGCACCACCGTCATTGGTGAAGATCGCCGTGCCGTTACCGTAGGGGTTTGAGTTGATCAGGTCCAGGCCCTCTTCATACGTCTCGACCCGGACGATGGACAGGATGGGACCAAAGACTTCGTCGTCATAAACCGGCATGCCCGGGCGAACCCGGTCAAAGAGCGTGGGCCCCAGCCAAAAGCCGTTTTCCGTGCTCTGGCCGTCCGGCGTTTGCTGAGCAACCGGATGCTCACGGCCGTCCACCGCCAAATCTGCCCCGGCTGCAACACCTGCCGGAATATAGGAGGTGACCTTGTCGCGGTGTGCACTCGTGACCAGGGGCCCCATATCGGAAGTAGCGGAGTTTCCAGGCCCGACGGAAATATCGGCCATCCGCTGCTGGATCTTCTTACTGAGTTCGTCACCTACCGGTTCAACGGCCACCAGGGCGGAGATTGCCATGCACCGCTCACCGGCCGATCCGAAGCCAGCATTGATGGCAGCGTCCGCTGCAAGGTCAAGGTCGGCGTCTGGCAGGACGAGCATGTGGTTCTTCGCACCACCAAGTGCCTGGACGCGCTTTCCGTGCCTGGTCCCCGTTTCGTAGACGTACTGGGCGATGGGAGTGGAGCCAACGAAGGAGACTGACTTGATGTCGGGATGTTCGAGGAGCCTGTCGACCGCAACCTTATCGCCCTGAACGACGTTGAAAACGCCGTCCGGAAGCCCGGCTTTCTTCCAAAGTTCAGCCATGAAGAGGGCTGCGGAAGGGTCCTTTTCGCTGGGCTTGAGTACAACGGTATTTCCGGTCGCAATGGCTATGGGGAAGAACCACAGCGGAACCATTGCGGGGAAGTTGAATGGTGAGATGATCGCGACAGGGCCAAGGGGCTGCCGAATCGAGTAGACGTCGATACCGGTGGAAACCTGGTTGTTGTAGCCGCCCTTTAGGGCCTGCGGGATACCGCACGCGTATTCGACGACCTCAATCCCACGTGCAACCTCGCCGAGCGCATCAGAGTGCACCTTTCCATGCTCGGACACGATCATCGCCGCCAGGTCATCGCGGTGGGCTTCGAGAAGCTCGCGGAAGGCAAAAAGTACTCTTACTCTCCGGGAGATGGAAACGTCCCGCCACTGCTTGAACGCAGCAACGGCCGAGTCCACGGCAACGTCCACTTCTGCAGCCGATGCGAAATCCACCTTTCCCGTTACTTGGCCGGTAGAAGGATCAGTTACATGCCCCTGCCGTTCAGAGGGACCCCGCCAGAGACGTCCGCCGATCCAGTGCGTGAGGTGCTTGCCCATGTGTGCGCTTCTTTCCTTGGAATCCGGGAGGTTGAACGACACTCCCTCGAATGATTATTGCTGATTGACGACAATTAGCAATGCCGATATTGTAGGGGGACATAAGCAGAAAGGGCTACCCCCTAATGACGAAGATGTTGATCAAGCCTGTCGCCCAGCAATCGGTAGAAGGCCAGACGCTCAACTCACTGCGCGAGTTCATACTTTCCGGTGCCCTGGCTCCCGGAACGCGGCTTACCGAAGTTGCACTGGCCGAAAGCATCGGCGTCGCCAGGGCGACGCTGAGGACCGGGCTCGCACGGCTGGCCGATGAAGGGCTAGTGGTCAGGACCCCTTACAGTGGCTGGCACGTGGCGGAGCTGACGGCTGACGACGTGCGTGAGCTTTGGACTCTGCGCGGCGGACTTGAGAGCGTGGCGGCGCGCATCGTGGCGGAACAGTCCGACCCCGATGCAAGGCAGCTAATAACGGATGCCTACCAGGATCTGCTGGATGCGTGCGAAAGCGGGGACGTGGAGCGGATGAGCGAAAGCGATTTCAGGTTCCACGTTGCTGTCATCGATGCTACGGGCCACTCCCGACTCAAGCGCCACTACGACCTGGTAGCCCAACAAGTGCGGCTTTATATCCGGACAAGCAACGCAAGCGTGGCCACCGGCCCTCAGGACATCCTTGATCAGCATGCCCCGATCTACGAGTCGCTCATGACAGGGAGCCCGGCCGAGGCGGCACACCACGCGTGGCTTCACAACGCCAGCGAAGGGCAGCGGCTCCTCGACTGGATGGCGAACCAGCAGGAAGACACTACCGCCGACGGCAGAAAGGCGCCCTGATGCAGCCCGCAAATGTCTCCCTTGAGCAGCTTGGACTCAGTACTGAGTCAGGCGGTTTGGCAGCAGACTACATAAAAATGGACGAGCACGAGGCCGTGCGTCATGTGCGACAGCTCTGGGGACTGCATACGAAGGCCCGGCGGCTAGCCACTGAGAAAGACGACACTTTTGCTCTCGAAGACGAAGCCGGGTCCAAGTTCGTCGTCAAGGTCTCAAACCCGTCAGAGGATGAAAGCGAGATAGGTTTCGAGGTCAGCCTTCTCCAGCATGTTGCCGCAGAAGGATCCGTCCCGGTGCCGGCGTTACTGCCATCGTGGGACGGTGAAACTCTTGTAACTTTCCTGGACGACGCTGGCCAGCTGCGCCGTGCACGCATCATGAGCCTGATCCCGGGGATTGCCCTGGACTCCACAGACTCCAGCCCGGTCGAGCGGGAAAAGGTCGGAGAGGTCCTTGCCCGACTGCGAGGAGCAACCGCTTCCTTCAGCCACCCCGCCGAGCACCGGCTCTTGGTGTGGGATGTTCGGCATGCAGGCGCACTGAACCCCCTTTTGGATGAGGTCCGCATTCCATGGCAGAGGGAGCTGCTGGAAGAAGGACTTGGCCGGTTCGCGGACATCGCCGGGCGACTGGAAGGCCTCCGCAGCCAGGTCCTGCACAATGACTTCAGCAAATCGAACATCTTTGTTGAGCACGGCCACCCGGACTTCGTACGGGGCATTATCGACTTCGGCGACGCCGTGCATACAGCCATCGCCGTTGATGTCTCCACTGCCCTCTTAAACCAGCTACCGCGGTTTGCAACAGATGAGCCTGCTTTTGACCTGTTCGGCCCTGGCCGGGACTTGCTGCGCGGCTACCTCAGGCACGCTGACCTGACGCCTGAGGAATTCAGCATCATTCCCCATCTCGTCATGGGACGGGTGGTGTCCAGAGCCCTGATCACCCTTCACCGGGCCGCCCTCTTCCCGGGGAACTCCACCTACATTCTGCGAAACACCGAGCAGGGCTGGAACCAGCTCAAATGGTTCCTGGCGAGATCGCCCGAACAGGTATCGCAAACACTTATGGGAAACGCCTAACCGACCATCAGTAAGGACCAGCATGACAACGTCACCAACCCGCCCACGCGGCAAGATGAACAACTCGTTCAGTCCCGAAAGCCTCATGAACCTGCCGGAGGATGCACGTGAACTGGTTGAGCGCCGGGAACGACTGCTCGGCCCGGCATACCGCCTCTTCTATAACGAGCCGGTACATTTCAGCAGGGGCAAGGGCGCCCGCCTGTGGGATGCCCACGGCACCGAGTACCTGGACGCTTACAACAACGTGGTATCCGTCGGCCATGCCAACCCCAGGGTCAACGCTGCTGTAGCAGAACAAATGGAAACGCTGTGCACGCACACCCGATACCTGTCTGAAGGAGTCCTCAACTACGCCGAGAACCTTCTCGGAACCATGGGCGGGCACGGGCGCCACATGATGTTCACCTGCACCGGGTCCGAGGCCAATGACCTGGCTCTCCGGATCGCCCAGCACCACACGGGAAACCGCGGCATCATCGTCACCTCAGAGGCCTATCACGGAAACTCCCACCTGACGGCAGGGTTTTCTCCCTCCCTGGGTGAATACTCACCCTTGGGTGAATGGGTCCGCACGGTTCCTACTCCCGATTCCTACCGCATCCCAAGCGAGGAACTCGGTGAGGCATTCGTTGAACATGTCCGAGAACAGATCAGGGACCTCCAAAGGCACGGCCAAGGCCTGGCAGCGTTCGTCGTCGATTCGCTCTTCACCTCCGACGGAATCTACTCACAGCCCACCAACTTTCTGGCCAAGGCCGCCGAGGTCGTGCGCGAAGCCGGAGGCCTCTTCGTCGCAGACGAGGTCCAGTGCGGCTTCGGCCGCACCGGCGAGGCAATGTGGGGCTACCAGCGCCACGGATTCGAGCCTGACATCATCACCCTGGGCAAGCCCATGGGAAACGGGTACCCGGTGGCCGGCATCGCTGTGGACCACAACGTGGTCAGCACGTTCGGCTACGACATGCGCTATTTCAATACTTTTGGCGGCAATAACGTGGCGATGGCCGCCGCGCAGGCAACCCTGGACGTCATTCAGGATGACGGCCTCGTCGACAACAGCTTGCGCGTGGGCAACATCATCCGGGAGGGCCTGGAAGATCTGGCGGAACGTTTCGAGTGCATCGGTGATGTGCGCGGATCCGGCCTCTACCTGGGTGCAGAGATTGTCAGCAACCGCGACACCAAAACTCCCGACGGTCCCACCGCCACCGCCATCGTCAATGGCCTCAGGGAACGCAAGGTACTGATTTCCGCGACGGGCGTGAACGCGAACGTACTCAAAATCCGTCCCCCCGCTGGTCTTCTCCAACGACGACGCAGCCCGGCTCCTGTCGACGCTGCAACAAGTACTGGCCGACAATTCCTCCGGACGCAGCACCAACTGATTCAAAAAGCCCAACCTGCCCACAAGACTCATCATCAGTCACCCCTCAACGAGAAAGACGGTGCCAAATGCGCTGGAACAAAACGCTCACAGTTGTTGATTGTCATGCCGGGGGAGAAAGCGGCCAGGTCGTCACCGGCGGGGTGATCGACGTTCCCGGCAAGACCGCGTTCGACAAGCGGGTCTACCTCCAGGACCACATGGATGATCTGCGAAAAATGATCCTCTTTGAACCCCGAGGCGCCGCCCACCACAACGCCAACATCATCCTGCCGTCGAACAACCCCGAAGCGCAGATGGCATATGTAATCCTCGAATCAACCGAATACCCGGCCATGTCCGGATCGAACACCATGTGCGTAGCAACCGTACTCCTGGAAACAGGCATCATTCCGATGCAGGAACCAGTTACCCGGCTGGTCCTCGAGTCGCCCGCCGGGCTCATCAGTGTCGAGTGCCGCTGTAAAGATGGAAAAGTCGAAGAGGTCCGGTTCATCAACCAGCCGGCCTTCGCCTACCACCTCGACCAAAAGATCACGGTGGAAGGAATCGGCGAAATCAGCATCGACGTCGCCTACGGCGGAATGACCTACGCCCTCGTGGACGCCCACTCCCTGGGCTTCAAACTGGATCCTGCGGAAGCACGTGATCTTTGCACACTCGGAATGAAGATCAAGCGTGCAGCCGCCGAGCAGCTCCCCGTCGTGCACCCCGAAAACCCCGCCATCCCCGGCATCACCCAGACACAGTTCACCGGCCCCCTCGAAAGGAACGGCGCCACCCTCACCTCACGCAACGCAGTCATCTGCTCCCCGGGCCGGACAGACCGCTCCCCATGTGGGACCGGAACGTCCGCCCGCCTGGCAGTCCTGCATGCCAAAGGCCTGATCAAGCCCGGGGAGGAGTTCACCCATGAATCCATCATCGGCAGCAAGTTCAGCAGCTCGATTGTCAAGACGGCAAGGGTGGGCGACTACAACGCAGTGATCCCGACCGTAGCCGGAACCGCATGGATCACCGGCGTCTACCAAATGGGCATGGACCCGTCCGATCCGTTCCCCCAGGGATTCACCCTGGGCGACACCTGGCTCGGCATCGCAGGCGACCCCGTACTGACTGCAGCCGACAGCTGAACCCGCTAGGTGATAAGCCTATGGTTCAGGGCTCCTCCCCTTGGAATGATCTTCCAAGGCGGAGGAGCCCTACGCTATGCCTGAACCCGTCACTGCCCGGATCCAGAAAGGGGGCCTGCAGACGTTCCAGCCCCCTCGCACCCTGACTGGCAGTCCCATTGGAACGCTCCGTGCGTTCCGTACCCGCCGGGACCTTCAATGAGCAGCCCAGCTAACCGAGAAGCGGGAGACCCGGACATCGTCCGCTCTGGCGAGGGTTTCTGCCCGAGCCTGCGGGCGCAGGTGAGCCGGCCCGGACTTGCGAGGGCCAAGTTGCGCGGAAGGGTACGGCGGCACTTGCCTCACCGGCCCCGCGACACCTTCCTGACAGAGAGGGTAGTGCTGACGAAAAAGGTCAGCACTGCGGCGAGGATGACCAGCAGCGCGGGCCTCCACGATCCTGACACGTCATGGACGAACCCCACCAGCGGCGGGGCAGCCGCGGCGAGGCAATATCCCAGGCCCTGCACGGTCGCGGACACCCGCCCGGCTGAGGCCTGGTTCTGGGCGAGCTTGATGACCGCGATAAAGATGATTGTGATGCCGCCGCCCTGGGCAATGCCTCCGAACACCGACCACAGCCACCACAGCTGCGGCAACAGCAGCAGCCCGGCCGGAACGGCCGTCCACAACAGGCCCAGGGTGACAGCCACTGTCGTCGTACTTCTGTATTTGGCTGCGAACGGCACACCAAGACCGCCCACGATTGCCAGGATCTGGAAGATGGACGAGCCCGCACCCGCCTCCGCGGCTGACATGCCGAGCTCATCGTGCAGGTAGGTGGGCAGCCAGGCGGTCACGCCATAGTACGAGAAGGCCTGGCCGCCGAATCCTGCCGTCAGACCAAAGATGATCCAGCCAGAACCCGCCACCGGGGTGAGTTTGGCGCCGCCGGGTTCCTCGGCACATACCGTGAAAGCGTGGCGGGGACCCACCGCAAGAGTCCAGGCCACAATGGCGGCCACGGCCAGGACGGCAATCGAAGCCAGGGCTGCCCGCCATCCTGCCCAATCGGCCAACGGCGCCATGGTGACTGAGGCCAGGAACGAGCCGATGTTCAGCGCGGCGGTATAGATGCCCATGGCCGTGCCCTGCCGCAGCGGGGAAAAGTCCCGGCGGATGATCAGCGGCACGGCGATATTTCCTACCGTGATGGCCACTCCGATGACCACCGTCCCCAAAACCACCAGGGCCGGTCCGCCGGCCGACCGCACCAGGACCCCCGCAAGCACCCCGAGGATGGTGAGGGTTACCGCGAACTCGGCCCCTAACCTCCGGGCTGCCAGTGCCGCAAGCGGCGAAGCCAGCGAGAAGCACAGCACAGGGATGCTGGTGAGCAAGCCCAGCAGCACCGGCGAGAAGGACAGCTCCTGTTGCATCGGTCCCACCACGGGCGCCACAGCAACGAACGGGCCGCGCAGGTTCAGTGCCAGCAGGCCGATGCAGACGAGCAGGATCCAGCTGCCGGGAATTCTGGACATTATCGGCCTACTCATCGGCAACAACAGGAAGGAGGAACGTTTCGTCATTTCATTGCTATCTCGCGCCGCTCCCGACGGGTTTCGGGCGTCACGCCCTGGCTTACTGTGGACCGGATCCGGCCGCATAACACCACTGAGGACCGGGTCGTGAGGATGTACAGAGCCTTCTATGAAGTCCCGTCAAACAGCCGATAAATCATACCGGTCTCTGCCCCTTCAATGGACCGTACGTACGCGTTGGCTACCCGCTTGGCTGTTACGGGCTCGACACCCGGAAACATATGGCCTGCCTTGCCAACGGACTCCGCAAGCAACGTCGGGCTGACAGCATTTATCCGCAACGGAGGCACCTCGAGAGCGGCGGCACGCACAAAGGCCTCCACCGCACCGTTGGCCGCTGCAGCAGCAGACGCCGTCACCACGGGGTAGGTGGCAAGGACTCCGGTGATGAGTGTGAAGGAGCCTCTTCCGGTCACATACTGCAAACCCCTTCGGACCAACTCGATCTGCCCTAAGGCCTTGTCACCCAGGCTCGACCGGTAGTCGCCATAGGAAAGGGAACTGAGCGTTCCATACTTAACATGCCCGCCGGCGCAGGCGACAGCATCCACGGCGCCCACATCTTGGAACAGCCGCTCAATGGAATCGGCATCGGTGATGTCCACCGGGTGACTAGGGTCCTTTCGGCTCGCGCCAACCACCTCATGGCCACGTCCTCGAAGCGTCGCCTTTACAGCCGAACCGATTGTTCCCTTATCTCCAATGAGAAGAACCTTCATCGGGGACCACCGCCCAGCTGAAAGGCTGACGGCTGCAGTGAGCCACTCCCTTTATGGGTCAGTGCCGGCGAGGACATCTCCGTGGTTGCAAGAGCATCCTTCGAAGTTCCCCGCATGCGACGAACGCTGGTGAACTGCGGGCCGCCATGGTCGATATGGGACATGCGTAGGCTCCTTTCTCAAGCGCTGCGGGCGGCGCAGCGCGGCGCAGGGGTGGGGGCTTTCCACCGTCAGGGGGAGGCAAGTAACCGGTAAATGTTTTTTGGTGCGACCCATTGACATTGCTTCGGCCCAGTCCTAACTTTGAGTCCACAGACGCTTTTTGTCAAACAAACGACAATCAGCAATCAGGGACTCCACTGCTCATGATTCTCATCGAGCGACCTGATGTTGGAGGAAGAATGGCAATGACCAAACCCACCAAATATTCCCTCGCTGCAATTGGCCTGGTGATTCTCGCCCTGCTCAGCGGCTATTTTGGCGCCGGTATGCGGGGACAGAGTGCCTCGGCCAGCGGAAGCGCCCAGGGCGCCTGGATTGACACCATCAAGAAGAACGGGGAGCTGCGCGTTGGTGTTGCAACGTCGCCGCCGATGACCGTGGAGAAGGACGGCAAGCTTGGCGGCCCGAACCTGATCCCGTTGCAGCGCCTCGCCGACGAACTCGGAGTAAAGCTGACCACCGTGCCCGCCTCATGGGGCAACATCGTCTCCGGTCTCCAAGCGAACCGTTACGACGTCGCAGCGAACCTGAATTCGACCCTTCAGCGGGCTGTCGCCATCCAGTTCAGCGAACCCGTCTACCAATACCCCGCAGTCTTCCTGGTAGCGGCGAACTCGCCGTTCAAGACGGCCGAGGACGTTCTTGCAAAGAAGCAGCCAGTGGCCAGCCCGGCAGGAACCGCAGAAGGGGCAGCCGCCAAGAAAGCCGGCGCCGAAGTCCTGGAGGTTCCCGACTGGACCAATGCCTTCCAGTCACTGCAGGCCGGCCGGGTCTCCGCAGTGTTCGCTGACCTCGGCACAGCCCAGTCTCAGGCCCAGAAGGACAAGGCGTTCAAGATCATCGTTCCGGAACACTCGATCTACCAAGGCGCCGCGGCCTACGGCCTCCCGGCCAACATCGACCCCCGTTCCCTGGACCTGGTCAATCTCGCAATCTTCAACGCCCAGCTCAGCGGCGACCTGGACCGGGCCTACGAGGAAGTCGGCTACCTGACCGTTGACAAGCTCGGCAGCCTCAGGAAGTAACGGAGAAAACCGTGAACAATTACAACTTCGACTGGGGGCTTGTGTGGGGATCGCTGCCGGACCTCTTGGGAGGCCTGGCCACGACAATCCAGCTGGCGGTTCTCACCATCGTCCTGTCGATGATCCTGGCAATCCCGCTCGCACTGGCACGCATGGCGAAGATCGAAATCGTCAGATGGGTAGCCCAGGGCTACATCGAGATCTTCCGCTGCACCCCCATGCTCGTCCAGCTTTTCTGGATCTTCTATGCACTCCCGGCGCTGACAGGCATAACCATCCCCGGTTACTGGTCAGCTCTGATCGCACTGACAGCAAACCTGACCGCCTTCATGGCCGAGGCCTACCGCAGCGGATTCCAATCCGTACCCGTGGAGCAGGTCGAAGCCGCCCAAATGCTCCGCCTGAGCCGTGTGCAGCAACTCCGCTACATCATTGTTCCCCAGGCCCTGCGTCAGCAGACACCGGTGATCCTGTCCCTGAACATCTCGATGTTCAAAGATACGGCCCTTGTTTCAACCATCGCCGTAGCTGATCTGATGTTCCGGTCCAACGTCATCGCCACTCAGTCCTACAAGGCGCTTGAAGTGTTTACCACTGCAGCCATCATCTACTTTGTGATCGCTTTCCCCGTTTCGCTGATAACCAGCCATCTGGAGCGGCGAAGCCTGCAGCCACCCAAACCAAAGCCCTTCAAGTCAGGTACTGCGTCACCCTCTAATCCGATCGTCCCCGAAGGAGTCCGCTGATGACTGCCACTGCAGGCCACCAATCCATGGCCAGTATGTGCGAGGCCCAGACCGCCGGGCAGCATCACCTTGTCTCGGCCAGGGGACTGCGCAAGACCTTCCACGAAAACAAGGTGCTCGACAACGTCGACTTTGATGTGGACTCCGGCGAGGTTGTAACGATCATCGGCCGAAGCGGTTCTGGCAAATCCACTCTGCTTCGAGTCATTGCCGGCCTCACGGAACCCGATGACGGCGACGTGTGCCTCGACGGGCGGCTGGTGCGCAGCAAGGGACAGCGGACCGACGAATGGAATGCCGGGGCGTCCCTGGTTGGCATGGTTTTCCAGAGCTACACGCTCTGGCCGCACATGAACGTCTACGACAACCTCACCCTTGCCCCGCGCAAGGTGCTCAACATGTCCAAGTCCGAGGCCACAGACCGTGCCGACATTGCCCTCAAGGAAGTCGGCATGCAGGAATTCATGAAGGCCAACGTGAGTCAGCTGTCAGGTGGCCAGCGTCAGCGTGTCGCGATCGCCCGGGCACTCATGATGCGCCCGCGGCTGATTCTCTGCGACGAAATCACGTCGGCGCTCGACCCACCCGTGGCGGCAGAGGTCCTTGGGGTCCTCACCCGGCTGAAGAACGAAGAAGGCCTTGCCATCTGTCTTGTTACGCACGACATGGCCTTCGCTGCCAAGGCAGCGGACCGCGTCGTTTTCTTCTCCGAAGGAGTCATCAAGGTCAACGCCACACCCCACGAGGCATTCGAAGAATGCGGCAACGCGGAACTGAAGTCCTTCGTGGACGCCGTGCGATTCGGATGAGCCACAAAACCACACAAGCCAAAAATCACCTAAACAAACAGTTCAACAAAGGGAGAACACACACATGACCACCGCAACTGAACTCCGAGGAATGCTCGTTGCACTCGTAACGCCCTTCACCCCGGACGCATCCGAAATCGACTACCCGGCACTGACAACCCACATCAACAACCTCATCGAAGCCGGCATCCACGGCCTCGTCCCCAACGGAAGCACAGGCGAATTTACAGCCCTGACCTTCGATGAGCGTCTGGCCGTCGTTGAAGCCTGCGTCAAGGCCGCCGACGGCCGGGTTCCGGTCATCGCCGGAACCGGAGCGCTCACGACCCAGGAAACACTCCAGTACAGCAAGCATGCAGCTGAAGTGGGCGCTGCCGGTGTAATGATCGTCCCCCCGTTCTACGATTCGGTAAATGTTGACGAGCTTCGCACGCTCCTGAAGGAAGTTCATGATGTCAGCGGCTTGCCCATCATGTACTACAACATCCCTTCAGCCAGCGGGCTCACCCTCACCGCCCAGGAGCTGGCTGACCTTTCCGAGGTTCCCGGTGTGGAGTACATCAAGGACACATCCGGCAACGCCGATGCCCTGACTGAACTCCTCGTCAAGCATTCCGACCGCATCACTACGTTCAATGGCTGGGACACGCTGACCTTCGTTGGCATCGCGAGCGGAGCCAAGGGTTCAGTGTGGGGCGCCATCAACATCTTCCCCGAGCTCGCCGTGGACCTGTGGAACGCCATCGCTGTCCGCAAAGATCTCGATGAAGGCAGGGCTATCTGGGCCAAGCTATGGCCAATTGTGGATTACATCGACAACTTCAACTACGCCGCCGGAATCAAGGCCGGCATGAACCTTGTTGGTCGACCTGCCGGCCCCGTTCGCGCACCTTTCAAGCCTCTGGCTGAAAATGACCTGAAGCCTCTCGCGGAACTGCTGAAGCAAGCAGGCCTGTCCGTCCACTAGTCCGGGCGACCAAAGCGACTGCGGGTTCCCGGCGCGGCGGTCCTGATTGGGAGAGAATAATCCCAACAGGACCGCCGCAGCACTCGAAAATTTCATGTGATTGCCCGGCGGTAATGCCGAGAACGTATGCAGGCAAAGGGACTGATGACATGACAAATGATCCATGGCTGTTGACTCAAGAACCGGCGAAGCTCGACGGCCTCGTCCCGGTAACAACATCTACTCGAAGTGACGAAGCGACCCGAACGATCAGACAAGCGCTCCTAACCGGCAAACTTGCGCCCGGTCAGAGGGTCAAGGAAGTCGACTTGGCTGCAGTTCTGAACGTAAGCCGGCAAACAGCCCGGGAAGCTATGGGCGAACTTATCCATGAAGGCACACTCGTCCGTGTCCCATACAAAGGTGTGCGGGTCGCAGAAATCACGCCACAGGATGTTTTGGATGTTTCCGAGATCCGCCTTTACCTTGAGACCTTGGCGGCGCTCCGCATCGCAGCACAACCGGACCGGTCCGGCCTGCAACGGCTGAAGGAAGCTCTCGAGATTCACTTGTCCGCTTTGGACAGCGGCGACGTCGTCAGTGCCGACCTCACGCACTTGGATTTTCACCGCACCATGTATGAAGCCGCAGGGAACCCGCTCCTGGTAAAGATCTGGCCACTTGTCGCTGCCAGAATCCAGATGGCGATAAGCCTCGACCAGTCCGTCAGACAGGACGCTGAACGTGACCGCGAGCTGCACCAGCGTCTTTACGACACGATTGCTGCAGGTGACCCGGAAGCCATCAGAGCAGAGGTTAAGTACCACGTGCAGGACGCGGCGACGGAAATCGCCCCCAGCATGGACAAGTCGAAGGGTAAACCTCCGGCCTGACCACCAGATTATGGAGCAACCAGGAGACGGATCCATTGAAAAGGCCGCACACACGATACGAGGACTACAACATTCGGTGCGATGAATGGTTCGGGCTAGTGGGCCTGGAGGTCATGGTCTGCCGCCCCGGCAGGGAGACCCTGTGGGGGATGCTTGACTCCGCGACCTATGACTCCTCGATCGCTTGGGTAACCACTACTGAATACGGCCGGGTCCTGATCGACAAGTCCCTGAGCGACGAAGTCCGGCTCGACGAAAGGGACCACATGCTGCTCCTGATTTCAGGGCTGCTGCCGGTATGGACCAGGGTTTAGAGAGGGACGGCACGCATCCGGGCCCTTATCGGACCAACGCCAACAGCGGTCGGTGGCCTTGGAGCGGGGCCAGCACGGCCGATCACGTAGACTCTTTGGAGCTTCGCTCGAAAGGATCACCATGGAAACTGATCGACTAGTGATCCCAGGATCGAAAAGCATCACCAACCGGGCTTTGCTTTTGGCTGCCGCAGCGAAGGGCACGTCGGTCCTGGTGAGACCATTGGTCAGCGCCGATACCTCAGCATTCAAAACTGCAATTCAGGCCCTCGGTGCCAACGTCTCAGCCGACGGTGACAATTGGGTCGTTGAAGGCCTGGGTCAGGCACCCCACCTCGACGCCGACATCTGGTGCGAGGATGCAGGTACCGTGGCCCGGTTCCTCCCTCCATTCGTCGCCGCAGGACAGGGGAAGTTCACCGTCGACGGAAGCGAGCAGCTGCGGCGGCGCCCGCTTCGGCCCCTGGTCGACGGCATCCGCCACCTGGGCGCCCGCGTCTCCTCCGAGCAGCTGCCCCTAACAATTGAAGCGAGCGGGCTGGCAGGCGGGGAGTACGAAATTGAAGCCCATCAGAGCAGCCAGTTCGCCTCCGGCCTGATCATGGCCGCCCCGTACGCGCGACAAGGCCTGCGTGTGCGGATACCAAATCCCGTGAGCCAGCCCTACCTCACGATGACACTGCGGATGATGAGGGACTTCGGCCTTGAGACCAGCACCGACGGAGCCACCGTCAGCGTCCCTCCCGGGCGCTACACAGCCCGGCGGTATGAAATTGAACCGGACGCGTCAACTGCGTCGTACTTCGCCGCCGCTTCCGCCGTCTCTGGCCGAAGCTTCGAATTCCAGGGCCTTGGCACAGACAGCATCCAAGGCGACACGTCATTCTTCAATGTACTTGGGCGGCTCGGTGCAGAGGTCCACTGGGCACCCAACTCGGTCACCATATCCGGACCGGAAAGGCTGAACGGCGACATTGAAGTGGATATGGGCGAGATATCGGACACCTTCATGACACTCGCGGCGATTGCCCCTCTAGCCGATGGACCCATCACGATAACCAACATTGGCCATGCACGGTTGAAGGAATCCGACCGCATCTCGGCGATGGAAACCAACCTGCGAACGCTCGGTGTACAAACCGACGTCGGACACGACTGGATGCGAATCTACCCCTCTACCCCGCACGGCGGCAGAGTCAATTGCCACCGGGACCACAGGATCGCCATGGCGTTTTCAATCCTGGGACTGCGAGTGGACGGGATTACCCTCGACGACCCTCAATGTGTCGGGAAGACCTTTCCTGGCTTCTTCGACTACCTTGGACGCCTTTTCCCCGAAAAGGCGCTTACGCTCCCCGGCTAGTGACTTCCTCTCCGGCGGACGCTAGGCATCGGAAAACGAATCCTGACATGACCGACCTCCTCGCGTCACGGCGTGTCTGCCGGTACCCAAGCATTCTGCCTTAGCCGCTTCCGCGGCCCCTTATGCTTTCTGGTTGTCCAGATTTTCATCCGGGATGTTGCCTGACCTTGAGCAGGGCAATCAGCTGTTCAGCACTGTCAATGGTGTGGGCCCTGAAGGCGGCTTCGATGGCTGCCACGTCGGCGGCTCTCATCGCTGTCACGACACGCAGATGCGCTTCATAGGCACGTTCAGGATCCGCCCTCGTCGCCTGATCCTGAGCCAAGGCAATAGTTAGATGTGCCTCCGTTGGCGGCCAGAGCCGAAGCAATAAGGAGTTTTCCGAGGCCACCCAGATTCCCCGGTGGAAGGCGATATGGGCTTCATGCTGAACTATGGGGTCCGGATGGAAAGTGACCTTTTCATACTCTGCCCAGACCGCTTCAACCAACTGCATCCGGCGGCCGGTCGAATCGTCAAGAATCGACCCGACCGCCAGCATGTCCAATGCCATCCGTGTCCGGGCGATGTCCATGATCGCCGCGGGCTCCAGGCTGGCCACCCTCAGCCCGCGGTAGGGCACCTGTAGCAGTAAGCCCTCCTGCGCAAGCTGGGCCAAGGCTTCACGGATGGTCGGCCGGCTGACACTCAACATCGAAGACAGTTCGACCTCAGTCAGCTTGTCGCCCGGCCTGATGGATCCAGCCACCACGGCGCGACGTATCTCATTCATGACAGCGTCCCGCCGTGAGACTGAAGCGACGGGGGAAAGACCCCGCGCGCCCCAAAGAGTTGGGTCAGCTTCCTGCATATGCCGCACCGCCTGCGTGTTCGATCGTGATTGCCTGTGTTAACGCCAACCGAAAATAGGGCCAGTTTTGCCAACTGAAAACAGGGCCACGGGTTGCTGTTCTATTGTGCCTTGAGCTGGGTTCTTGTCTTGTTCCGGAGCCGGTAGCTGCTACCGGTGAGGTTCAGGACTTCTGCGTGGTGAACGATCCGGTCGATCATCGCCGAGGCCACTGTCGCGTCGCTGAAGACCTCACCCCACCTACTGAAGGCGAGGTTGCTGGTAAGCACCAGGGAGGCGTGTTCATAGCGGGATGAGACCAGCTGGAAGAACAGGTTGGCCGAGTCTTGGTCGAAAGGGATGTAACCGACTTCGTCAACGATGAGCAGCTTGTAACGGCGCAACTTGGCCAGTTCCTGGGGTAGCCGTCCGCGGTCGTGGGCTTCGGCCAGTCTCGATACCCACCCGGTCGCTGTGTCGAACAGGACGCGATGCCCGGCGCGTGCGGCCCGGATTCCGATCCCGACGGCCAGATGGGTTTTCCCGGTGCCGGGCGGGCCGAGTAGGACTACGTTCTTTGCTTCTTCCAGAAAGACCCCAGTGCCCAGATGAGCGACGAGGTTCCGGTCCGCGGCAGGCTGGTGGTCGAAGTTGAACTCTTCCAGCAATTTGTGTCCGGGGAACCTCGCGGCCCTGATCCGCAGGGCGGCCCCGGAGGCTTCGCGTTCGGCGACCTCGCGGGAGAGGACGGCGGCGAGGTATTCCTCGTGTGACCAGCCTGCTTCCCGTGCCCGGTCGCCGAGGGATCGGTAGCCGTCGGCGATTCGTGGGGCGCGCAGTGCACGGGCGTAGTAGTCGATGTCCTTCACCGCCCCGTTCACCGTCCTGCCCCGGAGAGCTCGCGGGCGTCGTCGGGGATGGCGACGCCAAAAAGTTCGTCATAGATCGACAGGTCCCGTTCCTCCACCACCGTGGACCGTCCGGCCTTGACGCTGCGGTGGATCCGTCGGAGGTAGGCGGCCTTGTCCACGTGCCCGGGGTCAGTGAAGATCTGGTGTCTGGCCCACCGCCGCTCGTGGCTGGCAAGCAACCGGCCGTCGGCGCTCACCGTCACCTTTTCCAGGTCTGCTTCGACGTCCACGATCCGCCCGATCGCTCCCGGGTCCACGGAATAGTCGTTGGAGAAGACCCGCACGTAGTAGTCCCGTGGCAGCCGGACGCTGCTGCGGAAAGCGAACTCGGGCGCCACCGGCGTCAACGGGCGCATCGCTTCCCTGTCGCGGACCATGAGCTCGGCCGGGCGGCCGTGCCGGGTCCGGGAGTATCGGGCGTTCGCCCGCGGCAGCCAGTCCGCGAGCTGGTCGTTGAAATCCAGCGGGGACGCGAACGTCCGGCCGGGCATGAAGCCCTGGCGGAAGTAACGGTTCATCCGCTCCACGATGCCCTTGGATTCTGGATCCCGTGGCGGCAACTGCCGGATCTCGCAGCCCAGCACGCCGGCGAACGCCGCCGCCGGCTCGGTCAGCCGCCCCTGGCCGATCCCTGATTCGTTGTCCCAGACCAGCTGCTTGGGCACTGCACCGGCCTCCTGCAGCAGCGACCACATCCCGCCCAGCAGATCAAAGGTCGTGCGGGTCGGCAGCATCCTGGCCTGGATGTATCCGGAGAACGCGCTCGTCATCACCAACACCGGGGGCTTGCCCTCCTGCCCGTGACCCAGCGGCAACGGCTCATGGGGAAACCACAAATCGCACTGCATCGCCTGGCCCGGTTCATGGACCAGCCGGTCCACCGGATCCGCCGGCATATACTCGGGCCGGAGTCCACGGACCTTGTCCCGAAACAAGGACGCAGAGCCCGTCCAGCCGACGCGTTCGGCCAGTACCGAGGCCGGTATCGTCGGCGTCTGCACCAACAAGGCCCGCACCTGCGGCGCGTAAGCATCGAAGCTCGAACCAGTCGGCTTCCGCTCATACTTCGGCGGCCGCTCCGCCTCCAACGCTCGGTCCACCGTTCCCCGGGAAACCCCGAGCTGTTTAGCCAGCTCCCTCTTGGAGATTTTCTCCGTCGCGTATCGGTGGCGTATCTGCGCCCAAACATCCAATGTGATCACCTTCCATAATGGTCAGTGGCCTCATTTTCAGTTGGCGTATTTGGCCCTATTTTCGGCTGGCGTCAACAGCCTGACACATTACAGCCTTCGGCTTGGCGAAATTTCACCCAAAGAAGGCAAGAATCCAAGGAGAGGA
>NZ_CP171972.1:0-189994 GCF_044054585.1 Arthrobacter sp. UC242_113 | reverse complement strand
CGGACTACTTGTGGAACGAAACTGTTCGGACCGCGAAGGTGCGTAGATGCTGCGCCGGCCGGCAGGCCTGTTTGTGGCGTACCCCATATCGGACGTTCCAATGTTTCCAGCCGGATTGCAGCAGGCCTATCGACAAAGAACCCTGAGATCATGGGCAATCCATGTACGAATGCCCAAGCAACCCCGAGGCGAATCCGTCCTAGGATCCCAGGACGAGCACGGCAATCGCTACGTCCCGGGGAAGCTTGAGGTCCAGTTCCGTGTAGCGCTCGAAAGCAGCTAGACGGTTGACGATCGTGTTGCGGTGGCAGAACAATCGTCGGGATGTCTCCACGAGGCTGCCGGTCTCAAGGAACATGGCCACCGCTTCGAGGATCCGCTCTCGTTCCTTTGTGGGGCATTTTTCCAACCCGTCCAGCACAGTCCGGGCCGGATCGCAGCCCACCTGGGTGAGGCGGTGCCGGGCGATGGAGAGTACCCTGTCCCGGAGGCTGAAGATTCCCTTGGCGCCGACCGGCAGGTCTCGCATGATTTCCCGCGCTGCCATACCGGCTTCCCGAACGGAAGCGAGTCCATCGGCGATCGGCGCCACAGCAGCAGATACGCCGTCGTATAGTTTGCGTTCACGGACGTCCATGACATGGGAACGTGCTGGCAGTTCGCGGATGACCAAAGTATGGTGCCCCTGTGCAATGCTGAAGACTCTTTCGCTGCCCGGCTGGACCCGAAGGCGGCGCTGTACCGTAGCGGAGTCATCCCGTCCCAGCGCAACCACCCGGAATGCGGAATCCGACTGGATGCGCAATGCTCCTGAGATGCGGCTGATGTCGGCTGAGGTGGGGTCCTGCGTGCCGAAAAGCTGCGCCAGATAGTGCTGCTGGAGATCCACGTCGGCACGCTCCAGCTCGGTCTGCTCCTGAACGTAGCGTGTCTGGACATGGGAGGCGTAGACGTCCACGACTTTCCATACCAGTTCCCCGCGTCCTACCAAGTGCTCAGCACTCAGGCCCGAGGTTGACGCCGCGAGACCTTCCCAAAGGACGCCGAAATCCATGCGGACCGCCCGGATCAGGCTTTCCAGCGGCACGCCCTGCCTGGCCCTTCGAGCTCCGAGCTGATCGGCCAGGGACTCGAGCGCCGCAGTCTGCGTCCCGCCGCTCCTGAGAGCATCAATCATGGCGGCAAGACTTTGTTCACCTGTGCTCAGCAGGTCGTCGAACGTCACTGCGGATTCTGCGTAATTGCGGTCGTTCACGATCCGTGCCAGGAATCCGTCCACCAAGGTGTCGAGGTTTTCGGCAAGGTGGTCAAGGGCGCTTTGCCAATGGGCATCGGCATTCGGAGCCATGGAAATCATCACTATTCCATCGTCCCTCAGAGAGCATTGAGGCCCTGTGTACGAAAGTACAAAAAATGGCCTGCTTCCCGAGTGATCCCGTCATCGCCCGAGGGCTTGAACCTTGGGAACATCGAAAGGCAGCACGAACACGACGCGAAGGATGCACTCATGCAGAACCCAGAATTTGCCTTTCAGGGAGAAATGGACCCTGAGGCCGGGTCCTTGCGGATCGCCGTGCTGCAGGCTACAAGCCGCCCCGGGGACCCGGAGGCGAATCTGGCCACCGTGGCCGGCTGGGCTCAGGAAGCCGCCCGGCGCGGTGCGGGATTGCTCGTCACTCCGGAATTGTTTGTCCCCGGCTATGACCCACCCTCGGTCAGCGCCCGGGACGGTGATGACCACCGACGGCGGTTGGCCGGAATCGCGGTGGAATCCGGTATCGGATTAGTTGCCTCAACGGTGGAACACCGGGGGGAATCCCGTCACATCTGCGCCTCCCTTTTCGATGAAGTGGGAATCGAACTCACCCGATACCGGAAGAGCCATCTGTTCGGGCCCGTGGAAGGAACCTGGTTCCAGCCGGGGGACGAGTTGCCCGAAACAGTGGAGTTCCACGGATTGAAGGTGGCCCTGGGAATTTGCTTTGACGCGGAATTCCCGGAATTTGTCCGCTCCGCGGCCCTGCGCGGGGCTGAACTGCTGTGCGTTCCCACGGCTGTACCGTTGCGGCCGAACACGAGGACCGGCCCCACACCCTTTGACGTCAGCGTCGTCCCCACGGTGCTGATCCGTGCGCGGGCCATTGAGAGCCAGCTCTTCATAGCCTATGCAGACCAGGCGGAGCCGGGATTCGCCGGACTCAGCACGCTGGCCACCCCGTTCGGTGAAGCTGAAACCGCAACAGCAGCGTCCGGCGAACTCATCCTCGGCACCGTGGACGGGGCTGTCGTGGCCCGCGCGCGGAGCGAGGTCGATTACCTCGAAGTCGTGCGTGGTAGGACCGCTTCATCACAGGCGTCGTCGAGCACCGGCTCCTGACTCAGGACCGCTCCCGCAAGCACCCTCCCTTATCCCATCAAGGAGAACCATGACCCTGACCGCACCCGAAACTGCGCCGTCCACCGCCAAAAACCTGGCGTCCCAGGCACCTATCACCATGCTTAATCCTGATTTCCCCTTCCCTTATGACGAATACCTGGCACATCCGGCAGGCCTCGGCAGTATCCCGGAGGAACTGCACGGTACGGAAATCGCTGTTGTCGGGGCTGGTATGTCCGGGTTGGTCGCCGCTTACGAACTGATGAAACTCGGCCTCAAGCCGGTCGTTTACGAGTCCTCACGGATCGGCGGCCGCCTGCGGGCCGGGCGCCCGGAAGGGCAGGAAGGCCCGGTCGCCGACCTTGGCGGAATGCGGTTCCCCCGTTCCGGACGCTCCTTCTTTCACTACGCAGACATGCTCGGCATCGAAACCCAGCCGTTCCCCAACCCGCTCACCGCAGCCGCCGGGAGCACAGTGATCGAACTCGGCGGGCAAAGGCACTACGCGGAGAAGACTCAGGACTTACCGGAGTTCTTCCACCGGGTTTCTGCCGCCTGGGATGACTGCCTTCAGGAACGGGCTTGCTTCGCGGAGATGCAGGAGGCCAACCGTCGCCGGGATCTCGCTGAGATCAAGCGGATCTGGAACGGACTGGTTCCTCAGTTCGACGACATGTCCTTTTCCGGTTACCTGGCCACATCCAAGGCCTTTTCCGCGCTGCCGTTCGAGTACCGCGAGGCCTTCGGCCAAGTCGGGTTCGGCACCGGCGGGTGGGACACCAACTTCCCTGATTCCTTCCTTGAAATCCTCCGTGTGGTCTACGTGGACGCCGACGCGGACCAGCACCGGATCATGGGAGGGGCCCAGCTGGTACCCGAACGACTCTGGAACCACTCACCTGCAACGGCAGTGCACTGGCCCGCCGGAACCTCGTTGGCCTCCCTTCACGGAGGCAACACCCGCGGCGCGGTGAAGTCCATCAATCGCCAGTGGAACGGAGACGGGGCACCGGGCCTGATCGCCGTGACCGACCGTTGGGGACGCACCAACCGCTACCCAGCGGTCATCGCCACCTGTCAGAGCTGGCTGCTTTCGGCACGCATTGATGTCGATGAATCCCTCTTCAGCCACAAGCTGTGGACCGCGATTGAACGTAGTCACTACATGCAGTCATCCAAGACCTTCGTGGTGGTGGACCGGCCATTCTGGAAGGACCGCGATCCGGTGACCGGCCAGGAAATCATGTCCACCACCCTTACGGACCGCCTCACGCGCGGCACCTACCTGCTGGACAACGGCGCGGACCAGCCTGCACTCATCTGCCTCTCCTACACGTGGAACGACGACGCCCTGAAGTGGCTGCCCCTTGATGCCGACGAACGTCTCCGGCTCATGCTTCACTCTCTCGGCAAGATCTACCCTGGCGTGGACATCGCCTCGCACATCGTGGGCGACCCGATCACCGTCTCCTGGGAGGACGACCCGAACTTCATGGGCGCCTTCAGCGATAACCTGCCCGGTCATTACCGCTACCAGGAACGGCTCTACAGCCACTTCATGCAGGAGGAACACGCACCGGAGCACCGCGGCATCTTCCTGGCCGGTGACGATGTCTCCTGGACCGGCGGCTGGGTGGATGGTGCCGTAACCACAGGCCTGAATGCCGTCTGGGGCGTCATGAACCAGCTGGGCGGCACGAGCCACCCGGACAACCCGGGCCCCGGCGACCGTTACGCCGAGCTCGGCCCGGTGCGCCTTCCGTAGGTCAGCCTAAAACGAAGAAGCCCGGGGGCGACCATTACGGCCGCAGCCGGCTTCAGGCCCTCACAGCAGCACTCTTGCCCCCGGAAACCTGGCCGACGCCTGGTCTGACTGTCGACGCGACCCTGCTCGGCGGGGCCCCCACCCACTCACGAATAAAGGAACTGAACCGATGACCACTCAGGCTGCACCCACCGCAGAGGACTTCCTGGCCGACTTCCGCACCATGAGCGAATTTGGGGCCACCGGCAACGGCGGAGTGGACCGCCAGGCCGCCAGCCAGGCCGACGTGGATCAGCGGAACTGGTTCCGCACGATCCTCGAAGCCCGTGGCTTCAGCGTCCGCTTCGACCAAATCGGCAACGAATGGGGACTGCTCGAGAGAGTTCCCGACGCCCCGTTCGTGGTGGTGGGATCGCATATGGACTCCCAGCCAACAGCCGGAAAGTACGACGGCGCATACGGTGTTCTCGCCGCAGCCCACGCGGCATTCCGACTCGCCGCGGCCTGGGACAACGGCGCGCGCACCGCCCCGAAGTACAACGTGGCCGTCGTGAACTGGTTTAACGAAGAAGGCAGCCGCTTCAAGCCATCCATGATGGGCTCTTCCGTCTACACGGGGAAACTCGCACTCGCCGATGCCCTGGCCGTGACGGACACTAGCGGTGTGACAGTGGACGAGGCGCAGCGTGGTCATGGCTTCCTCTCAGAGTGGGAAGGCCCCGAAGCTGCCTTCTGCGCGGAGATCCATGTGGAACAGGGCCGCTCAATGGAGCGCGACGGAGTAACGATTGGACTGGTGCATTCCAACTGGGCAGCGAACAAATATGAGTTTGTGGTCCACGGCGAGCAGGCGCACACCGGCTCTGCCGTAATCGCGGACCGACATGATGCCCTTCTGGGTGCGTCCATGCTCGTGGTGGCCGCCCGCGAAATCGCCAACGCTTTCCCGGGAAAGGTCCACACTTCCGTAGGCCAACTGGACGTTTACCCGAACTCCCCAGTGGTGGTGCCGAGCCGCGTCACCCTGCTCCTTGACCTCCGAAGCGCCGATGAGGAAGCACTGGCCGAAGCGGACGCCATGCTGCACCGCCGCGTGGCCGAAGTGGAACAGGCAGCCAGCGTTCAGGTAGAGCAACGGACCTCCCACTCTTGGCCTGTGACCCCCTATCAGTCGGAAGGCGTGGAACTGGGAGCCAAGGCCGCCTCAGAACTGGGCCTGCCCTACAAGGAAGTAATGACCCTCGCCGGTCACGATTCCACCAACATGAAAGACATCGTGCCCACCCTAATGCTGTTTGTGCCGAGCGTGGACGGCATTTCCCACAATGAGCGTGAATACACCAAAGACGAAGATCTCGTGGCAGGAGTTGACATGCTTACCGAGGTTGTCGGTCGTCTCTGCGACGGTGCGCTGGAGGATTAGAGGTGGCGCGGTGGTGGGCGCCGGGATCGGAACCAGACGATGGTCCCTGCATGGATAATGTGGAGGGATGAAGAACCTGGACCTGAACCTGCTGCCCCAGCTGCAGGTCCTTCTAGAGCTGCGGAACGTGTCCCGGGCCGCGGAGCGGCTCCAGCTCAGCCAGCCACAGGTGCGGCCATGGCCCGGCTCCGACGCCACTTCGACGACGAACTCCTGGTCCGGAACGGCCGCACCTACGAGCTCATGCCCTTCGCGCAGGCACTGGTCCCGCTGGTGGATGAGGCGATGCTCCACATCCGGCGGGCCACCAGGGTGCGCTCCGGTTTTGACCCCGCCACCAGCGAGCGGGAATTCGTGATCGCCTCGTCGGACTATGCCGCGGCCCTGATTGTGGGTCCACTGCGCGCGATACTGCGCCAGGAAGCCCCGAACGTGTCAGTGGACTTCGCCCCCACTGCCGCTTCCGGGATTCGAGGCCAGCTGGCCGACTACGCCAAAATCGACCTTGCTCGTGGGTCCCACCGGGTACCACGTGCAGGGTGCCAGCAAGCCGATGTTCCGCGACAGTTTCGTGGCCATCGCGGACGCCGGGAATCCCCTGCTCCAGCAGCAGCTGACCCTGGCGGACCTCGCCACGATGCCACACGCCGTCGGCTATTTCGGGGAGGGAATCAGCACCCCGGCCGACAAGCTGTTCGAGTCCCGGGGTGTCCAGCGCCGTGTGGCGGCTGTGGTGGCCGGCTTGGCGTCCTTGGTGGAGGCCATGTACTGGCACCCGTCCCAGACGGAAGATCCAGCCAGCGTGTGGTTGCGGTCCGTGGTGCAGCGTTCGTGCGGCAGGTTGCATGGACTCTTCCCTGTCACTGCCCATCCCGTGACGGTCGAGTCAACAAAGGAGTAGCCGGATCCTCACCAGTCGACCGGAAAATCGTCAATTTCTGTCTCCGCCGCAACCCCGCACCCTGCCCCACACGCTTCTTTACATCCAAAACAGAGGCGATGGCATGGCTCCAGGAACCCTGGAAGCAAAACAGGAGGCTCTGACTGGCATTTCCCTCCAACCTAAGAAGGGGGGAGAGGCTGCCGCTGAAGCGTTCGAAACGCCGATTTCCGGCCTTCTGTCAGCTACTTAGTTCGTCCGTGAGGGACTTCCTGCCCCCTGGGGGCGGCTTTAGGAGTAGCGGGCGCTGTTGGTGAGTCGCTGCAGGGACACTGGGCCGATCTGTAGGATCGGCCTTGAGCGGTACCGTTGAGCTGTGAACGCCGTTATCGATCACCTGGTCATCGCCGCCGATTCGCTGGAACAGGGCTCGGCCTGGTGCGCGGCAACGTTCGGCGTTCAGCCTTCCATTGGTGGCAGGCACCCGTTGATGGGTACTCACAACCGAGTAATGGCCATCAGCAGCGAGAGCTTCCCCGACTGCTACCTCGAGGTCATCGCGATCGATCCCGAAGCGCCGGCGCCGGGAAGGCCGCGCTGGTTCGGGCTCGACCGCCCCGAGGTGCGCGAGGCTGTCCGTGAATCCCCGCGGCTGGTGCACGCCGTGGCGCGCACGCGCAAGATCGGGATGCTGCACCGGGAGCTTGGCAACTTCGCCCTCAACCCTGGCGAGTTGCTGGCAGTGCAGCGCGACACGCCTCACGGACTGTTGAAGTGGCGAATCACAGTCCGCGACGACGGCTGGACTGAATGCGCAGGCGCGCTGCCCAGTCTGATCCAATGGGAAGGGCATCATCCGTGTGCCCACATGCCCCTCACCGACGTGGCGCTGCAGGGGCTGGTGCTGCGCGGCCTTCCGACACAAGCGGTCGGGGTGCTGAACATTCCGGCAGTGCACACGAGCCCGATCAATGCGGTGAAGAACGCACCACTCACCGCGACGCTGAAATCGCCTCGTGGCCATGTCGTGCTCGATGCGGGGCAGTTCAGAGGCTGAACCAGAAGCCAGCAGCGGCCGGGCCGCATAGGAACTCCTCACCGAGCAATGTCGCCGCCATGTCGCTAGCCAGAACCTCATCAAATCCTGCGCTCGTTGAAGACCTCCCTGGGCCTTTCTCCCCGCCGATATGGAGATTCCGTCAGGCTGGCCCGGTTTCAGCGACGGCGGAACGATTTGGATCGGCAGGGGGAGGGGTCTCAGGGCAGTTTGGCCTGGCGCAGATACTGGTACACCGTTTCCCGGCTGATGCCGTAGTCGCTGGCGAGGACGGACTTGGGGACTCCATTCGCTGCCCGCTGGACCAGTTCGGCTGCCCGTTCCGGTGTGAGGGTCTTTTTCCGCCCTTTGTAGACGCCGCGCTGCTTGGCCAGGGCGATACC
Organism: Arthrobacter sp. UC242_113; assembly: GCF_044054585.1. Taxonomy (NCBI): domain Bacteria; kingdom Bacillati; phylum Actinomycetota; class Actinomycetes; order Micrococcales; family Micrococcaceae; genus Arthrobacter; species Arthrobacter sp. UC242_113. Next base: position 182,109 of record NZ_CP171972.1, on the reverse strand, counting down.
TTCCCGCTGCCGCTCCCGGATCAGGGAGCGTTCGAACTCGGCGAAGGCACCCATCACCGAGAGCATGAGGTTAGCCATGGGGGAGTCCTCCCCGGTGAAGACCAGACTCTCCTTGATGAACTCCACCCGCACGCCTTTGCGCGTGAGGCCCTGAACGAGAGCACGCAGGTCATCGAGGTTGCGGGCGAGCCGATCCATGCTGTGCACGACGACGGTGTCCCCGTCACGGGCGAACCGCAGCAGCTCAGTAAGCTCCGGTCTGGACGCGTCCCCGCCCGAGGCTTTGTCCGTGAAGACACGGTTCAAGATCTGGCCGTCGAGCTGACGTTTCTCGTTCTGGTCAAGGGTGCTGACCCGCACGTACCCGATCCGCTGTCCAGCCACCGATGCCTCCAAACCCGTCGCCCCTTGTCAGCTTGAGTTCCAGGGCCTTCCCAAAAGAACATCAAGACATCCCGGGTTCACAACGTCAGGCTGGGGTGTACTCATTTAGACGGCAGCCTGCGTCGGCTGCGGGAACATTTGTTCTATTGGCGCAAGTTTGGACCTGGAGTTCGTTCTGCAGCTGTAAGTCCCACTGCACCAAGTAATCGGAACTTTCCAGGTAGGCGCTGCAGTCCTCCTCGCTCTGCTGCGGATCGGGTCGGTCCGTCCATCCCTTCGCACAGCACGTCCAGCCAACAAGGCGTTGCCACGGCCGAACCAGTGGCTAGAGGACCGGCTTCGTTCCCCATTCAGCAGGTGCGCGAGCTCCAGAAGGGGCTCTCAGATGAGTGAAAGCTCTCGGGTTTGCCCCGTAGGGCACATCTCTGTGAGCTACAAGTGAAAACCAGCTAACCTCATGCCGCGTAACGAGGATTCCGGCTTTGCGTGATTTCGCAATGGGCCCCAGGGCCTCTTCTGCTTCATCAAGTAACCCCGGGAGCTGGCCGGCATCGGTGACAACGATGTCGATCCGGTTGTTTTCCATTTTTTGCATTCTTGGTAGCCCTCTCTGACTGGCTTTGTCCAATTGCTGCTCCCATGTTGAAGGGACGTTTGATGAAGGATCCGTTGGTGGTACAAGGGACCTAGGCCCAGCGCTGGGCCTATCTTCCTTTTCCGGACCCCGCGCGAAGGCGCGTCAGATGCTTACTGTCGACCCAGCCTCGGTCAGTGGTGTGGGTCGGAGCATCCCGGCTATGAAGCTGTCGATCTGTTCTTGGGTAAGTAGACCCTTCTCGCGGACTAAATGCGAAACGCTTTGTCCTGTTGCCAGTGCCTCCTTTGCTATTTCTGTGGCATTTTCGTAGCCGATCACGGGGCTGAAGACCGTGATGAGGCCGATAGATTCGTAAACGCGGGCGTTCAAGAGTTCCCGGTTGGCGGTGATGCCGCGGATACATTTTTCGGCGAGGACTGTGGTTGCGGCCGTTAGGTGGCTTAGGCTCGCAAACAACGAACGCGCAATGATCGGTTCAAAGGCGTTCAGCTGCAACTGGCCTCCTTCCGCGGCCAAGGTGATCGTGACATCGTTGCCGATCACCTCGAAGGCAACCTGGTTGACGACCTCAGGAATTACAGGATTGACCTTGCCGGGCATGATGCTGGATCCGGCTTGGCGGGGAGGCAGGTTGATTTCGTTGAGACCGGCCCTCGGCCCGGAACTGAGCAACCTCAGATCGTTGCAGGTTTTGGATAGCTTTACGGCGACTCGCTTGAGAATGCCTGAAAGCTGGACGAAGACGCCAACGTCTTGGGTAGCCTCGACAAGGTCTGTGGCGGACTGAAGTGTCGGGATGCCTGTAAGCTCACGGAGGGCATCTATTGCGCGTGTCCGATAAGCGGGGTGCGCATTCAGCTCTGTGCCGATGGCGGTTCCTCCCAGGTTCAGCTCGTGCAGCAGGAAGGCACCTTCCTGCAGGCGGGCTTCATCCTCAGCGAGGGTGGCAGCGAAGGCAGCGAATTCTTGTCCCAGTGTCATGGGAACTGCATCCTGGAGTTGTGTGCGGCCCATCTTTATGACATCCGCGAACTCAACGGCTTTGGCCTCGAACGACTCGCGTAGCTGGGCCATAGCGTCCAGAAGAAGCCTAATTTGCGCATCCAACGCTATCTTTATCGCCGTGGGGTAAACATCATTGGTGCTTTGGCCGAGGTTAACGTCCTGAAGCGGATGCAAATATGAATACTGTCCGAGTCGATGACCGAGATGCTCCAAGGCTCTATTCGAGATCACTTCGTTGGCGTTCATATTTGTCGAGGTTCCCGCCCCGCCTTGGATGAGGTCAACGATGAACTGGTCGTGGAGCCTACCGTTGCGGATGTCTTCACACGCCAGGATGATGGCCCGGGCCTTCTCTTCAGAGAGCATTCCGAGATCACGGTTCGCGACTGCCGCCGCCTGTTTCACTGAAGCCAGCGCCCTGATAAAGATCGGATGATCGCTCAAAAGGGAACCGCTGATGGGAAAATTTTCCGCAGCGCGGACGGTATGTACGCCGTAATATGCGTTTCCCGGCACTTCCAGATCGCCTAGAAGATCATGCTCAACTCGGGGGGGTGCATGGGTTGGCGCCATTGTTGTTCGTTTCCTTTGTGTTGTGAAGATGCTGTGGCTAATTGGCTCAAAACGGACGGTTCAGCTGCGGTTTAAGCCGTTGTCATGCGTGTGTCCGAAGGCCGAAAGACCTTCGGACACACGATCCACGCCAGTAGAAGAGCAGCGCAGTCCTCAGCAGCCATGTGATGGGCGGCCGTGCGTAGAGTTTGTTAGTCGAGACGGTGGGCCGGAAGCTGTCAGTCCAGCTCCGCTCCGCGCTTGTCAGGAATGGCGAACATGGTGAAGAACGCCAAGACATAGATGCACGGCAGGATTGTCAGCGCGAAGCCAAACCCATGGTTGGAGGCGATCCAAGCGATCGTGACCGGCGCAAGTCCGCCGATCGCGCGGCCGATGTTGTACAACCCGTTCTGGGCCGTTCCCCGGATCCACGTTGGATACAATTCGGCGAGAAGCGCCCCGTAACCGCCAAGGGCGCCGTTGGCGAAGACACCCATGACGAAACCGCCAAAGAGAAGCATCGTCGGGTCCGTGAGCTGGCTGTAGACCAGCAACGAAACGGCTGCACCGGTCTGGAATGTCCAGAAGGCAGGGCGGCGTCCGAAGCGGTCCGCGAGCTGGCCGAAAACAAAGAGGCCGAACAGCATCCCTGCGATGGTAACTGCTGTCCACAGGGAGGAGTTGGTCAGGTTGAATCCGAGTTCCTTGCTGAGGTAACGGGGCAGCCAGGTGATGATGCTGTAGTAACCGAAGTTCTGTACGGCGCACAGGATGATCATCGCCAGTGAGACCCTGACGAAGTAAGCGTTGGAGAAGAGCGCCTTGAACCGGGACAGCGCACTTGGCTGCTCGGTTTGTTCGGCTGCGGCTTCGAGGAACTTCGGCGATTCATGCAGCCTCTTGCGCATGACGATTGCGATTACGGCCGGCAGGACACCAATGATAAACAGGCCTCGCCAGCCAAAAGCACCGATGATGGGAGCGGACAGGAGAGCCGCGGCCAGCACACCAAACTGGAAGCCCATGGCGACCAGGGAAGTCGCCCGCGCCCTGAGCTTCGCCGGCACTGCTTCGGATGCCAACGCCATGCCACAACCGAATTCACCGCCGATGCCAACGCCGGCGATAAACCGATAGATCGCCATGTCTGTGTAGCCGGTCGACAGGGCGGCGAGGCCGGTGAATACGGCGAACAAAACGATGGACCAGGTCAGCACGCGGACGCGGCCGTAGCGGTCACTCAGTGCACCAAAGACCAGGCCGCCAATCACTGCACCCATCAGGGTGAGCGTTGTGAGGGATCCTGCCTCCGTGTCCGTGATTCCAAATTCGGCGATGATTGGCGACAGGGCAAAACTCAAAATGAGAAGGTCAAACCCGTCTAGTCCGTAGCCGATGCTGGCTGCTGCGATTGCCTTTTTGCCGTATGAATCCAACCGGGGCTTGGCCCCGGTTTCTTTGCTGCCCAGGTTCTTCGTTTGAACCATGATTACTCCTTGAGAGTTAAAAGCGGTTCACCGTGGCATGGCGTTTGAAGATCGTCCAGACGTCTCTGTCATGAACACTTTGGGACGCCGACACAGTGCGGTGTGACATATCTTGCAGTAATCCACGTCACGAAAGCAACTATTCCATCACGCGGAAGCCACAAATCGTCCGCCGAGTTCGACGGAGATGTCAGCCGCGGCCTCCCTGGCGGCCTCGATAAGCTCAGTTCGCCGTGGTGCGGATTCAACGCTGGACAGGGGGGCGACAATCGTCAGCGCATAAGGCAGCGCGCCGTTGACATCGTGGAGCGGCACCCCGACCGCCCACACGTGATTCTCCATCTCGTCATCACATACGTCGTAGCCGGATGCCTTCGTGGAGAGCAGATGCCGCTTGAGCTCACGGGGATCGGTGATGGTGCGAGCGGTGTAACGCTCGAGTTCCGCCCTGGAGATCAGGTCGTCGATCTCACTTTCTTCGAGTCCCGCAAGAATCATCCTGGCGGACGAGGAGGCATTGAGGGGCAGTCGACTGCCGACCTGAACGTGATGCCGCAGCGACCTCGTTCCCTCGAGGAAGGAAACGCAGATGACTTCGGAGCCGATTAGCTCAGCCAGGAAGACCGTCTCTCCATGGTCCCGGATGAGGCGCCGCATCACAGGTTCTGCCACTTCCCTGACCCGCTCGGTTTCCGTCGCGGTCACCAGAGCACGAACTGAAGGACCTAAGAGGTACCGCTTGCCGGCAGTTCTGATGACAAAACCCTTGTCCTCCAGTACTCGCATAAAGCGGTGCGCTGTAGACAACGGGATCTCCACCACCTCGGCGATTTGTGCCAAGGATCGACCAGAGCCCCGGCCGGAGAGGGCGGTGAGGATATCGAGGGCACGAATCACCGGCTGCATATAAAGCTCCTTAAACGGTTGCGAGAGGATGACTTCCGCGACATGGAATGTGAATCTAACCGTAGCTAACCGATTGACGATCTGGCCGAAGGCGCCTTAGGGTTACTACCACGCGGAATGATATATTCCATCACATGGAAGTGATTGATAATGGGACAAAATGTTCTCAAGACCCTTAGCGAAGACGAAGGTGAGGCGATTCAGGATCCTCGGACCCGTCGCCGCGAGGTCGCTCAAGACCTCATTGCCGTTTCCTACCGCCAGGGCATCTTTATAGCGGCTGATGGTGCTGTGTCGGACTATCATTTGGACCCGGCATTGTTTATGACGAAACCTACGCTGCTGCGCCGGTTGGGCAGCCTTTTGGCGGAGCAGATCGACGCAGGCACGGACCGTATCGCCGGCAGCGAACCCGGCTCTGTCGCACTTGCCATCGCCGCTGCGCTCCACACCGGGCTTCCTTACGTCTCGCTCCGGCACTCGGTCGAAAGCGGGAATGGTCCGGTGGTCTGCGGCGAGATGCATGCCAACGAGCGCGTCGTGCTCATCGAGGATGTCCTTAGTTCGGGTACTCAGGCTTTGCTCGGGGCCAAGACTGTCACGGACCACGGGGCCGAACTGGTCTCTGTTCTGGGGGTTATCGACCGAGGCGAAGGTGCAGCCGAGGCACTTGCCGCGGCGGGCATCGAATACAAGGCCATGTTTGCCATGAACGACCTGGCCAAAAGGAATGCCGTCTCCCGGCAGAGTTCCTCTCCTTCGCCAAGGGGACAGCATGGCAACTGATGCCAGCCCCACGACAACAGCTATTGGCAAGGCCAGCGCGAAGCGTATTCGCAGCCGTCTTGAAACCCTTGCCACTTTCACTGAACCTGGCCCGGGCGTCAGCCGGCTCTGCTATACACCCCTGGAGCGTCAAGCACACGACCAGTTCGCGCACTGGATGAAGGAAGCCGGCTGCTCCGTAGAGACCGACCCTGCCGGAAACACCATCGCCACCCGTCCAGGCACCGAAGATTCCCTCGGCGCCCTGGGAACCGGCAGTCACTTGGACTCGGTCTACAACGGGGGAGCATTCGACGGCATCGCCGGAGTTGTTGCCGGCGTCGAGATCGCGCAATTGCTGCAGGAAGCCAACATCAGCACCAGACACCCGCTGAAATTCGTGGCCTTTGCCGGTGAGGAGGGCGCCCGGTTCGGTCAAGCCTGCATCGGCTCAAAACTTGCCGCGGGGATGACCACTCTTGATGACCTCCACACGCTTACCGATCGTGACGGCATAACCCTGGCTCAAGCGATGGAGTCCGTCGGCCTTGTCCCGGCGCACGCCGCTGCGACTCCCTGGAACGCTGACCAGTGGAGCGCCTTTGTGGAGCTCCACATAGAACAAGGCAATGTCCTTCACGACACGAACAACCAGATCGGTCTCGTAGACCTGATCTCCGGCTCGACCCGTCTCCAGCTGACCATGACAGGACGGCCCTCACACACGGGCGGCACCCCGATGCGGGGCCGCTCGGACGCGCTGGTCGCCGCCTCGGAGTCCGTTCTGTTCGCCGAGCATCTGGCTCTTGACTCTGCGCATCGCGGCACGCGTGCGACGGTGGGCAAGCTTTCGGTGAACCCCAACTCCATCACGACCATCCCCGGGCAAGTGTCCTTCTCACTGGACGTACGAGATATTGACGCCGATCGTCAGCGGGAAGCTGCAGTAACGATCGTGCAAAGGACCTTGGCGGCGTGTAAGCGGAGAGCAGTCGGACTCGACGTCGAACTGCTGGCGGATACGTCTCCGGTAATCCTCCCGATGCTTATCCGGGAACACTTGGCTGAGGCCGCCAAATCAGTAGGGGCCGACTACCGTGTCCTGACCTCGGGTGCCAGCCACGATTCCCAAATGATTAACACCATCATCCCTACCGGCCTACTATTCGTCCCCAGCAAAAACGGGCTGTCGCACGTGCCCGAGGAATGGACCGAAGCGTCGGAAATTGCCACAGGCATCGACGTTCTGGCAGCCACTTTTTTCAACCTTGATTCGAGCCTCAACGCCTAACGCGTTGCTGCATGCCCAACACACGAAGGAGCACATTCATGCGACTACTGGTTCGCAACGGAACGCTTGTCAGCGAAAACGGCCTCGTCGAGGCTGACATCCTCTGTATCGACGGAATCATCGCAGCCACCTACGAACACGGTAGGGAGGTCTCCGCCGACGAAACCATCGACGCCACCGGAAAGCTCATCTTTCCCGGCTTTATCGACCCCCACGTCCACTCACGGGATCCCGGACACACACACAAGGAAACGTTCGAGCGATCCACCCTCGGGGCGCTGTGCGGCGGCCTGACCACCATCCTGGAAATGCCTAACGCTGTACCTGCCGTTTCCACAGTGGAGATCTTTGAGGAACGCCGCGCCCATCACGAGAAGAGCGCCTGGGTCGACTTCGGCCTATGGGGCCTTGCCCTGGGTCCGGAAAACGACGCAGAAATCCCCAAGATGTTTGACGCCGGCGCCGTGGGCGTGAAGTTCTTCTGGGGATACGCCCTGGACAAAGAAACCAAGAGCCTCATCTACAACTTCGCTGCCGCGCCTCCGGAGAGCCTCTTGCTGCCCCCCGAAAACGGCGAAGTCCTCGCAATGTTCGAAACTGTCGCCCGCACCGGAGGAGTGCTTGCCGCGCACTGCGAGGACCGCCACGTGCTCGCCTCCTCAGCAAAAGCCCTCGGACATCCGATTCGGACTTACGACGACCTGCTGGCAGCCCGGCCCGCCGTAGCCGAAGCAGTATCGATCGCGGTCGGCGCGCAGTTCGCCAAAGCAACCGGATGTCGCTTCCACGTGGTCCACATGGCATCAGAGGAAGGTGCAACTGTGGTGCGAGAAGCGCGCGCCGCCGGCATTCCCGTCACCGCCGAAACCTGCCCGCAGTACCTAACCCTGACCGCGGATGACGCCGTCGAACTCGGTCCCCTGATTAAGGTCTACCCGCCCGTTCGGCACCAGTCAGACCAGGACACCCTCTGGGCTGCCATTCAGGACGGCAACATCGCCTCCATCGGCTCAGACCACGCACCGCACCTGGTAGCAGAGAAGATGGCAGGCTTCGAAGAAGCACCTGCGGGCGGTCTGGGAGTCGAGACCATGGTTCCGCTCCTGGTCGATGCCATGATTGCCGGCAAGATCACCCCTGAGCGCCTCGCGGAGGTGCTCTCCTCGACCACCGCCTCAATCTATGGAATCTACCCGCGGAAGGGATCACTGCAGCTCGGCACCGATGCTGACATGACCATCATCGACCCTGCCGGAACGACCGTCATTCGCAACGAGGACATGCACGCCCTCAACCCCGTCACGACCTGGGATGGCTGGGAACTCCGCGGTTCAGTGAGCGCCAGCGTCATCCGCGGCCAGGTGGCCATGCGCGACGGATTTCCCGTTGGTGAGCGTCGAGGTATCTTTATTCCCGCCAACCATTCCATCCCCGGACACGAACTCGAAAACGAGCTTGTCACGGCGGAAGCGCCATGAATCGTGACGACCTGGCCGAGGCCGTAGCCGCGGCCATAAAGGTCGCAACCTCCCGTGAACGCGTGGAAGTCTCAACCAGGACGCGCTGGGTTCTTGCGGACACCATCAGCGTGGCGCTGGCGGCGGGACGCCGTCCTTTGGCATCAGCCTTGGTCCGCGACCACGTCCTCACCGGCTCGTGGCGGAACCCGGAAAAGTCCCCCGACTTTCCCGCCACCCTATTGACCGCCACCGGCGGATGGGCGCAGCCTGACCGAGCTGCATACATCAACGGATCCATCCTTTGTGATCTCGAAATGGACGAAGGCGTACGTCCCACTGGCCATCCCGCTGCCCATGTCCTCCCCGCGGTACTGGCAGCCGGCGAGGCCCTGAATGCGTCCCTGGGAAGCATTCTGGACTCCCTGCTGGTTGGCTACGAAATCACCGCGTACCTCCTTGAGACATTCACGCTGGCCGAAGGCATCCATCCGCATGGACACCTCGGCGCGATCGGCGCGGCGGTAGCTGTGGCACATCTGCGCAGGGTCGATGCTCTCCCTGCAGCACTGGTTGCCGCCACAACCCAGCTCATCACTACGTGGGGTCCCTGCACCGACGGGGCAACTGCCCGAAATACCTGGACCGGGCACGCCGCGCAGACCGGATTGCTCGCCCAACGTCTGGCCGATGCGGGGTGGGAGGGCAGCGCCCAGATCCTGGGTACAGCATTCGATGGACGGGTGGCATTCAAGAAAGGGGCACCGCTGCCGTCGGTCGAATCTCCCCGAATTCTTAACGGCTACTTCAAGTTCTTCTCCGCCTGCGCGTTAACGCACACAAGCATTGAAGCCGCCCTGAGTCTGGCTCCGTTGAACCACGACGACATTGCAACCATCACCGTCCGAACGACGGCGAACAACCTCAAGGTGGCTGCTAAACCGGCAGATAATGCACTGTCCCGGCGGTTCTCGATACCCTTCGCAGTAGCCGCAGCGCTCAGTCAGTCATCCGCTGATGCAAGCAAGTTTGACGCCCCGGACGCCAAGACAGCCGATCTCGCTCAGCGCGTGAACGTCGAAGAAGAACCTGCATTCACAGGGATGTGGCCTGCGGCAGCCCCAGCGAAAGTCTCGGTCAGGCTCAAAAATGGAAATGTCCTCGTAGGCCACTGCGACAACGCCTTGGGCACAGCTGCCCGACCGGTTTCTGCGGAGGAGCTGCGGGAGAAGAGCGCATCTCTGCTCGGAGACGGCGGACGGGCATGGGACATCCTTGTCTCAGCCGCCGAGACGGATTCAATCTCCGACGTCTTAGCCTCCGTATTTACGGAAGCAGCATCAGACGCCACTGCTGTGGGCGCCAACGATGCCAGAGAGCCCATTCCTGCCTAGATCCAGGCCAGGCTGGTAAGTAGTGCGGCGCGAAACCAGGTGTCCGATAGGACCGCCGCGCCAGCGCTGCTGTTCCTGCTCCGGCAGGGCAGCAGCGCTCCTAACCGGGCACTGCGTAAAGGGTTTATGACAGAGAGCAGGAGAACTCACATGAGTGACAGCACAACCCGTATATTGGATATGGCACGCAGGCGCGCCACAGCACGTGATGCTCAGAGGATCACATCGCTGCAAAGTCCCGCCGTAGCAGAAGCCCTGGGTGTGGCAATTGCCGCGACATTGCAGAATGCAGCTGCGGAGATCGTCGTCGTCTGGGACCAGATCGAAACCGGCGTCCTGGGACATGTTGTCGCCAGGGAGCTTCAGACGGACCTGATCTATGCATACTCCGTTGAAGGCTCACTCGGGTTTTCCGCCGAGTTATTCCCAGGTTCCCGTGCTGTTCTTGTCAGTTACGACTGGACTGAATCGCATGGGCTTGACGCGATCATTCGTTTTACCCAATCTTCCGGTGCCGCCGTTACCGCCATCAGTTCGGTGCTGGAAACTGCCGAAGCCCGCATGCACCCCAAGATCACGACCCACGCACTCTCGTCCCCGCTACCTTAAGAACCACACCGCAGGCATCTGTGAGCCGCAACCCGCGGGCCATGGGCAACCCAGGCACATTTGTGAGCGCTGTGAAAGCGCCGCGATCCAACAGTCGCCCAGGCTCCCTCGATTGACGAAGAACGCTGGATCACCGGCGGCGATTGGACGACAGGGCGGCAGTCCATCCGCGGGCGAGGTGGCAGCGGTCATTCGGATAACAAACGCATGTCCGGCCAGGTTCTGCCTCTCACGCGCGCCAAAAACGCTGAATAAATCCAACACCAGGAACAACATGACCCTCTACTTGAACGACCATGACGTCGACTCGCTTCTCTCTCAGGATGATGCATTTCAATGCGTCGACAAGGCATTTCGCCTACTGGCTGAGGGCAGCGCGATCAACGTTCCGCGGCAACGGACGGCAATGCAGAAGGCCGTTTTGAACGTCATGTGGGCTCTGGCACCCACCGAAGGAACAATGGGCGTCAAAGCGTATCCGGTCGTTCGCAGCGACGTCACTCAGGGTGCGGTTCTGACGCTGTTAGTGTACGCCTTCGAGTCAGGCGAACTGCTCGGCGTCATTAAGGCCGATCGTCTAGGTCAGCTTAGGACAGGCGCTGCGTCGGCCGTTGCCACACGCTCGCTGGCCAGGGCGGATTCAACAGTTCTCGCTATCTACGGCACGGGGTTTCAGGCCGAGACACAGGCCATGGCGTTGGCGAAGGAACTGCCCGCCTTGCAGACCATTCATGTTGTCGGTCGTAGTCAGCATCGACGCGATGCCTTCGTGGCCCGCCTGCGTCGCGACTTAGGGCTCCAAGTACTTGTCTCGGATCCCGAGTCGGCGGCCCGTTTGGCGCACGTTATTTGTACAGCTACCGGCTCAACCGAGCCGGTGTTACGTGGGGATTGGCTTCAACCCGGCACACACATAAACGCGGTTGGCAGCAACACCATCACAAAGCGGGAAATCGACAGGACGGTGCTCGAGCGCGCTTCACTGATCACGGTAGATGACAAAGCAGTCTCCTTAGCTGAGGGAGGCGATTTCATTGCGAACGGATGGGATCAGAGCCCCGTAGTCCCGCTCGGTGACGTGCTGACCCTCCAACAAGAAGGGCGACAGAGTCCCGACGAGATCACCCTGTTCGAATCCCACGGCTTGGCACTCCAAGATCTCATCTGCGCAACCATGGTCCTCGGCAAGGCCCAACACGATAGGGCCAAAAGTAGCTCCCTTGGCTACAGCCTCTCGCCCACGAAAACGCAGTGCCCGTCGGACCAGGCAAGGAGCAAGTAAGCTCTGCAGCAGCACAGGTAGGACCGTGGACCACGCCCCGGACTCCGTTCCCTGGGTCCAAACTGCTGCAGTCTTCGACCCCCAAATCAAGAACAAGTACGCATCCGCTGTCTGTCCCGGGACCGATAGTCCGGTTCATCCTGGTGCGTTTGCCAACGACGTATTCCGTGGTGGCCGGGAGTTCCCTCCTCCTCAGGCCGCATTGATATGGGGGCCCCTGACGGGAGCGTCCTGTGGATAGTTCAAGACGGAGGTCGCGGTCGTTCTTTGTTTCTCTACGAAGACGAAATTCATGTCAGACGGCAAGGCCTGCAATGAGGCCGGTGCAGTCCTCGGGGGAAGGGAAGGAGATGACAATGGTGGAGCAGAACAGCTCGTCTACCTCCGCGGACGACCTCCGTTGGAATTGGTCCCGACGACGATTTTCGGGCCGGAGGCTGGGCCGTTCTGCCCGGCGTGACGGTTAGGAATGACCCCTCCCAGCGCGCCTTCTGAAACGCCGATAATTGTGATTATGTCAACTAAAGTTGCTGCAGCGTACCAACTTGTCAACAAGGGTTGCTACGCTCATACTGTCACCATAGCAAGTGGCCGCCGATGATAGGAAGCGTAATGGGCTGGTTTACCGAGGGCAGCGAGCACGAAGGCTATGTCGTGTGCGTCTTCGCCGACGGCATGTACGGCTCCGGCGGCAGGTACATGGAGATCAACCTAATGACGCCGGACGGCCAGCCGGTTGGGCATGAGGAGGATTCGACCCGCGCCGCCTGGCGGCCGCCGTCACAGGTGGTCGGATGGAGGGTCGCCTGCAGCTGTGTCCCGTCCCAGAAACACGTCATCTTGGATCCTTTGTGGACGCGGGTCTGGGATCCGGCCGACGAGGAGTTGACCGAGGGGCGCATCTACGCCGGACCGCCGGCCAGCGCCGATGCCGCTGATATAAGCGATCGGGAGGACTTGGAGCCGCTGTTCCTGGACGTGTGGCACCGGCATATCGCCCCGGACCTGTCGCTGCACCGCATCCGCGCCCTGGGCGGGAGTATCAAGGAGCTGGAGGCCCAGCTCGACGAAGCCGTGGCCAACGCAAGGGCGGAGGGCATCTCCTGGGAAAAGATCGGCAGGGCGTTCGGAATCAGCCGTCAAGGAGCCCAGAAGCGCTGGGAGACGCCGACTACGGCTGCGCCTGTGCGCGCTTAAGGCCGCACGGCTGCTGCTCCGACTGCTCGATCAAACAACCCGCCCACCGCGGCTGGTGCCGGCTACACCTGAAAGGTCATCTGGATGACTATATCGACTTTGTCGCGGAAATTGCTTTGGGGCAGGGCGGCGAGCCACTGCGCAATGCCCTCGTGCCGTAGAACGCTTGCCCACCAATCAGACTTCAGCGGCGATGCCGTCCTGGTAGGCGAGGAGGCTCACATTGTGGCCAAGAGCCCCGACGGGCCCCGTGGTGAATCCCCCTTGTCGCCAGAACAGCGTGATGAGTACAGCAACCTCATACTGCTGTGTCCCACTGATCACGCGCTAATAGACAAGGCTCCTGAGGACTTCTCCGTCAGCTTCCTACTAGAAATGAAGGCGCAGCATGAGACGTGGGTTAAGAGCACCCTCGGGGCCGCTTCCGATTCCACCGATGTGAAGTGGGCAGCCCTGGTTGACAAGCTGACCGTTCGGTTGAGCTTGGATACGTGGCACAAGGATTTGAGTGCCCTGCTCAGCGGTGGCGAAGCAAGCATGGCTGTCGCAACGGAACAACGACTGCGTACCTGCTTGCATTGGATTGCCACGCGACCTTGGCCAGAAGGGCATAACGACCTTCAAAAGGTAATCCGAACCATCGGGCACTTTATCAATGAGCTGCTGAGCACATTTTCCCAACATTCCGAAGAGGACGGCGGCGGAGGTCGTCTCCGATTCGAAGCCTTTTACAAGATCCGAGTTTGGAATGAGGAACTGTACAATTCACTCCTCACGGAATACAAGGAATGCCGCAAGTATCTCGCTGATATTGTCCTTGAGATGACTCGGTATGTGAACTTGTTCAGTGATCTTGTCAGAGCAGAGATTGACCCGGATTTTCGGGATGAAGAGGGTTACGCAACACTTATTATCGAAGGTGATATTCTCCGCTTCGACACTCACGTCCCCCGATTCACGCAGGAAGAGATCTCTGAAATTAATAATTCAGTGCATCCGTTTCAAGACTTTGCCGAACAACGCACGACACGAACTCCGCGCTTCTCATGGTAGGAACATACTGTGGAAAATCGACGCAAATGCGCCTCTGTTAGCCTGAATATTCGGGCCGTGAGTCGGAGTTCTGGTCAGGGGCTGCACTGTAGGCTCGCACCCGATCCGCGTGACCCGATTGCCTGGGTGCGTCAGCCTCCTGGCCGGCCGACGAATGTCGCAAACGCGTGCTGAGATACCCGATCAAGTGCGTCTACCGGGTGGGCATTTCATCCACTGGGTGCCAGCTGAGGGAAGCGCAGCTCTCCAAACGAAGATTAGGAACGCACTTGCATCGGGCGCTTAGGGCTAGCTCATCGGAGGCGTAGCAAGGCCAGATCTCCGACAACTTCGGATCACCAGATGACAGGCCTTCGAAGGCAGAAGCCAGCCGACATCGCAGCTACCGGTAAGGTCTGAATATGATCTCGATGACCGACGCTGAAATGACTGCTGAGGAGCCACGGAAGTTCGGATTGTTTGATGGATTCGAGGGTTACCGGACGGCGAACCGCGAGCAGGTTCAAGCAGTCCTCAAGACCGGCCTCGTGGTCATTGACGCCAATGTTCTGCTTGATTTGTACAGGTTCAGCGCTCAGGCGCGTAGAGATCTGTTGTCCGCACTTAAGGCTCTGAACAAGCGCCTTTGGGTTCCCCATCAGGCGATTGACGAGTTTTGGAGAAACCGTGACTCTGTTCTTCGCGACCCCAGCGGTAGAGATCAGCTAAATGCAAATCTGGATCGTAGTGAAGTCCAGCTGGTAGAAAGCTTAAAGCAGTGGACAAACAGACGTTCTCATGACCCGCATGTTCACGCGGAACTAACGTCTATTGCCTCCGAAGCTTTTTCATCAATTCGTAAAAAAATCGTTGAACTTTCCGAAGAAGACACGCTGTCGTGGGCACGGGACACGTCGTCGGACCCAGTTCTGAAGGAGCTGGACTCACTCCTCGCAGGGAGAGTCGGTTCTCCGCTGTCCAAGAAGGACTACGAGGCGGCCATCACCGAGGCACGGCGACGAGCGGATAAAAAGATTCCTCCTGGTTACATGGATGCCAAGAAAGGTGACGAACTCGCGGCGGGCGATTACCTTGTCTGGGAACAGACTCTTCTTGAGGCTTCCGACCGGAAGGTAGACGTCTTGTTCATTTCAAGAGACACAAAAGAGGATTGGGTTCGAAAGGAAGCTGGAGAGAACCGCGGACCGCGTGTTGAATTGGCGCGTGAACTTCAATACCGTGCCGGTGTAAGCCTTTATATGAAAACGCCGGCTGATTTTCTTAATCTTGCCAAGGATGCTTTGGACATCGAAGTTCACGCCGAATCCGTTACTGATGCGAAGCGGTTAAGCGAGGAATTAGGTGAGCTGGAACGACAGCAATTGCTAGCTTCGCGCTGGTGGAAGGACGGGCGGGGCTGGGACGCCGAGGCCGTCGCCCTCTTTATGCATCATCTAAACAAGCAGCATCCTAAAGTCGCACTTATACTAGCTGTAGCGGCCATAGATGACGTTCTCATTGATAAGGAACTCCTGGAGCTGTGGAACCTAACCTCCACACAGAAGGCTCTCAAATTAGTAGAGCAGAGCATTGCTGAGTCTACGGAGGCTACTGCAACTGCAGGCTTCCTCCCAGCACAGGCTCCTGCAGTCCTTGAGCGAGCAGTGAGTCGCGCTCCCGGTGCTTCCCCGCGCGTTACCGGCTACAGAATCAACTCTGCGATCCGCGAACTCATCTGTGCCGTCTCGGACGTCGACGAAGAAGGCCGCCTGATCCTGACCTCGATTCAGCCGGTTGGTGGAACATACGACGTTGCCTTGACCAATGACGAGGTTACCGACCACTGGCTGCAGCCCGCGATCTTGTGATTGTCCTTCGGGCGCATCATCCATCAGGGCTGCTGCAGAACAGAACCCCGTCTGATCCGAAAGACCAGGCGGGGTTCTGCGTTTATTAGGCGGCTTCGGCGATGGGCTTCGGCTCGACGCGCCAACCCCGCACCGGCAGACCCGGCACGACGTGCCACGTCTGGCTGCACTTGCCGCAGGCGATCTGGACGTCGTGCTCGCGGAATCCGGGGATGTTGTCATGCTCTTCGATGATCAGCCCGTGGCCACAGGGGCAGAGAAATTCATGACGCTCGATCGTCCCTGTGCCAGCTCCCCATCCTGGCGCATCCTCTTCGTTGCTGCTGATGCGCTCAGTGCGGATGCTAACGTCCCCACGCAGCTCCGGAGGCGCGGTCCTGGCCCACTCGATGATCGCTTCCACCGCTGAGCTGATCACCTCGGGCGATGCCCAAAGCTCGCCGAGGATGTCCAGCAGCTGTTGCGCACTGCCAGCAATGCGGTGCTCGCTGCTCTCAATTCCGGCGGAGTAGTCGCCCGCCAGGTCACCAATAACGTCATCGCGACCCGTTTCCGCTTGCAGCATCAGCCAGTCATGGAACGGGACAATCGCAGTCGAAGGCTCCGGGCGCTCCCAGCGGCCCAGGACGAGCTCACCGGCAGCACACTGCTCAAGGGCGGTTTGCAAGTGCGTAAATCCCGGGGGCCGGTGATGGTGGGCCCGTGGCTTGTTATTTCCTTCGACGCTGTGCCAGACGTAGTCATGCTCTTGCTGAGATACTCCGATCAGGAGGTTCAGGCCGCCGTCTTCGACCATCGGAAGTCCTAGCGCAGCGGCAGCCCAGATGAGGCGGCCGTTGGTGACATAGGGGCAATGAGGCCGAAGGAATTTCTCGGCCGTGTGCTTCAGCGAGTAGCTGCTCACCACGGGAGTTTCTCCCGGCGCGACGGGAGTGAACATCCGCAGGAAGTCGGTGACCAAGGCCAGTTCGATGAAATCGCTGGTCCGGTTGAGGCTCCACTGCGTATCTGCGTAGAAGCCGGCTTCACCAAGGACGAAGTCGCCGTCGTCCGCACCGACGAGCTGGTGGTCATTCAGGGTGTTGATCAGCTGCCGTGCGCTGACCCGTTCGCCGAGAAATCCTTGCGCCAGCGGTGACTCGATCTGGCGCAGCGCGGTCGTGTAATTCGTGCCGACGTATTCTGCCCAGGCGCGCGTATCCTGTCTGATCTTGCGATCGCGGGCGTTGTTCTTGGAGTCCATCTCAATCTTCAATCCCGGGCATACACCCCACGCCTGTAAGCCCTGTCATTAAGAGAGATATTTATGCAGGTACTTCAATTTCTGGATCTGTGGCAGTTGTCTTCAGTGTCTTCGTCAACGTGGGGACTCGGACTCAGAGAAAGGCAGACCAGCCTGCCTGCTCAAGAGCATATCAGAATAGTCTGGGAGTTTACTGAGAAGCTTCTGGAGGGATGCGTCGCCACCCTAGACATCCTGAAGAGAAGCCCCGCCGACATGAACCGGCAGGGCTTCTCTTACCGTGGCGGATGAGGCTAGTTGCTGCCTGCCCAGACCGCGGAGGGGCCGGCCTGAGCGCGAGATGCTGAATTGTGCAGACAGTGTCTGCACAATTCGTCGACGTCGCTATTTGTTGTCTAAGTCCAGGGCGTTAACGATTGCTTCGGGGGATGGTAGGGCCTGCTGCTCTGCTTCAGGCAGTGTCTCGTAGGTGTACGAAGCAACGGCCAGTGGTTGCGCTGCCCCGTCCAATGCATAACGCACCGTGTGTTGGTTCTTGGATCCGCAGACAAGGATCCCGACCGCCGGCCGCTGCCTGGGGAGCCTGATCTTGTCGTTGACGACGGAGACGTAGAAGTTCAGCTGTCCCAGGTGTTCTGGCTTGAATTTGCCGGCTTTTAGTTCGACCACCACATATCGGTCGGTTGGTATGTGATACAGCAGAAGGTCGACGTAGAAGTCGTCACCTCCGACCTCGAGATGCACCTGGCGGCCGACGAATGCCATACCTGTGCCGAACTCCATGAGCGTTTGAGCCATGCGCAGAGTCATGGCTTGTTCTATGGCGGCCTCGTCGGCTTCGGGGGTCAGACCAAGGAAATCCAGCACCAGGGGGTCTTTCGCGACCTCACGCGCCAGTGCCGTGCCCTCCCCTGGAAGACGGGCCTCGAGGTTGTTGGGCGCTGCGCCTTCGCGTTCGTGAAGTCGGGAGGCTATTTGGTGTTCCAGGACGGACAGGGACCAGCCGTGCTGCACGGCTCGGTGGGCGTACCATTCGCGCAGCTTTTGGTCCTGTAATCGATCGAGGAGGGCGACGTTGTGGCTCCAGCTGATTTGTGCAGACACTGTCTGCACAAATTCAGCTGGGGCGTTCCATGCCTCCGCGAAGGCGCGCATGTAGTACAGATTTCTACGGGAGAAGCCTTTCATGTGCGGGAATTCCCTGCGCAAATCTTCGGCCAGTCGCCCCAGCACGTTACTCCCCCAGGGCTCAGCCTGCTGCCGCTCCAAAATGGTGCGGCCGATCTTCCAGTAGAGCTCGATCATGGCCGCGTTGACCACTCGTTGGGCCCGCAGCTGAGCGGAAGCGACAAGAGCTTTCAGGGACTCGAGGGTTACGGCGTAGCCGCTTGGCAGTTCGGGCTCGATTGCAGGCACGCATCCCACCCTAACTGCTCCCGGAAAGGCCAGGAGGCGGTGTCCGCGGCTGAGCGCACGCTAGCGTGGGGCGCTTGGAGCGGGGTTCCCGTCCGATCCGGTGTCCCTACTCCCCCTCAGGGATGTCGTCCGTCAGTTCGCCGGCGGCGATCCGCTCCGCGGTGCGCCGGTAGGCGTGTGCGATGTAGTCCTCGAGGTCTTGGATGCCGATGCGCCACAGGCCCCGGGCTCCGACCTGGATTGCGCGAAGCTCTCCGGTTTGGATGAGGTTTCGGATGAGGCTGGCTTTACAGTTGAGTTCTTCGGCGGTTTGCTCGATGGTATAACCGGCCTTATGTAAAGTAAGAAAGTTAAAGCTTCAACTATTCTTTCTTTCAACCTTAGCTTGTCGATGCACTACCAGCGCCGGACGGCGGTGTACGCACGTGGGCGGAAATATCGATAAGAGTTACTGATGCTCTTGTTCTGAGGCTCACACTGCAGATTCTGAATCTTCACTCCAGCTAGAACTCAGCGGGGCGCTACCAGAACTTGATCATGCCTGCAGCCCTAAGTCTGGTGGTGTCACCACAGACTGACCGTCAGCGCCAATACGGATATCAAGGACCGCCCGGTGTCTTAGCCGCTCGCCTATACCAGGAATCGTCGTTTTCCCTCCCAGGTCGGGATTTGTCTTGCTCGGTCTGAGCTGGAAGAACGAAGCCGCTCCCCTGCTCGCCTTGTCTAGGTTGATGAAACGACAATTATCGGCGTCCGGTCCTGACGCTCATTGGCTGAGAGAAACGTGCGTCTGTTGGCTGCTAATCCCGTCCGCCTCCATTCGGCGAAGAATCTTTAAACCGCGACGTAACTGCCCTTTTCTTCCGACCATTTCTTGTGAACGAAGCGTTCCGGGTACTGCCTTAGGTCGATGTCCGGCACGATCGAAAATCGCTCGTGTGGATTCAGCCAGTCATCGTAGGGCGGACGTGAAATCCCGCCCTCCGATGGACGTAGTGCATTAATGATGCACGAACCAGCTGAGACGTGAAGTTCTACGGCCACTGACTTGCAACGGCCCAACTCCTGCCGGATAAATGGGACAAAGTCCTTGCTCATCGGGATGCTCAAGCGCGCAAGAGGGCTGCCGTCGATGTTTACAATTGCGCGTTCTCGTTTGCCATCATCGCTGATCGACAGGGTCGCGTAAACGGCGAGGTCAGTGTCAGAAGATAGCTCCATCAAATCCTCCTGACCTTTCGTCGTGGGCTCAACGTCGTAAACACTGATAGTCCTTCCGGGAGGGAGAAGAACGAAATCGACCTCTGGAGCAGCGTTCATCGGGTAGACGGCCTGATGTCCCCTAAGCCTCAGCTGAGCTCCGCATGAGTACTTGGGCATGGTCTCGCCTTCCACCGCGACCCAAACCGTCTCAGGCTCACCGTCGTCTTCCCGCGGGTCCCAATATCTGTTGGGAATCTCAACATACTTATCCACCTCCGTCTTCCTGAACCACAGCTGAATCCCGGACAAAGCCGCAAAGCCGGCTTCCCTAATCGCCCCGATCATTGGCCCGAAATATGTCGCATCGTCTCTGGACATGTATCCGATCATCATGCCCTGCACATAAACGGACACAGCGTTTTGGTCATTGGGATTCCACGGTTCGTGGACCAGTTCCGCCGTGAAGCCTTGTCGAATCCCGTTAGACACATCGGGGGTACCGTCGAAAATTGCGATATAGGAGTCTACATAATGATGGCCGCCCACAAGCCGTATGTCGTGGTACAAGCCGGACCCCCACAACTGGAATCCCTGTCGGCCCCCATCAACAGCAGCTGCCCTAAGGCCCATGGAAGGAACGCGCCCCTGAAACCCGGTCATACCGCCTACTTTCCCTTGCTCTGATCTCAGCTTGAAATTGCCTGCCTGACACCGGCTTCCTGCCGACACTAGGATAGATGGGAGCGCCTGCGGCCTTTCGTTTTCCAACCTCGATCCGCCGTCTCCACGTGGCCCGGAACGGATTCGGCGATATCGGCGCTTCTATTGACTCACCGCCGACGCCGTAGAATGACGGAATCTAGCTTATCCGTAGTTGACTATCACTTAGGGAAGTGGCTGCCAGGCCAGCGGCGCCGGCTGTACGCCTGCCATCCCCACGGGTAACTAACAAACGAAGAAGCCTGAAAACTCGTCAAGAGTTCCGCAGGAACCCGGACCCACCGCGACGGGGCGGCGCCTGCTAGGCCCCGCTGTGATCCAGGAAGCCGGGATGCTTGGGATCTGTAGCATCGTAGGCCAAGTCGGCGTCATCGTTTGTGAAGGCCACTCGTCGCTCGGATCGGTAAGAATCCAGCTGCTCTTTACTGACGCGGTTTCGGCCGATCGGTGAAACCAACGGTCTTACGGTAGGCTACTCGCTCCGCCCGCCCCCACGCGTACGTGCGCCCAAACGCGATTTCCGGCATTCGGCAGGCTACAGTTCTGGCATGGCGACGATTTCCCGGACAGTTGAATGGACCCTGCTCACCGACCATGAGACAGCCCTTAAAATGCTCCCTCCAGCTGTTGAGCAAGCGAAATTCAAAGTTAAGTCTCTAAACCCGGATGAGATTGCTGTAGACGTTCCGCAGGCGCTGTTGAGCAATCAGTGGGCCGCAAAGATCACCGGGTCAATCGTTCCTGATGCTGACAAGACGCACATTGAGTGGCGTGTCGAAGGCCTCGGCAACAAGCATTACAAGCACCTGATCAAAATTTCCGAAGGGCTTCCGGAGGGCATGCTGGACGATCATGGGGTTCAGGCCGCGGCCAGCCAGGTAGCGTTGCGCTTTTTTGGCCGAAAGGAAATTGCCCACCTCGCCAACGTTCTGGACCGTGGCGAAACCGTGCAGGCGATTGGAGTGGGCAGGCTGGAGAACAAACCAGGGATAGTTGCTGCCACGGACCGCCGCCTGCTTTTCCTCGAAAAAAGCATCGGATCAGAGGACCTCACTTCCTTTTCGCTCGGCGCTATCCAGGCCGTCGATCTGAAGAAAGCGATCGGAGGGGAAACCCTGACGATCAACCACTCCGGGACCAAAGCATCGGTCACGGCCCTCGGACATGGGCAGGGCGACTCGCTCGCCAAGGCGATCCGCGATGCCCAGACTGCGTCCGCACATCAACCGACGGCGCCGGATCCTGCTTCGGTTACTGCTCCCGCGGACGATTTTATCGCTCAGCTCGAACGCCTCGCTGAACTCCACGCAAAAGGAATCCTCAACGACGAAGAGTTCCAAACGCAGAAAGCAATCCTCCTATCCAAGCAAGGCTGAAGTGGTGCTAACCCTCGTAAAGCCTGGGCTTCAGTGAAAGCTCATCCTGCCGGCGGGGAGTTAAGTGTGAGCCCGAGCCGGAACTCCTCAGCCTCCGCTTCATCGACCCAGTCAACCAGCTCCACCTCGTGCTTCTGCAGTGCGGCTAAAACCTCTTCAGGTCGGACCCGGAAGAATTCCTTGCGGCGGTTCACTTTGTTCACACGGCGGTCATCGAAGTGGCCGTGCAGCATGGTCTCAATGCCCACGGCATCAGCAGAGAAGAACAGGGCATGGACGTCATATCTGTACGGTACCGAGGCGCTGCTCAGTTCCCGGATGCGGTCCAGTGGCTCCAGTCGCCTGGTCAGACCGATCTTGACGATGTCAGGACCGAAGGCGCCAATGTTGGAGATGACGTAGACGTAGCCAGCCCGGATATTCGCGGCGCGGAAGTCGATTTCTTTCAGCTCCTCTTCAAGAGCGAGGATCTGCTCTTCCACCCGGGCGATTCCGGACGCATCACCCTGCGCCTCCAACGCCACCATGACGTTGTAGTAATGGTCTAGCTCCTTCTGGAGTTTCGCCCGCTCTGCCTCGAGTTCCTGCTGGACTTTGAGTTCTTCCCGCAACTCGGCGCGGCGTTCACGCTCTTCCTCCTTCTCCCTCAGGACGCTGTTCCTGTGGACCTCCAAGAGCGCGAGTTCCTCTTCACGCAGTGAGAAGTATTTATAATCCAGGTAGCCCCCGAACTGCATAGCAACTTCGTTGAGCTTGTTCCAGGTCTTGTTGAGGCGTTGCTTGCCCTCCCAGAAGCTGCCAGTCCTGCGGGTTGCCTCGATCTCGACCTGAAGATTCAGAATGCCTAGGAGGAGCGGTCCGACGTTGGCCATAAATTTTTTGGACATCTCGAACGAGAACCCGTCGGCAGAGGTGATCGTCGCGGGAAAATCCGATATTGCTGATTTGCTGCGAAGAACCGCTTTTGCTTGAGTGCGGAGCGACTTGATTTCGCTCATGACAGAGTCCGAATTATCCGCAATCGTCTTATATTCGCGGAGGCCGAGGGCAGCTGGAAGGTTATCGGTCGGCGTGGTCTCTACCGTTTCCTGCAGATTCTGCAGGGCCACCTTGGCAGTCTCAATTTCGGATTGCAGCCTGCCAAGCTCGGCTCTTCGAGCGTCACGCTCTACGTCATCGACAACGTTTCCGAAGCGGAATTCCCACCGACTTCCGTCCCACCACTGGACGAGGTCGACTAGGTGCGGATAACTCGGGCACGGATACCAGCCCGGTGGTCGAGACGAATCCATGGTGCCCTCCCTTAGTCGGCGCCTGAGTGCGCACGAGATGAGGCTACCAACCACCGGCTCCTCGTCACAGTGCGAACGAGAAGTACCCCCGCGAGGGTCAATCGCACAGTGCAAGAGCGGCATCAAGGACTGGGCTCATGTCGATTTTCAGACCGGAAACATCGGGCTTCGGCGCCCAGATTGGATCAATGTCGAGATAGTTGCCGTGATCCTTGGCTGTGCCATTGGCCGCGTACGTCTTGCCGTCCGGAGCATCGACAGTGGCCACCTGAAGGTTTCGCCCGGCTACCGTAATGCCCTCACAGTGGGCCACGACATAAGGAACCTTCAGCGGCCACTTATCTCCGAAAGTGGTGCTGACAAGAAGACCCGGATCATTGGCTACGGCAGCGGGCACCTCTACCTTGGCGGGTGCTTTAGCAGTTGCAGGTGCATAGCCTGCGCAGGTGCCGTCTTTGGGCTTGCCTAAGGTGACCGCAGGAAAGCTGACTACGACGTAGCCGGCGTTCCCGCCGAGCTTATCCGGACCGCCTCCCGGGGTCCAAGTGCGGTCAACGCAGATCTCGGAAGCGTCGACGACAACGCCTTTGAAAGTCATGCCCTTCCAGATGGGCGCATTGGGAAGTTCGGCCTGAACTGCGGCTTCGGCCTCGGTCACCCGCTCCGCATCAGTCAGCGTGCTGCCAGGAGCTGCTGATGTCGGCGGTGTTGAAGTCTCTTCGGCAGTCGGAGGCGCAGGCGCTGCGCAGCCAGCGAGAAGCAGCCCGGTGAAGGCGATGCAGGCCGGCGCTGTGTACCGGGAAGTCATCATGGGTTCACGTCGCTGTCGGTGTTATCACCGTTGTTGTCGACATCCAGGCGCTCATTCGGCTCGGGAGTCTCCGGCGGTTCCAGCGCCAGCAACTTCTTCTCATGCCTGGCGGCCGCGACGTCTTTGAGCTTGTTGATGCCCAGCTTTCCGAGGTAAACAGTCCCGACGACGGCGAGGGCAGCGACAGCGCCGAGTCCGGTGCCTTTGCTGAGACCGTCCTGGAAACCGTCCTGGCTCCCCTTGTAATACCCGGCCCCATAGACAGGACTTCCCGACATGTTTCCCCCTAATTGATTCGTGAATGAAGTCGAGCATATCCGCCTGGGTGGTCGGGGCGTGGGCCGGCCACTCCGTGGCCCAGACTTTGGGGCCCTGCTTCGACGGGGCCCAAACCTAGCGGACTGCTGAGCGGGCAGGGCTGGAGCGCTGTGCCGGCTGGAAGTAGTCGGTGAGAAAGCCGGCCAATAGACCAACCAGGACAAGTCCTGCGGCCGGCAGGAGCGTGACCGGCCCGACGAAGTCGCGGATGTTCACTCTGAAGACGAGCATCAGGACGACCACGAGCAGAACATAAGCCACAGCCAAGCCTGTGCTGATTGCATTGATGGTCTTCCCCCGCGTCCGCCTCTTCTGCTTGGGGAACTGCCTCGCATACTCCTGCGCGGTGCCGAATTCGGCTTCCGCAGGAGTCCCAGTGGCTGCCTCGTGGGCCCGGATTTCATCGAGGGCTGCGGCTATTTCAGCTTCAGAGAGCCCACGAACCCTGAGGTTGAAAGTCAGTCTTCGCTCGTAACTCATGATTATTCCTGTCGCGTCGTCTTGATCTCAGTGAGTGCCTGGCTCATTCGGCTCCATGCTGTCGCCGAGCGCTCCAGTTCCTGGCGGCCCTGCTCAGTGAGCCTGAACTGCTTGCGGCCCGGACCTGCCTGGTCGTGGTGCCATGTGTGCTCGACAAGACTGTGGTCTTCGAGTCTCTTCAGGAGCTGGTAAAGCGTCCCGCCTTTGATGCGCGTGAAGCCGCGCTGCCGAAGGACTTCGGCGATGGCGTAGCCATGACTTTCGCCATGGCTGAGCACCGCCAGCACTGCCTGCGGAAGCGCCGCACGGGTCAGCTCCTGGTCAAAGTCATCTCAATCACAACTAGATAGTGTCACTAACTATGTAGCGTGCAATCTCAATATGGCGCATGAACCTAGACTCGTTGCATGACTGATAGCGAAGTGCTCAGCGCTTACGGCGCCCGCGCGCCGGTGTACACGGATCTCCTGGGTTCCGTGGAGGACATGCACGAGCTGGACCGGCGGAACATACAGCGATGGGCCAAGGGGATCAGCGGTCCCATCCTTGATGCCGGTTGCGGTCCGGGCCACTGGACTGACTTCCTGCACAGACAGGGAGCGGACATCTCTGGCGTCGATCTCGTCGCAGAGTTTATCGACAGCGCCCGTCTGCGCTTCCCGGACGTGTCTTTCCGCGTCGCCTCGCTGCGTGCACTCGATCTCGCTGATGGCAGCCTGGGCGGCGTGCTGGCCTGGTACTCGCTGATCCATTTGCCGCCGGCGGAGCTGCCTGTGGTTCTCACTCAGCTGCATCGCGTTCTAAAACCCCAGGGCCAGGTACTCATTGGCTTCTTCGAGGGTGAATCCGGCAAGTCCTTTGATCACGCAGTGACCAGGGCGTACTACTGGTCCATCGACAGCATGACCAGGATGTTGCAGGACGCCGGCTTCGACGTCCTTGAGTCAGAAACGCGGCACGACCCGGGCAGCCGGCCCCATGCAGCCATTGTTGCCGCCGCCGGGCTGCATTAGCCGCTGGAGTCCCTGCCACTTTCGTTCCGAGGCTCTCGTCCCACAACTGACATGCCCCGCGTTTTACGGTGAGGCCATGACGTACAACGACGCGTATTCGCTCAGCAGGCCCTTCACACCCCGATCCTTCTTCATGCCAGGAACGCAGGATGAAGAGACAGCGGAAATCATCTACTCCGGAGCAGCCAAAAACCTCCACGGTGAATCGGTCCCGGCAGCTCGAATTCAACGGCTCGACTATACGCACGAAGGGAGGAAGCTGCGCGCTGAAGTCGGCCAACCGGAATCACGGGGCGAGGGCCCAGTGATGGCCATCTATGGGCCCTCCTCGCTACGAAACCTCTACTACGTGGTGACCCTGAACCGCGGTATGTACGCCGCGGATCCGATCATGGTTGGTTCCAATGAAGTGAACCGGGTCTACGAATTCCTGGTCGACTGAGTGTGCCGTTCCTAGCCCGTGATGACTTCAGACTCAACTTCTCGGTCGCGGGGATCAGGAAGGTCATCCGGAATCAGATCGGCATCTTCAGGATGGTAAAAGAGCCAGTTGCGGGCGTTGGCAATCGTATGGCTGTTGAACAGCTGCGCCCACTTAGTTGAGCCAGTCTGCTCGTGGTCATGTCGACCGGCAACAATGTCCTCCGCCACTGCTTCCGGTTCCTGCTGCTTCTGGTCAACCATCTCAGCAAAAACTGGTCCAGGATGACTCAGCAACAGTCCGACATCTCTTGTCAGAGGGACTGTCATCCCCCAAGCCGTCCCAACTCCCACTCCTCGGAACACGTCTTTCAGTTCGGGGTCACGCACCAGTGCAACCGGCGTATCGCACGTCAGCAACTTCTTGCGGTTGAAGCGGGTAAGGGCCCATGGGCGCCCAACGAAATAGAGCAACAGTTCGGGAACCAGTTCGAGTATGTGTTGAATGTGGCCCACAGGAGTGCTTTTCATGGCTATCGCCTCCGGCCCAGTTGCCTGCTGCACAAGCCTGTCCACAACGGCGTCGTCGACTTCCTTGCCTCCTTTAGTGAGCGTTTCCCGAACACCGTCAGCGCCCATCTGGGCGATTACCTTGGAGAGCACTGTCCCGTGTATCTGTCCCATTGACGCTCTGGTATCAGGGCCTCTAAGGAACTGGAAGGTCAGAAAAGTGCCGAGGATCTCACGGTCTTCCCGGGACAACGGCCAAGTCCCATCGACTGTCTTCTTGATGACGGCAGATGCATCACCTTCCAGATCGGACAGATCCTTCTCAAAGACATCGTCGCCGTCAGGATGGCCGGACAAGGAGTAGAAGTTCTTGCGGACAGTCGCATCGCGGGTCGAGATAGTACGTCGTTTCCCGTCGTCGAGGCTGACCGCGCCGATCATTGGTTTCGACTCTGCGGTTGCAAACCCCTTCAGGTAGAAATTCGGAACCGTGTGGTGCCGCCGACTAACCCCCATTTAGACCGAACCTTCCTCTGATCTTCTCCTGTGCAACATTGACTATTGTCCCTGTTCCCCTCCGAACAGAGCGTCATCCCTCGCCGGCACGCGGCGAGGACGTGCGGGTTCCTTATCAGAAGGATGTGTTCCCGAGCTTCCTGTTCACATCGAGCAGATACACCAGATCGTGCTGCCGAACGTCAGCCCGGGCTTGAAAGACTTCCTGCGCCCCTGCGGCGGCTACACGGCCAGCAAGAGCCGTCACCGAAGACGCGCTGGGCAGAGCTGCCGCCAATTCACCGAGCCCGACGACGGCCACCAGTATTGAGGGCAGACCGCCCAAATCGGTGACCAGCCGCTTGCCCGCCTTCCACTCGATACGCGATGTGCTCACCGTCTTCCGCAGATCCTTCAGCGACGGGTGTCTGCTGTGTCGGAACTGTGAGCCATGGAGCTTTCGATGAGTGAACTCAGGGCTGTCACGAAGGTCGTCGCCACCCGCTACGCCTCCTCGGGCCGGGCCGGGAAGAAGCAGATTCTTGATGAGCTGTGCGCTACGAAGCAGGCAGGCGAGAAGGTCAAGGACGCTTCAAGAAGGACTGACCTCTGCACGGAATGGGCGCACCCAGCGAACGGGGTGCGCCCTTTCTTGCACCCAGGGACAGGTGCCGGAGTCAACCGTGGCACTTGCGTGCCACTCCTCTAGGTTGACGAAATCGCGGTTATCGACTCTTCTATGGTTGTCAACGTAGCGGCTGGGAACTGCTGGCATTGAGTGTGCGGTAGACCCGTCGGGCGAGGTAGCGTTTCACACACCGGCGGATCTCCTTTTTGGTTCGCCCTTCTGCTCGCCGTTTTGCTACGTATTCGATGGTCTCTGGATCGAAGGCCATCCGGGTAACAGCAACCAGGTGAAGGGCTTTATTCAGGGTCCTGTCGCCGCCGCGGTTGAGCCTATGACGGACGGTATTTCCCGATGAAGCCGGAATGGGGTTGACCCCGGCCAGGGAAGCGAACGCCGCCTCGGAACGTACCCGGCCCTGATGAGACCACGCGGTCAGACAAATGGCTGCCGTAACCGGTCCGAAGCCGGATTCCTGCAGCAACGGCGCGGCTTCGCTGACCTCAACCAGTTCAGTGATCCGGGAGCCGTTTGCTTTGATCTCAGCATCAAGGTCGCCGATGCGCTTGGCCAGTCTGACCGCTTCAGAGCGGGCCACAGACACCGCAAGAGGTTCTTCACGGACCCGCCACCGGGACACCTCCAGTATCTGGCTTCCGGTCAACGACTCGCGCGCATCGAAGCCCAAATCATTGATCCGGAGCAGTGCGGTCAACGCGTTCACGGTCCTGGTCCGGTCCGTGGTCATCGAATGACGCGCAGTGACCAGGACCCGCAGCGCTGCCCGGACCCCTTCGTTCAGCCGTGGCCGGCGCAACTTGTCCTCTTCCAGGGAAAGGACGGCAGAAGCGATCCGGTGCGCGTCCAACGGATCCGACTTGCCAATCCCACGACGCGGCAGGGCGTCCATGCGCGTGGCTTCGGCGACCTGGTAGCCGGCACCTGCGACGGCACCGGCCAGCACGGCACCATAAGAAGCCGGCGCCCTCAATCACCCACAGCGTGGCCAGATCGGCTTCGGTGCGGCGCGCGACCCAAGCAATAGCGCGACTGATCCCGGCGCCCGTCGCCGGGAAATCCCGGTTGTCGATCCGTTCGCCGTTTGCCGCGGCGATGATGGCGAAGACGTGCTTTCGGGCGTGGGTGTCGACGCCCACGACAAACGGGTGGGAATGCGCAACGATAGTCATAGCGGTTCTGGCACCTTCCTCATTTCGCGGACACGGTCAGGCCGTTACGGGCCGGTACCAGTCCCGGGTAGAGGTCACTTCGGAACAGCACTGTGACGAGCCACGCCCCTCAGGAGGCGGACAATCTTCTGATCAAGTCACCGAGGTGGGCCGGGCGGGTGCCGGCCGTCCACCCAGCAGACGGACATGTCGATAACAGGACACCCTCGGACGGGGGCCAAGCGTTCTGATGAGTCACGACCGCCGGGTGGAACGGCCTGCACTTACTCTGCCAGCCAGTCCCAGACCAGCCACCCCAATCCTCACAGGCGTTCGAACCACGGCAGTAGAGGTAGGAACCTCGCTGCCCACTGTCCGACAGGTATGCACGAGCTGATGATCCGCGGACTGGTTGTCAGGCGGCAGGGACAAGGCACGTATGTAGCGGCACCAGGCTTCCCGACGGAATCCCCGAATGACGGTTCCGCTGACGCGTGTGCCCGCACTCAAATCCTAAGTTTTGCGAACCACACCGCCGAGGAAGTGACAACCAGCCCCACGTATGAGGTGCCGAACAACCTGCGTGTTTACCGCTTCGCGAAACTGGCTTTACCGACCACAAGCCCAGCGTCTTGCTGGAAAGCCTGTTGCGAGATGATCTTTTCGACCTGACGTCCGACCAGGCAGCCTGAGTACGAGCGACGTTCTCCGCCAACACGGATTCAGAATTGGGACAATGAAGAAGTCCCTCAACGCAATCCTGCCGGAGGTGGCTGAACGTCGAACACCGCGCGGCGGACGGGAAGTGTAGTGAGGTCAGAAAATGCGAATGATCCAATCCCAAGGGCTGCCCCGGAAAAGCCTTTCTTCTGGATAGAAATGAGTTACTCCAGGGCGGCGAGCACTGAGATGGCTTCCTTCACGACGTCCGTCGCGGGGTAGGAAGGCCGGTCTATCCCCGCCATTTCTTCCAGGATGCGGATGACCTGGCAGCTGTAGCCGAACTCGTTGTCGTACCACACGTAGAGGACCAGGTTCTTGTCCGTGGACACGGTGGCCAGCCCGTCTACGATGCCGGCGCGGCGGGAGCCGACGAAGTCCGTGGAGACGACCTCGGGCGAGTCGATATAGTCGATCTGCTTGCGCAGGTCCGAGTGCAGCGACATCCCGCGCAGGTAGTCGTTGACCTCTTCCTTGGTGGTCCCGTTTTCCAGGCTCAGGTTAAGGATGGCCAGGGACACGTTCGGGGTGGGGACGCGGATCGAGCTGCCGGTCAGCTTGCCCAGGAGTTCGGGCAGGGCCTTCGCCACAGCCTTGGCGGCACCGGTTTCGGTGATGACCATGTTCAGCGCGGCGGAACGGCCGCGGCGGTCGCCCTTGTGGAAGTTGTCGATCAGGTTCTGGTCGTTGGTGAAGGAGTGGACGGTTTCCACGTGGCCGTGGACCATGCCGAACCTGTCGTTGATGGCCTTCAGGACCGGGGTGATGGCGTTGGTGGTGCAGGAGGCTGCGGAGACGATCGTGTCGCTGTCTTCGATGTCGCGGTGGTTGATGCCGTGGACGATATTCTTCAGCTCGCCCTTGCCCGGTGCGGTCAGCAGTACGCGGGCGACGCCCTTGCTCTGCAGGTGCTGGGACAGGCCTTCGGCGTCGCGCCAGCGGCCTGTGTTGTCCGCGACCAGGGCGTTGTTGATGCCATAGGCGGTGTAGTCGATGGTGGCGGGGTCGTTCGAGTAGATGACCTGGATGCGGACGCCGTTGGCCGTGATGGTGTTGGCTTCCTCGTCGACGCGGATGGTGCCTTCGAAGGAGCCGTGCACGGAGTCGCGGCGCAGCAGGCTAGCACGCTTGAGCAGGTCGTTGTCGGAGCCGTGGCGGACTACGATAGCGCGCAGGCGCAGGCCGTGGCCGCCACCGGCCTTTTCGATAAGGAGGCGGGCCAGGAGCCGGCCGATGCGTCCAAAGCCGTAGAGCACGACGTCGGTACCGGTGCGCTCGTCGGCGCCGCGCTTGCCCACGATGTCGGCGAGCTCCGCATGCAGGAACTCCTCGAGGGTGGCGCCGTTGCTCTCCTCCTTGAACTTCTCGTTCAGCTGGGCGATATCGATCGCAGCGGCGCCGAGCTCCAGCTGCGCGAGCGTGTTCAGCAGCGGTGCCGTCTCCTCCAGGGGCAACTCATCCTTGGCCATGCGGCGCGCAAAGCGGTGCGCCTTGAGGATATTCATGGTGGACTTGTTGATCAGGCTCCGGCCGTGGATGCTGATCACCACGTTGTGTTCGCGGTACAACCTGCCAATGACCGGGATCATGGCCTCGGCAAGGGCCTCCCGGCCAATCCACGTATCAAGACAAGAATCAGACGCTGGCCGCATTATGGTGCCTTTCAGGAAGGGTTTGGCTAAGTCACAGCTGCCAAGTGACTCCACGAATTCGTATGTGGCTGCAGCCGGAACTTTCCGTTGGGAAAAGCTGGCGTGCGCTCCCTAGGCGTAGGGGTCGGCGATGCCGATGTACTGCGTCGTGGTGTATTCGGCGATGCCTTCCGAGCCGCCTTCACGTCCCAGGCCAGACTGCTTCACGCCGCCGAACGGTGCGGCGGCGTTTGAGATGACGCCGGCGTTGAAGCCCAGCATGCCGAATTCAATCTGCTCGGCCACTCGCAGGAGTCGGTTGTAGTCACGGGTGTAGAGGTAGGCGGCCAGGCCGTACTCGGTGGCGTTGGCCATGGCGATGACCTGCTCCTCAGTGCCGAATGTGGTGACCGGGGCCACCGGACCGAAGATCTCGGTGCGCAGGATCTCCGCACCGTTGGACACCCCTGAAAGAACCGTTGGCTGGTAGAAGTATCCGGGTCCGTCCACAGGTGCGCCGCCGGTGACAACTGATGCACCGGCATTGACGGCGTCCTCCACGAGGGCGTGCACATCCTTGCGCGCGCCGCCATCGATCAGCGGGCCCAGTGTTACACCAACCTCGGTTCCGCGGCCGGGGCGGAGGGTCTTCATGGCCTGGGCGAACTTGGCCGTGAACTCCTGCGCGACGGACTCGTGCACCAGGAACCGGTTAGCGGCGGTGCAGGCCTCCCCCATGTTCCGCATCTTCGCCGCCATAGCGCCCTGAACTGCCTTGTCCAGGTCAGCGTCCTCGAACACGATGAACGGGGCGTTGCCGCCGAGTTCCATCGATGTGAGCAGCACGTTCTGGGACGCCTCCGCCATCAGCTGCTTGCCCACCGGCGTCGAGCCGGTGAAGGAAACCTTCCGCAGCCGCCCATCCTTGAGCAGGGGCCCGGAGATGGATGAGGCCGACGATGACGACACAACGTTCAGTACCCCGGCCGGCAGGCCGGCCTCCATCATCACCTGCGCGAAGAGCTGCGAGGTCAGCGGCGTGAGCTTGGCCGGCTTCAACACCATGGTGCATCCGGCCGCCACCGCGGGTGCGACCTTGCGCGTGGCCATCGCCAGCGGGAAGTTCCACGGCGTGATCAGCAGGCAGGGCCCCACCGGCTTGTGCTGCACCAGGATCTTGTTCTTCCCCTCGGGCGTGGTCAGATAGCGGCCGTAATCCCGCACCGCCTCCTCGGAGAACCAGCGCAGGAACTCAGCCGCGTACGCCACCTCGCCGCGCGCCTCTGCCAGCGGCTTGCCCATCTCGAGCGTCATGAGGAGGGCAAAATCCTCCGCCCGTTCGGTCACCAGGTCGAAGGCCCGGCGCAGGATCTCTGCCCGCTCACGCGGTGCCGTGCGCGCCCAAGCCGCCTGAACGCCGTCGGCCGCACCCAGCGCCGACAACGCGTCTTCGCTGGTGGCACTGGACAGCGTCGCGAGGATCTTGCCGGTCGCCGGGTCCTCGACGTCGAATGTGCCGCCGCCGGACGCGTCCCGCCATTCGCCATTGATCAGCAACCCCGTGGGCACAGCGGCCAGCAGCGCAGTTTCGCGTTCGGTGGTTACGGTGTTTCCTTCAGCCACATCGGGCTCCTTACTATGCGTAGCTAATGTTCGGTTTCCAGGGACCCCGGGGGGCAAATCTGTTGCGCTTGCGAACCGGCCGCGGGGCACAGGGGCAGGCCCAAATCACGGCCCATTGGACGACCTAGTGCAGTTATTCAGTCACGGACCGGATATTCGAGAAGACCCGTTGGGGCCGGAGTTCGGTGACCAAGCCGATGTGTATTTTTGACCTCAAAGATCGTTGTCAGGAGGTGGGCTTCAAGCGGCCTCCTCCTGGCCGGCGATCCGGCGTCGGCATCAGACGCAACCCTGAAGAAGCCCTGAACGTTGACGGCGTTGAGGTCCGTCGACAGGACAAGCAGTGGTATTGAATCCGGCTAGCCCGTGGCGAGCAGTTTTCACGCCACGGGTCTTGGCTGGATGAGCCGGCAAGGCATTGCCAGGGCTTAGTTAAATGACCCGTCGATGGTGATGCCGCCGTCGACCTTCAGCGTGACTCCGTGGACAAACCGCGCGTCGTGGCCCAGGAGGAAGGCGATTGCGGAGGCGATGTCGTCTGCCTGTGCCAGCCGGCCCAGCGGGGTGCGCCGGAGCAGTTCGGCTTCGTTCAGCGTGCCCTCCCGGAAGCCGCTGCGGATCATTTCGGTATCTACGTATCCGGGGGCCACCGCGTTGACGCGCAGGCCATGGTGTCCCCACTCCACGGCGAGCGTGCGGGTCATGCCCAGGATCCCCGATTTGGCGACGGTGTAGGCCAAACGGCCCGGCAGACCCAGCGTCGACCCCACGGAGGCGATGTTCACGATGGAGCCCTTGGCTGCCTTGAGCAGCGGAAACAGTTCCCGCGACATCAGCATGGCGCCGTTGAGGTGGGTGTCGAGCACCGCCTGCCATTTGGGCAGGTCGGTGTCCTCTGCCGGCTGCCGGGTGAGAATCCCGGCGCAGTTTACCAGCCCGTCCAAGCCATCACCGTGCGCGTTCACTGCCTCCACGGCGGCCAGAACGCTGTCTGCGGAGGACACGTCAACGGCGATGGCCTGGTGGCCTCCTTCCACCGGAGAGGAGGCCTGGAGTTCCTCGGCAACGGCACGTGCTTTGTCCAGATGCAGGTCGGCGAGCAGCACGCGCCAGCCCCGCTGTGCCATGGTGCGGGCGGTGGCCGCCCCGATGCCTTGGGCCGCACCGGTAATCAACACTGACTTCATTTCGTCCTACTTTCGCTTGTGTTGAGGCCGCCGGCCACGGCAACGGCGACCTTGGCCGGGGAAAGCCCGTATTTGTCGAGCAGGAAGTCGTTGGGGGCCGACTCGGACCAGGCGTCGGCCAGTCCCAGCCGGGTCACCGGCTTGCCCAGCGCCGAGCTGGTGACCGTCTCCGCGACCAGCCCGCCCAGGCCGCCGATGATGGTGTGCTCCTCCACGGTGAAGATCGCGCCGTCCCCTGAAAGTGCAGTTAGGAGCCCGGCCTCATCGAGCGGCTTGAGGCACGGAACGTGAACCACGCGGCTCTCGATGCCCCGGGCCGAAAGGATTTCGGCCGCGTCCATGACCCTTGAGCTCTGGACGCCGGTGGACACCAGCACGGCGTCGTCTCCTTCCCGGAGCACGTGCACGGTGCCGGGCACGAACTTCGGCATGGAGTCAAAAACGGGGGTGACGGCGTCGCGGGCCAGGCGGAGGTAGACGGGTCCGTCGTATTCCGCGGCCCAGCGGATGGCGGCCTCGGCCTCAATGTGGTCGGCCGGGGCAATGACTGTCATGTTCGGCATGGCCCGCATGATGGCCAGGTCTTCGATGTCCTGGTGCGTCTTGCCGCTGCTGCCGTTGAGCAGGCCCGAGTAGGAGGCTGCGATCTTCACCGGCGCTCCCGTCTGCGAGACGAGCATGCGGACCGGGTCAAGCGCCCGCTGGCTCAGGAAGACGCCAAACGAGGAGAGCCAGGGCCGGTAGCCCATGGTGGTGAGCCCAAAGGCTACCCCGACCATGTTTTGCTCGGCGATCCCGATCTGGAAGAAGCGGTCGGGATGGGCGTCCGCGAATAGGTCCGCCTTGGTGGACGTCGCCAGGTCCCCGTCGACGACGGCGACCCGCGGGTCGGTCTCCCCCAGGCTCACCAGCGTGCGGCCCCAGATTTCACGTTGAGCGATCACCGCAACGCTCCTTTCGTGTTCTGCTTGAGTTCTGCGGCGGCGAGTTCGAGCTGTTCCGCGCTGGCCACGCCGTTGTGCCACTTGTAGGTTCCTTCGGTAAAGGAGACTCCCTTACCCTTGACGGTCCGGGCCAGGATGACCGTGGGCCGGCCGCTGCTGCGCAGCGCCTGGGCGCGTTCCAGGGTGTCGACGATTTCCGGGAAGCTGTGGCCGTCCGTTTCCAGCACGTTCCAGCCGAACCCGCCGAATACCGCGGCCAGGTCCACACCAGACCAGGGTTCCGAGCGGTCGAAGCGGTCATCGGGGGATGCCGACGGCCAGCCGTACTGCTGCAGTCCGTTGACGTCGACGATGGCTGTCAGGTTGCCAAGGCCAAAGCGCTGCGCCGAATAGACGGCCTCCCACACCATGCCCTCCACCAGTTCGCCATCGCCGAGCATGACCCAGGTGTGAAAGTCCTTGTTCAGCCGGTTGGCACCGAGGGCGATTCCGACGCCGGCGCTCAGACCCTGCCCGAGCGACCCTGTGGAGGCGTCCACACCCGGAGTGAGCTTCATGTCCGGGTGGCCCTGGAGCCGCGAATCGCCGTGGTCGAAACTGGCAAGTTCCTCGATCGGGAAGTAGCCGCGCAGCGCCAGCACCGAATAGAGGCCGACGGCGCAGTGGCCCTTGGACAGGATGAAACGATCCCGGTCCGGGTGATCCGGCTGGTCGGGGTTAACACGTAACTGCCGGAAGTACAGCGCCACGAGTAGATCCATTGCGGACAGGGGCCCGCCGATATGGCCGGCCTTGGCTTCCGCCACGGTGCGGATGACGTGCCAACGGCCCTGCCGGGCGGTCTCCTCCAGGAGCTGAAGCTCCTGCTGTTCGAGTGCGGTCATGAGTAAAGTTCCTCTCTTCAACATCGCAATATTCTCATGCAACGGATTTTAAGTCCAGTAAACGATAAGACATGCATCATGGGACAGACATTTTGTTCGCCTGCCGATAAACTGCTGGGATGCGGAGGTTCCGCAGATTGCTCAAAACGAAGGAGTTCATATGCGTGCCATCGTCAGTGCGGGCGCCCGCGATCTACAGGTAATGGAACATCCCGAGCCGCAACCGGCCGCGGATGAGGTGACGGTGCGCGTCGAGTTTGGCGGGATCTGCGGCAGCGATCTGCACTATCACGCCCACGGCGCGAACGGTGCCGCCCTCATCCGTGAGCCCCTCACCTTGGGCCATGAGATAGCGGGCGTTGTGGAATCTGCGGGCCCGGGGGTGGCTGGTGATCTGGTGGGACGCCGCGTGGTGGTCCATCCAGCCACGCCCTGCCCGCCGGCGGGATGCGTCGATGGCAAGGGATTTAACCGTTTGCCATCTGGCAGGTATCTGGGCAGCGCCGCCCACTTCCCCCACGCCCAGGGCGCATTCGCCGACCGGATCGCGGTGCGCGTGGATCAGCTCCGCTTCGTGGATGATTCAGTGCCAGCCCGCCGGGCCGCGCTGGCGGAACCGTTGGCCGTGGCACTGCATGCCGTCCGCCAGGCCGGCGGCGACTTCCGCGGCCGGGAGGTTCTGATCAGCGGCGCCGGCCCCATCGGCTGTCTGGCCGTCGCCGGTGCCCGACGGGCCGGGGCGCGTTCCATCACTGTTTCAGACCTTCACCAGGCACCGCTCGACGTAGCCCGGTCGGTGGGTGCGGACGCCGCCCTGCTGCTTGGTTCAGATCAGGTGCCGGCCGCGGCCTTCGACGTCGTCATTGAGGCCTCTGGGGCGCCGGCGGCGCTGAACGCCGCTATCAAGGCCGTGCGCGACGGGGGCATGGTAGTCCAGCTCGGCATCCTCCCGCCGGGTCCTAACCCCATTGACCTGGGGCAGTTGATTACCCGGGAGGTGACCCTGCGCGGGTCCCAGCGGTTCGACGTCGAGCTGGATGCCGCCGTCGAACTCCTGGCCGCGGCCCCCGAGCTGGATGGGATCGTCACGCACGTCTTTGCGCCGGAGAAAGCGGCGGAGGCCTTTGAGGCGGCGGCCGATTCCAGCCGCTCGTGCAAGGTCCTGCTCGACTTCAGCGCCTAGGAGGACCGGCGGCTGTCGCTAGGACAGCCGCCGGCTCATCCGCGCCCCGGCTTCCTTCAGCAGATTAACGAACTCCTCCTGTGAGTCCAGGATCTCGGCGCGGAGGCCTGCGACAGAGAGCGCCCAAGTAACGTTGCCCGCACGGTCGTGGACCGGCACCCCGAGGGCGGCGATGCCGACAGTCACGTCTTCGTCGGAGACGCTGAACCCGGCCGATCGGATGGCCTGGGCGTCGGCATCGAGCTCGGAGGGCTCGGTCAACGTCTTGTCCGTGATCCGCTCCAGGGGCCGCCGAATGACGTCACGGCGCAGGTCGTCGTCGAACGCCAGGAAGACCCGCGACGTCGCCCCTGCGTGCGGGGGCAGTGTTCCACCGGGGCCGAGCAACAACAGGCTGACCCGGCTGCCGGGCACCCAGTCCAGACATACGGTTGCGGTGCCGCGCAAAGCGCACAGGTAGATGGTCTGGCCGGTGGCCTCATTGAGGTATTCCAGCTCCGGCCGGGCAACCTCGATCTCCGGCAATGCCCGCAGGGCCGCGCTGGCAAGATGCAGAACCTCTAGGCCGAGCGAGAACTTTCCATCCTCCGACTGGCCTACCAGTCCCACGTGCGTCAGGGCGTCGACCAGCCGGTAGACACTGGCGCGGGGCATGTCCAGCCGTTCAGAAAGCTCAGGGATGCCCAATTGGCCCTGGTCGGCCAGAAGGTTCAGCAGCTGTGAACTGTTGGAAAGGATCTTGATCGGCTTGCCCATCTAAGCCACCTCACTGTGTGCATGAAAGCCGTCCGGCAGGGGGCGGGGGGCGGGAATGCCGCCGTCGTAACCCATGCTGCGGCTCACTGCCTCAGCCGCTGACCGGGTGAGGGCCACGGCGTCGTAGCTGCCCCCGAACATGCGATGGGACATGCCCCCGATGGACAGGGCTGCCACCACCCGGCCACGGTGATCGAAGATCGGCGCGCCGACGCCCCCAATGCCGTCGGCCCACTCGCTGGTGGCCACGGCCACACCATCCCTCGCCGTCTCCGCCAGCAGCACCCGCAACTCCTCCGCAGAAGGGGCGATGGCGCTGGTCGGCTCGGGGAAGTTTTCGAAGTAGCTGTCCACTACCTCCTTGGGTTCGAAGGCCAGGAGCGCGCGAGGCGCCACGCCCTCGCCCAGGGGCATTGATTGCCCTAAAGAAAGGGTGTGGATCTGAACGTCGAGACCTTCAACCCGTTCGATGCACACCGCTTCCAGTCCGCGTCGAATGCAGAGGAAGGCAGTCTCGCCGCTGGCCTGGCGCAGCCACTCCAATTGCGGAACGGCCTGCTTCCGAACGTCGAGCTGGGCCTCCAGGCGGGCCCCGAGGCGCAGGAACTCGACTCCGAGCCGGATCTGCCGAGGCTTTGCTGCGGGCTCCACCCAGCCGATCACTTCGAGCGACGAGAGCAGCCGGTACAGGGAGCTGGCCGGCTCGCCGGTCCGTTCGGCAAGTTCCTTGACGCTGATAGACCCTGCCTGTCCTATTGCAGTGAGGATCGCCATGCTCTTGCTGACGAGCTGCATACCGCCGGACTGCTCATCTTCTTGAGCCACCAGATTCCTCTCACCAGGCGGACAATGTGACTTCCCCACGATACGCCATGCCTTAGGCCTTCTCAATCGATTTGTCCTGGTCTGGGAGCAGGCGGCCCGGCCCTTGAGGGCCGGGCCGCAGCGCAATGCCTAGATGGAGTCAGCCGAGGAGGTCAGGTCACGGCCCTTGGTCTCCGGGGCGAAGAAGGAGGTTCCGAAGCTGATGGCTGCAAGAACAGTGACGTAGGCGGCAATCGGCCACCAGTGGTGGAATGCCGCCATGAGGCCTGCACAGATCATGGGTGCGATGCCGCCGCCCAGGACGCCGCCGAGTTCCTTCACTGCGGTGACGCCGGCCAGCCGGTAGCGCGAGCCGAACAGCTCGGCGTTCCAGGAGGACTCAACCGCGTACATGCCCAGGACTGCGATGCTTACGGCCACGATGAAGGCCAGGACGATCAATGCCGTGTTCCCGGATGTAACAAGCAGCAGTCCGGGGACCGCGAAGGCCAACTGGGTGCCGGAGAGGATCCTGAAGACTGTGCGGCGGCCGACCTTGTCCGACAGGTGGCCGATCAAGGGAATGGTCAGGTAGGCCACAGCCGAGGCGATCATCAACGCGAAGGTTCCCGTGGCGGCGCCCATCTGTGGCAGCGTCGCGATGTAGCCGACTAGGAACACCTGGTAGATGGAGGACGTTCCCGCCTCGCCGACCCGCAGGCCTAGCCCGGAGAAGAACGCCTTCTTGCCCGAGGTGAAGACGCCGCCGAAGATTTCCCGGACCGTGGCGTTGCGCTGGCGTTCGGAGACGGCGGTAAACGTGTGGCTTTCTTCGACATGGCGCCGGGTCCACAATCCCCAACCGGCAATCAGAATACTGACGAGGAATGGGATGCGCCAGCCCCAGGTCAACAGGTCCTGCTTGGGCAACTGGGCCACGAGTACCCAGACGCCTGAGGCGATGAGGGTGCCGGAGTTCGTCCCGATGCAAAGGAATGAGCCCAGAATGCCGCGGCGGTGGGCGGGCGCGGACTCCACCATGAGGGTGGATGCACTCGCCAGTTCCGCGCCGGCCCCAAAACCCTGCACAAGGCGCAGCAGGATCAGAAGCACGGGGGCCCAGACGCCCACTTGGGCGTAGGTCGGAAGAAGTCCGATGGCGGCAGTGGAGAGGCCCATCATCACAATCGTGATAACCAGCACCTGCTTGCGTCCGACGCGGTCACCGACGCCTGCAAGGATGAGGCCGCCCACCGGCCGTGCTACGAAACCTACCGCGTAGGTGGCGAAGCTGGCAAGCATGGCGACGGCCGGGTCTGCATTGGGAAAGAACAGGGTGTTGAACACCAGCGCTGCGGCCAGACCGTACAGCACGAAATCGTAATACTCCAACGCCGTTCCAAACGTGCCGGCGATGACGCTGCGTGTGGTGGCCTTCTTATTGGGCACCAGCAGCGGTTCAGTGGTTTCAATCTGAGTCATGCTATCTCTCCTTTGAGATGACTACTGCGGATTCTGTCAGCCGACTTTGAGCTGTTCAGGAATGACGGGGGTGGCCTGCTGGGTGTTGCCGATCGACTGCAAGCGCGTGGCGGTCAAGGTGATCTCCGAGACGGTCGTGCGGCCCGGGATGGTGACCGCGGCCAAGGACGCTTCGGCAACGTCCTCGGGCTGAATGAACAGCTCACGGAGTTCCTGCGGCGGCGGAACGGGCCGCTTATCCAGAATCGGCGTGTTCACCACACCGGGAAGGATCGAGGTGATGCGCACGCCCGCACCGTGCTCATCCCATCCAGCACCGCGGGCCAGGCCAATCACGCCTGCTTTGGACGCCTGGTAGGCAGCACCGGAGTGATCCGGCCACAAAGCGGCGACGCTTGAGATGATGACGACGTCGCCCAGGGTGTCCCGGAGCTGCGGAAGGGCGCCGCGCAGGAAGTAGAAGACACCGCTGAGGTTGACCTTGAGCAGGTGATCGAAGGCCTCGAAGGTCAGGTCTCCGAAGCGACGGGGGTTCACGTTCTGTCCTGCGGCAAGAACGAGGGTGTCCAGCGGGTCGGAGTCAGCCAGCTCATCAAGAAGCGCCTGGACGGCAGCCCCGTCGCTGACATCCAGCGCGTGCGGCACCAGGCGCCCGTCCGCGACGGCCACGGGGTCCAGCGCCTCCAGCGCTTCCAGGCGGCGAGCAACGGCGTGCACCCGTGCACCAGCC
The DNA here is from genome assembly GCF_044054585.1 of Arthrobacter sp. UC242_113. Lineage (NCBI taxonomy): Bacteria > Bacillati > Actinomycetota > Actinomycetes > Micrococcales > Micrococcaceae > Arthrobacter > Arthrobacter sp. UC242_113. The sequence goes on along the minus strand of NZ_CP171972.1, from coordinate 141,244 downwards.
TCAATGAACCGGAGAACGGTGGCGGCACCGATGCCACTGCTCGCTCCCGTAACCAACGCCGTGCGTCCCGCCATATCGCCGAGGCGGCGCACGTTGCTGTCAAGTTTCAAGGTAATCCTCTTTCTTGAGACGAAGTATTCGGGCCAGCAGAAAGCAGCTCCAGCCGGCATGCCGGAACAGTATCGCAAGATGGACATACAATTCAATGGGTGATAATTTTTTGCTACTGAACCAAGGGAAGGATGCCCATGACGGCCATCAAAAGAGTTGACGCATGGAACTGCCGGGTGCCACTTGACGTGCCGGTCCGCTTCAAATGGGGCACCATCACCCATCGTGACTATGCGGTGGTCCGCATCCAGACCAGCGATGGACTAGAGGGCCACGGCCTGGCGATCAGCCGGGGCGCCCCGATCGACGTCGCTGCGATCGACATGATTGCGCCGCTGATCATCGGCATGGAGGCCGAGGATGTCGGCGCCATCCAGACCGAAATCCTGCGCAGGACTGCATCCGGAGACCGCCACGGCATCTTGGCGAACGCGCGGTCCCTGGTTGACATTGCCCTGTGGGATATCCGCGGACGGGCGATGGAGAGCCCCATCTGGCGGCTGCTCGGTGGAAACCGGCAGGACGCAGGGGTTCTGCTGGTCGAAGGCTACGAACTGCCCAACGAGTCGGACGAAGAGTTCGCCGCGCGGCTGGCCAAGCGGGCCGCTGACGGCTACCCCGCCCTCAAACTTGAGGCTGCCGGCTACGACGACTACCGGATACTGCAACGCCGCCTGGAACTCATCCGCCAACTGGCCGGACCCGAAGTCCAGCTCATCGTGGACGTCAACGGCGCCTGGACATCGGTGCGGGAAGCAGCCGAAGCCATCAACACCTTCGCCACAGTCGACCTGGCGTGGGTGGAGGACCCCTTCCCTCGCCACCAGCTGCACGACATCGGCAAGCTGCGCGGCCTGGTCCAAACCCCACTCGCGGCCGGAGACGACATCACCGACCCGCGGGCCCTGTACCGGCTGATCCAGGAGGAAATGGTGGACGTGCTCCGGGTCGACGCCACCACCCTTGGCGGCATCGGTCCCACGGCAGATGTCATCGGCTTCGCCCGCCAGCACGGCGTCGCGGTCTCAGGACATGCCTACCCGTCAGTCCACCAGCACTTCACCTTTGCCTGGCCGGACATGCCCTGGGTCGAAGCATTCGCGGACGAGCTTCCCTTCGAGCCCTCCCACAAGCTCCTGACCCACTCGCCGTACAGCCGCGTAGTGAACGGACGGGTTTCCGCGCCCGAGGCTCCAGGGCTGGGCACCGAACTGCGCATGGACGCCATTGAACGGTTCTCGGTCCGCCACGGCGCCGTGGGCGGGGACAACAAGCTGGCCCGACCATGACGGTCACTACGGTCGCCCACTACCGCTTCCCGCCCGCGGCCCGGGAAGCGGTGCTCGAACGGCTGCTACCTGTTGCGCAAACCACCCGCGATGAGCCGGGACTGAAATACTTCCACATCCTCGAAACACCCAGCGAGGAGGGTCACTTGATCCTGATCGAAGGATGGAAGGATCAGGAGGCCCTCGCGCGCCATCGCGAAAGGCCGCATTTCCGCGACGGGCTCCTAGGCTCCGTCGTGCCCCTCCTTTACGAGCGCAGCGTCCACATCAGCACACCGGCATTTGAAGAACAGTTCTCTTAAGCGGCTAACTCTGGCTGAACCTGGCATGACTAGTGCTGCCAAACGGATGCCGCTATACCAGGTTGATCCACACCCCAACCTGACGTCAGGCAACCCACGTGAAAGTTGTCAAAGTAGGGTGTAAATCGGCTTTTTCTGACACTTATTCAGGCAATTCTAAGAACCTAACCTGACGTCAGGATGCCCGTCCCCTTGCCGCTATTAACAGCCATCGTGCGGGGCGAATGCGGGTGTTCGGAGGGTGTTAAGCTCCGGCGGGTGAATGATGATCTGACCCTGCAATCAGGGGGTTGAATCGGCTGCGGCTCAGACAGCACCTGCAATTCCCAAGGGTGCAGCGGGACGATGATCGGGATCCTGGAGCTAAGGACGACATCGGCCGGCTTTAGAGCCACTGCCACGTGAAGGCAGGGCGCCCCGACGTTGAGTGCCGCCGTTTCTTGATCCTGTCCTGCGCGTTTGCTGCACCATTCTTGATGCCGAGCATGCACTCTGGCCATGACCTGCAAGGAAGCAGGCCATGGTATTTACAAGTCGAAATGGCACGGCCCACGCGGGGCCGGGGTGGTGCACACTCGATGTGGGGGAAGGAGCTGTGCTGTGCGCAGGGGAAACCAAGTGGGTGAGGGAGCAAAGCCGACACTGGATGTGAAGCACCTCCAAAGACTCGTGGGCCAGGCCTCACTGGAAGCGGCCGAAACAATCGCCGCTGACTACACGGCCCTCCTCCCCCGGTTCGTTGAACCGATCGTGCGCGCAGTTGGCGCCCGGGACGGGGACCTGGCGCTGGATGCCTCCCGGAACCTGAAGACGAAATCCTGGTTGGTCGGGGCGCTAAGAATGAACCAGCTGTGCAGTGAGCTTGAGTTGGCCTTGGCGCTGGCTGACTGGGCGGCTGCCACGGCGGTCGCCCGGGATATCGAAGTCCATCTTCCGCGCCTGCAGAAAGCCCTCACCGCCCCTGACCTCGCGTTCCGCACCCTGCGGCCGAGAACACGCCAGACCGCCATGGCGTCCTGATCCTCTGCGCCGTTTTTACCCGAGAATCACGTCAGACCCGCCGGCTTTCAGCAGAACGTCCCACTGCGTGCTTTCGCCGGCCCTACGGTGATGGGCTGGATGCGAAGCGTTTATCTGATCCCGCTGCTTCCAGCTCCCGCGGAGCGGTAGTGTCGCCCCTCTTGCGTGGCGCCCAGCGGCCTCTCTGGCCTTCCTGCTTCATGTGCGGGCTTGCTGGCCCTGAACGCCCAGATGAGCAGTTGGCCTGTTCCTGCCAGAACGAGCAGGACGCAAAGAGCAGTGACATACAGCAGGAACATCAGCGCCGCTACCGTGAACGTGCCCAGAAACGCCACGAGAAGACCTATCGTCCGGGATCATCCATCGCGCTACGAACCCGACTGCCCGGGTGGCCCTACCCGACGGGCGGATGCTGCTGCCGGCTCGCCAGAATGGCGAGATCATGGATGAGTCGTTGGACTTCACGTTCACGACCCTGGGACGAAAAGAGAAGAGTCGCGGCTGCTTCAGCGGGAGGACCAGGAACGGGCACCGGTTTTGGGACAGGCGTCACCGAAGCCGGTTCCTCAACCGTGAACGGATCAATAAATCTAACCGGTTCCATGACAACATCCCCCTGTGTTCGTGGTCTGCTCTGTCTACCATGAACTGGCCCCGTCTATCGCCGGACCACTCCGGAAGTTCGCTCGTTTTACCTCGGCACGCCTGAAGGGACATCATCAGCTAAGTCACGACGGCCCTGCGCGAAGAGGGCCGGGAAGTCTCATATCCCTAGGGATACGAGACGCGTCTCATCGGACGAGCATTGATTGACGTTGATTCTTGGAACTGGGACCTTTTTGGCGAGGACAGCACGGCCAGGGATCAGCGGTCGATCGAGGCCATGTTCGCGTCGTCGTGCCGCGCCCCTGCTGCGGGTTGGAGAGCGTTCAGGCGTTCGAGCTGGTTCGTGGTGAGCTCGACGGAGTCGGCTGCGGTGTTTTCCTTTACACGGGAGACGCGGCGTGTGCCCGGGATCGGGGCGATGTCCTCGCCGCGGGTCAGCAACCACGCCAACGCGGTCTGGGCTGGGGTGGCGCCAATTTCCGCGCCGATGCTCTCTACTTCGTCGACGATGCGCAGGTTCCGGATGAAGTTTTCGCCCGTGAAGCGCGGGTTGGTTTTGCGCCAGTCGTCATCGGCGAAATCCTCCACCGTCCGGATCTGCCCGGTGAGCAGACCATGCCCGAGCGGTGAGTAGGGGACGAAGCCGATGCCCAGTTCACGCAGCAGTGGCAGAATTTCGTCTTCGACGTCGCGGGTCCACAGGGAGTACTCGGTCTGCAGGGCCGTGACGGGCTGCACGGCGTGTGCCCGGCGGATGGTGTCAGGGGAGGCTTCGGACAGGCCGAAGTGCCGTACCTTGCCTTCGGTGATCAGGTCCGCGACGGCCCCGGCAGTCTCTTCGATGGGCGTGTTCTGGTCGACCCGATGTTGGTAGTAGAGGTCGATATGGTCGGTGCCCAGTCGTTTCAGGGATCCCTCGACAGCCGTGCGGATGTTCGCTGCGCTGCTGTCCGTGACACCGGGACCGCCATCGGAGTGGGAGACAAGGCCGAACTTCGTGGCGATCTTCACTTCGTCACGGTGGCCTTTGATTGCCTGGCCGACGATTTCCTCGCTCAGGAACGGCCCGTAGATCTCCGCTGTGTCGATGTGGGTGACTCCGAGCTCGAGTGCACGGTGGATCGTGCGGATCGATTCGCTGTTATCCAGGGCTCCCTCGCTGGTGTAGGTGCCGGCCATGGTCATGGCGCCGAGGCCGATGCGGGAGACTTCCAGGTCTCCCAGGCGTGCGGTTTTCATGCTGTGTTTTCCTTCGGTAGGATTCTCAGGCTTGGGATGTGGGCATCGCCCACAGCTCGGTGATGGAGGATCGGCGGTGGCGGGTCACCATGTACGCGATGCTCTCGGCGATATCCTCAGGCTGCAGCTTCTCGGGGATGTTCTTTGCGTCGGAGACGGCGAGGTCGCTCTTGATGGTGTCGTTGTTGTGTGAGATCAGTTCTGTTTCGACTGCGCCGGGCTCGAGTACGCCGACCCGGACGTGCTTCTTCGTGATCTCCTGGCGGAGCGCTTCGGTGAAGCCGTTCACGCCGAACTTCGTCATGTTGTACGCGGCGAAGTTCGCCCACGCCTGCCGGCCGGCAATCGAGGAGATATTGACGATGTCCGCTACGCCGCGCAGTTCGTCCTCCGCTGCAGCCAGCAGATGCGGGAGTGCCGCCTTCGTCATGTAGAGCAGACCGCTCTGGTTGACCGCGATCATCCGTTCCCACTCGTCGACCTCCTGATCGACGACCGGTCCGAGGAGCATGAGCCCGGCATTGTTGATGAGGATGTCCAGGCGACCGAATTGGTTTACAACCTCTGCTACGGCCTGTTCAGCCTGGGTGCGGTCGGTAATGTCAGCAGGAACGGCGTAGGCGGTGCCGCCGGAAGCTTCGATCTCGGCCACGAGTGTGTCGAGGCGGTCCTTGCGTCGGGCGAGGACGGCGACGGACGCGCCCTGCTCGGCGAGGGCACGGGCGGTGGCGTCACCGATGCCGCTGCTGGCCCCGGTTACCAGTGCAACAGTTCCGATGAGTTTTTCTGTCATTGGTTGTTCTCTTTCAAAGGGTTTTGGCTGAATTTGGGCAGCCGTCAGCAACGTCCGTTCAGCGGAGACTGTTAGCGGGTTGCCCGAATTGTTCGTTAAGTGGTTGCTACTGCGGTGAAGGCAGGGTCTTGTCAGTTATGCCGTTGGTCGGTCTTTCCCGGGCCTGGTTGGAGGGGCTCCGGCTGGGAACGGGCAGGTATGGCCGTTTCGTCTTCGCCGTCCTTGGCGGTGGACGGCGCCGCCGCCCAGCTGGCCAGGAACGCCAGCGCGCTTGCAGAGGCCGAGCCGGGCTCTGCGGTGAAGGCGAACAGCGTCTGGCCTTCATCGCCGGGCAGGTGCAGGGTCTCGAACTGCAGGGACAGGTCCCCGGCCACCGGGTGGTGGAAGCGCTTGGTCCCCGTGGTGTGGATCCGTACGTCGTGCCCGGCCCAGAGCGCGGCGAACTGTCCGCCGCGGGCGGTCAGCTCACCGATCAGTTCGTTCAGTGCCCGGTCGTGCGGGTTCCGGCCTGATTCCAGGCGCAGCATGGCCACCGTGGTGGCGGCCACCGCGTTCCAGTCCGGGTACAGGTCCCCGGCGCGTGGGTCGAGGAAGAGATAGCGTGCCTGGTTCGGCAGTCTGCCCGGAAGGTCCGTGGCGAAGGACACGGTTGAGTTGAACACATCCGCATACAGCGCCCGGCCCAGCAGGTTGGCGGCTAGCACGTCCGAACGGCCGTTCTGCACGAGCGCGGCTGCCCCGCTCATCCCGTCCAGCAGGCGCAGCACACCGGACCGGACCCGCTGCTGGGCCGGCTTCCTGGGCGTCCGGCGTGCCGGCGTGTTAGCGGTCCGGGCCAGATCTATCAGATGGGCCCGCTCGGCCTCATCCAGTTGAAGGGCCGAGCACACGGCCTCAAGGACTGAGTCGGAGACACCGCGGAGGTTGCCGCGTTCCAGCCGGGTGTAGTAGTCGGTGCTCACGCCGGCCAGTTGTGCCACCTCCTCACGCCGCAGGCCTGGCACCCGGCGCAGTTCCCCGTAGCTGGGGACACCGGCCCGCTCCGGACTGATCTTCGCGCGGCGCGAGATCAGGAACTCACGGATGTCATCTCTTCTGTTCACATCCCTCACGCTACGCACCATGACCTGGCAGTGGCAGTGTCTGTTAGACACCCCCAGTGGCCTCCGGGCCTCCAACACGGGGGCACCGCCAAACTGTTTCTGCTTCTCGGTTCAACGGATCGCGTATGCCGCCTGATCTTCTGCCACATCCGTGGCGAGATCCTTTTTCCTGATGCCCACCCACCGACGTCTTGACTTGTCATCCGGCTTTTAGAGATGGGACGGTCTGGTGGAAAACCGAACCTCGCCGGTATGGTGGCTCGCGATTAGGGCTGAACGCGTTTCTGGGCGGAGTTCCGCCACACGCCCATGTACCCCTCTTTACTTCCCCGGACCTGGACATGAATTGCTTGGCCCCGGTCAGCGGTTCCGAGCCGGTAGGTGGCTGTTGTAGCGCCCCTGATTGCCTGGTTGTTCCGGTACCACTGATAGCGAAGCTGTGTTCCGGGGGTCCACGCCCCGGCATGGGCTGTAAGGATCTGGCTCGCTTTCGGGATTCCGGTAATAGAGGGTGTAGGGGCGGTCAGGATTCCGTAGTTGATGAGGTGATGTGCGCCGGTCCTGGTGACCGTCGTGTAAAACGTCTGCGTCCCTGTGACCCTCACCTGCAGGATTGCGTTACGATCCCCTGCAGGCACGGTGTAGGTGGAGCGTGTGGCGCCCTGAATGGCCTTGCCGTTACGAAGCCACTGGTAGCTGAACCTTGTCCCTGCGGTCCACCCTGGGGTAGACGCGCGCAGGGTCACTCCGACGCGCGCGCTTCCGGAGACAAGCGGCCAGGCGGAGACCAGTTTCACCAGCGGGATGTTCACCGCGGAGGCCTTGGCTTCGTTGGAAATGTAGCCGGGGCTGCCCGTTCGAACCACTGCCTGGATGGTAGCTCCGGCGTCGGTCACCTTCAGGGTGTACGCGGCCGTGGTCGCACCGGGCACAGTCTGCCCGTTGCGCAGCCAGGCGAAGGTTACTGCCTGTCCGGCAGGCCAGGGATTGTTAGCGGTGAGCCGGTAGCCGGGTTGGAGGCGCGGCTGCAGTTCTGCCACCGTGTTCACGAGGGTGTCGCCCTGGACGTAGCCGCTGCGCCGGTCCCCCGGGAGGGGTGCCGGAGTGACGCTGATTATCTGGGAGGCTCCCCTGGCACGGACGCCGGCCTCAATGAACTGGAATCTCTGCCCCACATCCGTCGGTTTCGGATACCAGGAATCCGGTGAAGCTTCCGGCGTTGACGGGAAGCTTCCGTCGGACCGCAGCCGGTACCATCCGGACTTCGTACTCTGATCCGGGGCGGTGCGGACAACCCGGACAGGGGCGTCACTGTAGGGCACTGCTTCCCCAACGGTCACATCATTGAATCCGCCGACGCCTTCCACGGTGCGGACCAGCTGTGATGACCGGTCGTGGACCGTGCCGTCCGCCCATGTTCCGGTGACGACGACCCGCGAGACGCTGCCTGCCGACGGAATGTACTCTCTCCGGTCAGCCACCTGTGTCCCGTCCTCCAGGAGCCAGCGGTAGCTCAGGACCGCTCCCGCGCCCCAGGAAGGGAAGCGGACCTCGGCCGGAACGCCTGCCTTGAGCGCCCACGGCACCTGCGGCGTCGGGGCAGCATGGGTGGGATGGCTTACCCGGGTTTCCCATCCTGCCGGGCGGTTCAGCGACAAGTAGGGCTGGGCGATGGTCCGTGAATAGAGCGGCGGCTGGGCTCCGCTCGGGAAGCGCGGAACCATTTCCATCACCGGGGTGACATAGGTGAGCCGCTGCAGCCCTTCAGGCAACGCCCCTTCCGGCGTTGGAATGGTCACGGTGTAAGTCGTGGACGCACCATCAGGTGCCCCGGCATCGATGCCGGCCTTGTTGACGCTGACTCTCGTGATGATGCCCTGGTCGTTTTCAAACGTGAGATGCACGTAGGCCAGGACCGCCTGCTGGTCCCCCTCGCAGCGGATGCTGACCTGCATCCGCAAATCATCGCCGGCAACGAGGGTACCCGGCAAAGCCAAGGATTCGAGGGTGCCCACGGTCCCCGATGATTCTGCTCCGCAAGGGTACGACGATACCGCAAGGGCGGGAGATGCCACCAACGTCCCTGAAAGGACCACGGTTGCGGCGAGACCGGCAGAGATGACAGCACGTACTGCACGGCCCACGAATTCCCCCCAATATGTCTAACGATTCACCAGAGTATATAGGCAGTCCTGTGCTGGATCAGCAGCCGACCGGGGCGCAGTCCGGGTATCTCCTCGCCGCTCACCCTGGACCGTTCGGACTGTGGCTCCCGCTGCCCACAGCCGGGGACAATCCTGCTGAGTTTATCCACCGCTACTGCTGCTGAGGGAGCTTTCCCGATGGCTCCCGGTTTTCAGCCGTGGATAACCCGGATTGACCACAACTGTGGACAGCGAGCTAGGCGCCCTGGAGCTCCCGGGCGAAGTCCTGCCTGTTTAGAACAGACCTGCGGGTGGTTCCTCGCAGGGCAGACGGGACAGTTTGGAGCGGTGGCCGTCGTCCGGGTTGCAGCCCCTGAAGGGCCCATCGGCTGAGAGCAGGACGGACATGTGGTGGTCTGCGTGGTCGCGCCACCACACGCTCATTCCTGTGGTCCCGTCCAGGCGCAGGAACTCCCAAGCCCGCCAGAGCGCTTCGAGGCGGCTGATCGCTTCCGCGTGCTTCCACCATTGGGGGCACCAGGTAACCCCGCCCTGCACGTTGATTTGACGGCGGTAGCTGGCGGCCAGCTTGCCACTGACGAATTCCGCGACGTTCGGGTAGAACAGCTCAGGGGCCTCGGAACTCTCCTCGGTTGGCTCGGTGGGGGCTGGGATGTCCTCCAGCTCGTCGTCCCACTCCCCCAGGCCCTCACTCATGAGAGGCACCTGGGGTGACCCAGCGGTTTCCGGCCGCGGCTGCGGGCTTGTTCGCTGGGTCGTGCGCGGTGATGGAGGCCCGCACCGCCTCAGAGTGCGGGCCGTTCATCCAGGGCACCGTTTCCAGCAGCGCGGCGGGGGCGCCGGAGGCGAACATGATGGCGCGGCCGCGGGGGAACGCGGCGAGGTCCGAGACGTCCAGGGTGCGTTCTTTGCGGTCGTTGTCGTGGCTGTAGGAGGTGCCTTGTCTGGAGCGGCTTCTGGTCATGTTGGAGTAGCGGTATTCGCCGACGAGCTGTGCGAGTTCGTTGAGGAATTCTGCTTCGGCGACGCCGCCGCCGTAGACCTTGATGTTGGATGCGGACCAGAGTTTGCGCATGCCGTCGCGGCCCCAGACTTCCACGCCTTGGGACCAGGACTGGAGGATGGTCATCAGGACGATGCCGCGGGAACCGTAGTGGCTGTAGAGATTCGGGAGTTCGCGCCAGCGGCAGACGTTGGCTGCTTCGTCCAGAACGCCGAGCATGGGTGTGGCCAGCCGGCCTCCCGGTGAGTGGACGGCCAGTTCCTCGGCGGCCTCGACTGTGGCCACGGTCAGCGCCGTCACCAGCGGGCCGGCGGTGCCCTTGCCTTCCTTGGACAAGCTGTACAGGGTGCCTTTGGACCGGACGAACGCCGCGGGGTCGAACTGGGGCCGCTGGTCGTTGTCGCCCTGGGGTGTCACCCACCGGGCGACCTGGCGGTTGGTGAGGCAGGATGCCATTTGCAGTGCCGTGCCGTACACGCCGCCGCGTTGTTTCTCGGGTGCGTTGATGACGCCGCCGACGGCGTTGGCGGTCTGCAGGAAGCCGTGGGCTTTGAGGATGTCCACGGCTTCATCGTCGGCGGGTCGGGTCAGCCAAGTGTGGACCTGGGTGATCGGCTGGCCGTCGAGGGCGGCGGCGAGCAGGAGACCGGCGAGGAGGTCCTGGCCGGCCGGGTCGAAGTAGGCGTCCGTCTTGGCGTCGGGGCCGCGGGAGCCTGCGGCGAAGTGGTCGGCCAGGCGCGCCGCGCGCACTTCGTCGGTGACGTAGGACAGGGGGTTCCACCACCAGCTGGGTTCCTCGAGGGCGACGGACTGCGGGTCGAAGACCCAGACCGGGCCCTCGGTGGCGCGGACGTCGCGTGTTCCGTCAACGATGTCCCTTTTGTTGGAGGTCACCAGCGCGGCGCCAGGGGCGGCGAGGATCGCCGGGATGGCCCGGGAGGTTGTCTTGCCTGTTCGGGGGCCCCAGATGTCGATGTGCATGTCTTCCCAGGAGCCGTAGACCATCTGGCCGCCCAGAACGGTCTTACCGACCGGGACGCCGGGTGCGCCTTTCACTCCGAGGCGTTCGGCGGTGGCCGTGGCGCCGCGCAGGCTCAGGGCGCGCAGGTCCTTAGCTTTGGCCATGTGCTGGGCGGCGGCGTCCACCCGGGAATGCTGGGACCGACGGCGCAGCACCGCACGGACCACCAGAACGGCAAGGACGATGACGAGTACACCGAAGCCGATCAGTACCCCTGTGGCAGCCGCAGGCCAGGTGACCTTATGGGAGAGCAGGCCGAAGACCAGTTCAAACGGGTTAGCCGGCAGCTTTTGGCCGTCATGGGACAGGATCGAGCCCAGATGTACAGCGCCGGTCACCGAGCCGACGCCGAGCACCACGACGGTGATGAACACCCAGAGCAGGATCGTTTCGGTGTCGAGCTGGGAACGCTTGCCGCTGCTTGGTGCACCCATCAGTTCTCCCCTTCGCCGGTCCGGTTGATCGTCCAGCGCTTGTTGGTGTCGTGCAGTGATTCCTCCACGCTGGTCAGCTTGAGTGCGACCGGGATCCCGGGGCGGCCGCCGACTTTGAAGAGGAACTTGCCCAGGCCCGGGCGTACCCGTTTACGCGATCCGCCGACGTCGGTCCATGACCCGGGGTCAGCCCAGGAGATGAGCCGGGATTGCTCGGCGCGGGAGAGGGTGACGGCTTTGTTGAGTTTTTCCATTTCAGCGCCGGGGAGTGCGCCGCAGACGACCATGCCGGAGCGTTCGACGAAGCCGCGGGCTTTCATCCGTTCGGCTTCCGTGGGCAGGGCTTCGAGGTCACTCATGGTGTGCGTGATCATGGCCTGCCCCACGCCTTCGGTGCGGTTCAGGCGGGTCAGCGAGTCGACCCGGTCCACCATGCCTTCACCGGAGCGCAGGGCCCGCCAGAGCTCGTCCATGACGACGAAGTAGTTACGGCGCGGTTCAAGGCCGGCGTCGGCCAGGGTGTGGGCGACCTGGACGGTGGCGAACCCGGTTGACCAGCAGGCGAGCAGGCAGGCGGCCTGGATGTCCCGCTGCGTGTCGGAGATCCCTGACAGGTCGAAGACCACGGGTTTGGTCAGGTCCATCGGCTGGTCGGTGGGTTTGGAGAACATGTCCGAGAACCGGCCCGAGCCGTCGAGGGAGTACAGCGACTGGCGCAGCTGGTCGGTGGCGTCGAGGTAGCGGCTCATGTCGCCGCGGTCCAGGGCGATGGCCCGCAGCTCGTTGGGGGCGTCTTTGATGACGTCGATCAGATCTCCGATCAGGGGAACGCGGTCCAGGCGGTCGTCCAGGATGTGCAGTGCCCGGTCGATCAGGGATTCCTCGTGGGCGCTGGGCTTGGCGTTGCGCACGATGGTGATCAGCGCCGTGATCATGTTCAGGCGCCTGTTGTGGGAGTCTGCCATCAGCTGTTCGGCCAGCTTCTCCGCTTTCACCGCAGCAGCAAAGAACGGCGCGGCCGCCGCCGGGTCGGTAGTCCCGTTCGCCGTGGCCCGGTGTTCTTCGGCGGAGGCGAGCAGCCTGACGGCGGCTCCCGTGGCTTCACCGGGGTCCAGGACGTTCAGGTGGCCGCGCCCGGGACCGAGGCTGATGACTTGGCCGCCGAGGGCTTCGATGAGGTCAACGTAGTCCGGTTTCAGGTCACCGAGGATCAACGGGTTGATGCTCCGGCCTGCCAGGCCGAGGACGATGTGCCGGACCAGGGTGGATTTGCCGTAGTGCGGCAGGCCGAGGACGAACATGGACGGGTTGTTGATCATTCCGTGCATGAACCAGCTGATCGGATCTGCCCCGAAAGGGGCTCCGGTATCGGTGTGAACGCCGATCGGCACCCCGAGGATCGGGGTGCCGGACCCGCCCACGAACGGCCAGAGACCGCAGACCTGGACGGAGGTTCCGCGCCATTCGTCGGCTGCCGTGACGTACACGGCTTCGCCCTGTCCGCGGCCGCGCCAGCCCCGCAGGCCCGGACGGCGGGCGACGGCGACCGCGAGCTTCGTGGCAGGGGCCTGTGTTCGCTGGTGCTTGGTACGGCTGCCGAACATCACATGGCCTCGCGGATCTCTTCGGGAACCTTCAAGTGCTTGGGCAGAACCAGCCCGAGCGGCAGTGATGCGGCAAAGGCAGAATCCTGTGAGCCGTAGGCGCGCCGCAACAGCAGACGTGCCGACGGGCCGAGGTTGCCCTCGACCACGGCCACGGCGTCATCGAGGTCCCGGGAGGAGAGCACCGTGGCGGTGACGACCATGCCGAAGTTGACCAGCCCGGCGCCCTTGGCTTCCTCGGCCGCGGTGGCCTGCGCCGCGCGCGCATCGACCAGGGCGCGGGCGGTGGGCCGGTTGGTCGAGGACGCCCGGGTCAGGGCGTTGGTCTGGTCGGACTCCACGATGGCGGCCGCGCGGCCGGCTTCGATCGGCCGGTACAGCAAGCTGACGCGCTTGCGGGCAATCTCCCCGTGCGGAGCGACCAGGCGGGCCAGGGCGGATGCCAGGATGTGGCCGCGGGGTGCGCCTGTCATGGACCAGGACACCGAGTGGCCGGAATCGTGGCGGTAGCCGTCCCAGTCGGCTTGATGGGCCGACGGCCCGACGTCGCTCCAGTTCAGCTCAACGGGGGTGCCTTGGTAGTGGGCTTCGTCGATGAGCCGGGCCGCTGCAGGGTCGTACGCGACCCGAACGACCTCACACAGTTCTTGGGCGTTCAACGGCGCGCACGCGCCGGCGCCGGTGGATTCCAGACGCTCGGTCAGGCTGGGAAGCCGTGACGCGAGATCCCTTGCGATCTCGTCGGCGGTGCGTCGCTTGCCCCCTGCCCGGGCAGCGGCACTGAACGTCAGCGCGACCCACGCCCGGATCGTGGCCGATCCCTGCGGGTAGGTCTCCAGCGCCTCCCGGAGCATGGCCTTGGCAATGTCCGGGGCGTCGTCATGGATGTGCGACTCAACTTCCCGGCGCAGCCTGGCCCCGGAATCGGGAGCGGTTTCAACCGTGACCGATGTCGCCACGACGGCAGGTTCGTTCGACAAGGAGGCCAGCCAACCGCCCCAGTTAGCCACCCAGGAGTCAATCTGCTCGGGGTCGACCAGCGACGCCCCGTCGGGCTGGGTGCCGAAGACAACGGTGTAGTGGGCGGTGGAGGGAAGGTGGATCAACGCGAACGGGCGCCCATAGGAGTCAGTGAACTCGTACAGCTTGGAACCGGCAGCGATCCCGGGCAGCTGGAACTCGCCCCAAGGCGTCAGTCCCAACGGGCCGGAGCGGTAGATGTTGGCGCGTCTGCGCCGCGCCAAGCCGAAGGCCAAACGGGTGAAAACCCGTTCCCCTACGGACTTGTTGTGCTTGTCGGTTACCGAGACGACGGCCAGAGCCAGCCCGAGGACGAGCAGGGCAACCAGCCCGGTGAACCAGCCGCCGACAAAGAAGCAGATCACTGTGATGATGAGGCCCACAAACAATCCAGCTGTGGCCAGCCCGCCAAGGGTGCCGATACCGGCCTTACGCGGACGCCGCCAGTTGCCGTAGGTCGGTTCCCTGTATGTGTTCTCGATCGCTGCCATTTCAGGCACCCCCCGTGGATTCTTCGCTCATGTCTTGGATCGCCCCGGACGCGGCTTGGCCGGCTTCAAGGCCTTTCTGTGCGGCCAGCACGGCGATACCACCAGCGCCCGCTGCCGCAGCTGTCCCGCTGGCAGCCGCTCCGCTGTATGCAGTTCCGCTGCTTGAAGCAGCACTGTCTGCGCCGGTAGATGCTGCCGGGCCAGTTCCGGGTTGCGCACCCGTGGCTCCTGCACCCCGGGCACCGGTCTTTCCTGCCGTGCCAGACGTTCCGGCCGTTCCCTGGCTTCGAGTCCCCGATGGGCCCTGCGACACCGGGTTCTGGGTCAATGTGCTGTTGGTCGCCGTCGGGCTGGTGGATGGGCCGCCCCCTCGTCCGGCGCTGCCCATGCTGATAGCGCCGGAAGCCAGTGCCCCGACTGTTCCCGCTGCCGAGGCTCCACCGCCTCCAGCGACAGCACCCACCATGGGGGTAACGAACCGCATGAGGGCTGGCATGGCGAACAAAGCAATGATCATCAGGGCCAGTCCGGTGACTGTTGTCAGGAGCGCGGAGCCGAAGTCCTTGCCGTCACCGACGTTCCCGAAGATCTTGCTGCCGCTCAGTTGGAAGGCCGTGGCGTAGACGATGGCGGCCGCGGGCTTGTAGAGAATGAAGGCGATCAGCCAGGCCGTGCACTTCTGGAACCAGCCCTTGCCGGCTTCGGTGCTGGTAAATGCTGCAGCCGTGGGAAAGATCCCGGTCAGGATGACGAGCAGGCCACCGCGGATGATCATGAGGACGATCTGCATTATAGAGGCCAGAATCGCGATCAGCCCCAGGAGGATGATCATGATCGAACCGATCGGGCTGGTTGCCGAAAGCGCCAGCAGGGACGTGATGTTCTCGTTAAACGACGTCCCATCCGTGGAGCTCGTGATGATCCAGGCAGAGAACTGATCGGCCGCAACCGTCAGAAGGCCCACTGCCGCTACGCCCGCGCCCGACACGACAATCAGGGTAGCGAGCGAACGCACCAGATCACGCAAAGGTGCGCCCCTGCGCTCGATCACCATCTTTGCCGCACCCACAAGGACGGACAGCACAGCCAGCGACGCTGTCCAAAAATAGAGACTGTTCTGCAGGAACAACACCGGATCACTCGCGGTAGAGCCTCCCGGCGCAGCAGTCAGGGCGGGAGTCCCCACATTCACCCAAAACGTCCCAAGCGTCTTGACCACGTTCCCCACAGCGTCTGCGACTGCCTGGGCCATGTTCTTGACCGCGTCATTGGCACGATCATTCGCCCAGTCTGAGACGACGCATCCAACTTCCCATGGTTTGCAGGGCTGCCCGTTCTCGTTGGCCGGAAGCAAGTTAGACACCCGCCCAATTAATGAAGCCGTTCAAATCAGAGAGCTGTCGTGCTTCTGCCATGCCGGTGGCCGGCAGAACCCATTTCCAATCTCCCCCTTGCCACTGCATTGCTACGGGCACTGACCCTACGCTGCCGTTTGCTGCTGTAAGGCCGTATTCAATGACGGCTCGATCGCCGGTGTAGTCCACGACCTTGTAGCCCGCAATCTGAAACGGTGCCGCCGTCGGGGCGCTGGTCGGTGGCTCCGACAGCATCTTGTCTCGTTCCGGTCCCTCCGCGACGAGATACTGGGCCAACAAGTCGGGACGTCCGGAACTTCCGAGAACAATCATGTTTGCCCCGGCGTAGAGCGCGCCGGTTGGTGAGTGTGCGAAGCAGGAGCGGAGGCCGTTGGCTTCGGTCTTGCCTGGGCCGAATTTTGTTGGTGATGTTGGCGCGGCGATCTTGCCAACCAGTTCCCATTTGGTGTCGGTGGGTGTGGTGGCTGGTTTGGCCTGGTTGCCGGAGGGCAGGCCGCAGACGCTTGCGGCGGCTGAGCCGCTTGGTTGCGTGCTGGCGGGGGTGGATCCGGAATTGCTTGGTTCGGCTGTCGGGGTTTCTCCCCCCTTGGGGAGCAGGGCCAGGATGATTCCGAGCGCGACTATGATCGCCACGACAACGGCCGAGATGATGAACTTAGGTTTGGTCAGTGGATTCTGGTCTTCGTTCACTGTCGGTTCAGTCATGGCTGGCTCCTTAGACCAGGGCGCCTACGACGCCGCCTGCGGAGGCTGCGAGGATGCAGCCGCCGAGGACCCATGCCAGGCGGCCGGCGTGCTCGCCGCCCTCGCCGCGCCGGTTGTTGATCATCATCGTTCCGGCGGTGATCAGGATGCCCGCGACGGCCAAGCCGAAGACGATCCAGGCGATCCATTTGAGGATTGTCAGCAAACCTTCGGAGCCGGGAGGTGCTTCACCGGTGCCCGGGTTCGGTATTTCGGTGATGGCAAAGCTTGACCATTCCATGGCCTTGGAGAACAACATAGGGGTTTCTTCTTTCTACTTGGCCGGGAAGCCGGCGGTGGTGGCAGTTACTGCGAGCTGTACTTGCTCGAGGACGGTGCGGGCTTCTTTGGGAAGTTCTTCGGGGGCGACGTCGTGGCCGTAGCGCCATCCGTCGACCCAGGGAAAATGCCAAATGTGGGGTACTCCCCCGCCGACGACGCGGGAGAAGTCGCGGATCTCTTTGGGGAGCCGTCCGGGAGCGTCGGCCATGACCACCAGGCCGGCTACCTGGATCTCGGGAAGTGACCTTGAAGCCCATTCAGTTGCGGCCAAGCGTGCCGCGCGCAGGCCGGGGATATTGGAACGGGCCACGAGGACGACTACGGACCCGGTTGCCGTCACAGGCCAGTGATGGTCGGCTGCCCTGGTGTTCTTGTCCAGGCATGCAAGCGACGTTTCGCCCGCGCCGCCGTGCACGCCAAGCCACCAAAAGGCTGGTCGGCTTCCCGTAACATTCCTGCGCGGAAGCCGGTCCGCATGGTCCGGCTGCGGAACACTCAGCTGCGGCCTCGTCGCCCCCGTAGGGATGAAAGACGGCTCTTCCGGGATGGCTGGAACAGGTTCGTCGAGAGTTTCTGCGCCGAGGGTCACCCAGCGATTCTTTGAGACCGGCATTTCACATCCCCTAGTAATGTCCGCAAAGATCGTATCGGTACCATCCGACACGAAAGGCCATAAGTGACCTCCAACAACAGCTTCAGTACCTTTCAATCACTCCCAGTACATCACAGTACCAATTTGTGGTCTATGCTGGCTCTATGCGGTGGGACGGACTGAGTGTGGACCCCAAGTACCTGGAAGCACTCTTCGCCAAGTACCCGGAGCGTCTGACGCCTCAGGACCTCGAAGAGATCTTCGGGTTGTCCCGAAACACCGTCTACCGCTGGCTCCAAACCGGAGTGATTCCTGCGTACCAAGTCGAGAAGACATGGTTGATCGCCAGAGATCAAGTCAAAGACTGGGTCTGGGAGAACCGGAACACACTCAGGAAGGGCCAGACACCGGAAGTGAACACGGCAGACGAAGCAAACCAGGACCAGCCGTAGGGCGGAGCAACCGAGCAGATGTGAGGGGGACACTTGCAGTCACCAAGGAGCGGGCCCGTGCTGGTCGCCGGTGCCGTCCTTGCGCCCGTCGGTTTGGTGCTGTCCATCATCCTGCTCGGGGGAGGCTCCCAGGCCGCGGCCGACGTCTGCTCACCGACCGGTTCCAGCGTCAGCGTTGATGCAAGCCAGCTGCCCAAGGTCGCTGTCGCCGGCTACGAGGGCGAGCAGCTGAAGAACGCCGCCCTGATCATCAACGCAGGCAAAGCCCTTGGCCTGTCTGCCCGGGGCCAGACGATCGGTGTCATGACGGCCATGGGCGAGTCCGGGCTGCGTGTCCTGGACCACGGCGACGGACCGGGACCTGACTCCCGGGGACTGTTCCAGCAGCGCGGCAACCGTGCCTGGGGCACCCACCAGGACCGCATGAACCCCACAGCCTCCGCCAGCAACTTCTTCAAAGCCCTCCAGAAGATCAACGGCTGGGAACAGCTCGAACCCACCACGGCCGCACACCGGGTCCAGCGCAACGCCGACCCCTTCCACTACCGGCCCTACTGGGCGGCCGCCGGCCAGGTCGTCGCCGCCCTGGGCGATGCCAAGATCACCGACGCCGGCGGGGAAAGCTCCTGCGGCATCCCCGGCCAATCCGGTAAAGGCGATGACCTGCCGTGGAGCACGGCCAAGATCTACAAGCCATCCCCTCTGGGCATGTACAACCGCGAATGCGTCGACTTCGCGCTCTGGCGCATCAACCAGCAACTGGGCAGCACCACCGCGCCCTACAAGATCCTCAACGGCACCTTCCGGCCGGATGGCGCCCTCCTCGGCTCTGCCCTGACCTGGAAGGACGGCTGGGACGCCAAAGGCTGGCCCACCGGCAAAACGCCACGTGTTGGCGCTGTCGTCTGGTACTCCCCCGGCACCGGAGGCGCAGACGGCACCTATGGCCACGTCGCCATCGTCAAAGCCGTCAACGGTGACGGCAGCTTCCTCGAAGAGGGCTATAACGGCAACCCCGCCCCCAATGACCACACCTATTACACCCGCACAGTCCAGAACGGCACTCCCAGCGCCTTTCTCTACCTGCCCGGCAGCAACTCACCGGAGGAACCATGAAACGCACCCTGACAGCCCTCGCGGTCCTGCTCGCCTGTACGGCCTGCGCGCCGGCAGCCAGCTCAACACCTGCGGTGGAGCCGTCACCCGGCACTTCCACCACCGCGCCGGCCACCCTCAGCGCAGGCGGCAAGCCCCAGGCTCCCGGCGGCACAGCGCCGGCCACTTTGGGCATTCCCTGGGACGAGGCGAGCAAAACAGCCGCGCTGGACACCGCGACCAAGGCCATGACGCTTTACGCCCGTCCGGCCGTTACGGACAAGGTATGGATCCAGGAGCTCGGGCAGCTCCTGACCGCCCAAGCCACCGCCGACTACCAATACGTCGACCCAGCCAACATCCCGGCCACCAAGGTCACCGGAACAGGCCAGCTCAAGATCGATGAGAACAACGGCTTCGGCTGCCATGTCGTGTTTCCCACCGACGCCGGCGACTACGACGTGCAGCTGCTCCGCAGCGCAGCCGACAAGCCCTGGCAGGTCAACCGCTTCACACCCCCGAACGGCACAAAGTAAGGACAGATGATGGAAACCCAAGCTCTCGACTTCCCCAAGATCAACGCCGTTCTCCGCACCAACGGAACCGGCGAAGTCACCATCAACGGGACCTCCCACCCGATCGAGGCCGCCGACGAAGCCGCCGTCCTGACCGATGCACTACGCCTCATCACCGAAACCGCTGCTCAGCTCGGCCGACCCGTCCGCGTCAGCACCACCGACCCCGACGGGCAGGGCCTCATCATCGTCTCCCCCGACGGTGCCGTCAGCGAGGCCACACCGATCAAGCGCACCTCCCGGCGGGAGCAGGACACCTTGCCCGTAACTGATGCCCCTTCGCCCGCGCCGGCCCAGGCCACGACCGCTCCGACTCGCGAGGCCTTACAGTCCGAAGAAGCGCCCGAGGATCCAACCAGGGCAGAGCCGGTGACCTTCGGTGCAGCTGTCACGGACGCGGCGGCCCAGGGGGCCGCACCGGCCTCCATACCAGCCGCTGAGGAGCCAGCCGGCCGGCGCAGCCTCAAAGACACCTCCTTCCTGATCAGCACGCCCGTGCTCCAACCCGCCACGCGCGGCTGGCGCGGCGCTCTCAGCCGCCTCGGCTTCCGCATGGACCCCTCCCCTGAAGAGCTGGCCGAACGCGAGGACATCCGCACCGTGAGCCAGCACTGGCCCGGCCCCCGCACCGTGGCCGTGGTCAACCGCAAGGGCGGGGCGAACAAGACGCCCACGGTCGTCATGCTCTCAGCGATCCTGGCCCGCTACAGCGGCGCAGCAACCGTCGCTTGGGACAACAACGAATCACAGGGAACCCTTGGCTGGCGCACCGAACAGGGCAGCCACAACAACAGCGTCCTGGATCTCATCGACTCCTCCCAGGCCCTGCTCTCCCCCAGCGCCCAAGCAGCCGAGATCGCCCGATTCGTCCACCACCAGACCTCAGACAAGTTCGACGTCCTGCGCTCAGACGAGAACGACGAAGGCGACCACGAAGTAACCGCAGAGGAAGTGGACATCGCCCACCAGGTACTCACCCGCTACTACCGGCTCATCGTCATGGACTCCGGAAACACCGCCCGCGCCGCCAACTGGCGCCGCATGATCCACCACACCAACCAGCTCGTCGTCCCCGTAACAGCCATCGAAGACCGCGCCGAAGCCGCCCGCCTGACCCTCCAAACCCTCGAATCCCGCGGCGGCCACGACGCCGAACTGGCCCGCAACGCTGTCGTCATCGTCTCCGAATCCACCGACGCCAAGCGCAGCATGAGCGGCGACGCACTCAAACGCGCCAAGGACGAGGCCCGGCGGATCGCAGACGGCTTCGCACCCCATGTACGAGCCGTCGTTCGAATCCCCTACGACCCCGCCCTCGTCAACGGACCCATCCGCTACGAAGCACTCCAACCAGCAACACAGCGCGCATGGCTCGCTGCAGCCGCGGCAATGGCCAAAGGCTTCTGACGGACATGAAGGCAGTTCCATGTCACAAACGCGACACGCTTCCGTTTTCTGAAAACAAATCCCGAAGGGGTCGATTACCCGGTGATAGTTTCGGAGCAGTCGCAATGACACAACAGTCGGTCTGAGCGGCAGGCTAACAACGATGAAGATGTAACCGCGACTGCGGGGACGAAATTCAAAGGACACAGCACATGACGGCAGTAGCAGTAAATCGAGGCGGCGGGCGTCCCAGTAAAGGCCTGCGTAAGTTCATTGGTTTCCGCTCACCGGAACCCACTGCTGACGGTATCGCCAAAGTTGCAGCCCACAGGGGCCTCACAGTAACCGAATACCTTCTGTCCGTTGTGGAACCAAAGCTGCAAGAAGACCTGGCCGCACTAGACCGCGACGACTACCAGCAGGAGCTGCCCATCCGCATCGCCTCATGACAAAAAAGAAGGCCCGCACAAGGCGGGCCTTCGAAGCTTGAGACTTACCCTCTGGATTGCTTGCCGGCGGATCAGATTGTAAGTCGTGGAGGGCCAATCAAGGCCATCCTTTGTGTTGCTATGAAACCGATCTGGCAGGATCGGCCCTTTTTTATACCTCAATCCCCGAAAGGATTACCCACATCGTACATCAGCACGTCTCCGTGCTTCCAGCACGCCCAATTTCTGGCGTGTCAAAGCAACCAGACGACCCAGCCACCGTTTGGGCGGCGCTAGCACCCCTGCTTGCCGGCCAACCCCGCGTTCGACTGTCCCGTGACGCGGGCAAAACCTACCCCCAAAAACACGAGCGGAATCTCACCGAATCATTGCCTTCGTTGCCCGCTGCAGTGCGGATTTTTGGCAAGGACGGCACCTGTGCGGCGATCTTCCTCGACTTCGACTCCTCCGTAGCAGGTACGGACTGGGTCCAGGCCGACGTCCGCGCCGTCCAAACCTGGCTACACTCAGTCGGGGCCCGCTGGATTGAGGACTTTTCGCCGAACGGCGGCCGTCACGTCTACGTCCCACTGGCGCGGCGGGTAACCTTCTCTGAAGCGCGTGATCTTGTCGAGGCGCTCGGCACCCGGTATCGGAGCCTGGACAAGACCCCGCACCAGAACTTGCTCCACGGCTGCATGCGAACTCCCGGCTCACCGCACAAGCGCGGCGGCCACCAGGAACTGGCCATGAGCCTGTCCATGGCCTACGACATCGCCCGACGGCCCAATAGCGCCGCTGTCTGGACGGCCATGACCGACGACCTAGCCGCCGAAATCAAGGCAGTCAGGGCACTGCGGCTGGAGGAAACTTTCACTCCGGCAACCTCCAATTTGCCCGTGGTTGAGCAGCCGGTGGGCCGCATGTCCCGAGCCATGCAGGTGCTCGCCCAGACCGGCATGTACGACACCAACCGGTATGCCTCTGATTCCGAGGCTCGCCAAGCGGTCATCCTCAGTGCCGCGACCGCCGGCTTGGAGCTGGTGGATGTGGAGCGCCGGATGCTGCAGGGAACCTGGCCTGGACTGGCCTCCTTCTACGCCCGCTACGCAGCCCGCCACCGCTTTCCGTCACTGCGGCGCGACTGGATGAACGCCCTCAGCTACTTAAGCAAAAAGACGACTCAGACCGACCGGAATGACAATGTCCGCAGATCCCCCACAAGCCAGCCCTCTACACAGGCGGCAGAGGTAAAGGGGATTGGCCGAATTTCAAATCCCGATGCAGAGCATCGGTTTATCCGGACCTGGCGAAACGCCCTGCGCATACGGGAGGTGAACTACCAACAATCCAGGACTGGTATGGCGCGGCGGATGGTTCTTAGGGCGTTAGGGGAGGCAGCTCACATGACGGGATCTCGGTTCATTGAATTCGGCGTCCGGTCCATTGCCGTGGCCACGGGTCTTGACCACACCACTGTTGGCCTGCATTTGAGGCAGTTGCGGGCGGAGAAGGATCCCTTGGTTACTCTCGTTGAAGAAGCCAGGGGAACCAAAGGGGATCTCTACATGTTGACCGTTCCCGAAGAGCTGAAAGCTGCCGCCGAGGATGCTACTTGGCAGAAAGGGAAAATTTACGCCCTGCGTCCTGTCTTCCGGGAACTGGGGCTGCCGGCGGCGTTCGTCTACGAAGCGCTGGAGCACTCCCCTGGGGTGCCAACTGTCGAGATTGTGCGGCTCACTCGGCTGTCTCGTTCCACCGTCCATGAAGCTCTGGAAGTCCTCAGCGCCTGGAACCTCGTTGTTCGCAGTCCCAATAGGGCCTGGTCAATCGTAGCCGGTACCTCACTGAGACAACTAGCCGAACAATTTGGGGTCCTCGAAGCGGTGGCCCTCCAGTTACAGCGCTACCGCAACGACCGGATTATCTGGCGGGAATGGCTCGCTAAGAACGTCGACACCGTCCCAGAGCTACTCTCCCCCGGTGAAGACTATCCCTGGGAGATATTCGAGGGGCCACCCGATGAATGGTCACTCTCTAACATGGCCTTCAACAGAACTGGGTGAGGGTCAGCGCCAAAGGCCTATCAGTTGTGGGCCCACTCCCCCGGTCTGCACATCCTGACGGGTGTCGATGTGGCCGTCCACCGCATCCACTCCCCGGTTGATTTGGCACGCTCCGTCTTCGTGCCATAAGTCATGCCATAAGCACTATGGGAAGACGAGCGTTGCTTGTCCCTAGGGGGTCCAGCATCACTCCCTAGGAGTCTGTACCGTCTGGATATGAAGTTTGAGGACGGCCGAGACGAGCGCGCTGCGTGACGGTGCGTCGAACTCCGTGACCTTCTCATCCAGCCAGGCAACCTGCAGCCCGTCGAGGCGTAGTTGGATCTGAATGCCCGCCTCTCCCCGTTTTCGCGGTGCCCGGCGGGGCATGCCGGAACGGGTCAGTGTTGTCTCGGAAGTGAACTCCTTGGCGATCTGCTTGTCATCGACGGCTTCAAAGGCATCAACTAACAGCTCTGCGTACGTGGTCCGCTCCTGATAGACGGCATCCTTGACCTGGGCCAGGAGCGCCGGTGGCAGATACACCCCGACGTTGCGCAGCGCCCCGGGAACCAGCTCGGAGGCTTTGGTCGCGTTAGTAGCTTTCTTGGGAGCAGGTTGCTGTCGCGTGGTGGCCTTTAGGGTCTTGTCTGATGTAGGCGTGGGCTCCGCTCGCTTTCCTGCCGCCTCAAGGGGCGCCTCCTCAACAGGTGCCTGCTCAGCGGGCCGATTGTCCGCCTGCTGCTCAGTAGGCACCTGCGTGTCAGCGGGCTCGGGTGCTGCTGTTGGCGGCACCTGGACAAGTTCCCCGGCCGGTGTCTCCACGGACTCTCCGGTTTTGGGTCCCGGTGCAGGCGCGCCCCTCCCCCGTTTCGGAGCCAGCAACCCCTGCAGTGTTGTACCGCGGGCAGGCGCTACAGGTGCGAATGCCCCGGCAAGGCTCTGTCGGCCGCTCATGCCTGATTCCCGCTTTCGATCTCGTTCAGTCGGGCGAGGATCTCGCCGGTCAGTTGCTCGTATTCTTCAGCCAATCCCCCGGCATTGCGCGAGAAGAAACCGTCCGCCGGCTTCTCCCCCGCCCGGAGCGCCTTCAGGCGGTTCTTCTGGGCGTCGGTAACGGCACCTTCAAGTTCGTGGAAGAGCAGGCCCTTGCGGCGGGCGTCGGCGCTTGCGCTCTCCAGGTTCCTGATTCGGGTTTCGAAGACCGGGGCGACGGTGCCGAGCATCTCTTCCAACGTGTCTCGGACGCTGCGTTCCAAGCGCAGGGAGCGCGGCCCAACACCGAACAGGACGACGCCCGCCAACTGCAGGGACGGGTTACGGTCACGTACAGCCATGAAGCGGCGTGCGATGCGTTCGACACCGTCGATGCTCGCATCATCGGAACGGGTAGGAATGACGACGGCGCTGGAGATAGCGAAGGCGCCTTCTACGAGGATCCGCTCCCCCGGCGGGGTGTCGATCAAGATCAAGTCGTAATCGTCTGCCAGCGGGGCCAGGACGGCGTAGAGCATGTCGCCGAAGTCGCCGGCGTCGGAGCGGCTGGAGCGGGACACCATTAGGCCTTGGATGTCTTCGAGGTCCTGGCCGCCTGGGATGACGTCAAGGTTTTCCCGCACGTCGCGCAGGATCATCGGGGGCGTGCCGGCGATCAGGGCCTGGAAGAATTCCCTCCCTGTCTGCCGGTCGTATCCAAGGTCGCGGGCCAGGTCACCCTGTGGGTCAAGGTCGATCAGCAGCACACGGGAGCCAGCCAACGCGACATACCCGCCAACGTTAGCTGCGGTGGTCGTCTTGCCGACTCCGCCTTTGCCGTTGGCCAGGGAGATGACACGGTCAATGGCCCGTGTTGCCTGGGGTTTCGGGGGTGCAGGGGTTTGCAGTGATCGTGCCATCGGCCAGCGACTCTCCTACCTGGTGGGTTGCATGTTGTCCTGCTGTCAACGCTATGTGCAGTCCCCCCGAAATGCTCGTAGTGACACGCATGCGGAGTCACGCACGGTGTTAAATGATTCCCTTCATGGAGGCCCACGTTGTCGTCAAGGCTGGATATCGTATCCGTGTCCTCATGTGGATTCAGGCTGGGAGTGGGACTGATGCTTCAATTTGCGTTCCTACCGGAAAAAATGCGTGACTCCACATCTGATAATTAGTGGTTGATTCAACCGGATGACAAGTGGGGGCTAGCATAGAGCTTCTTGTTAGCGTGCTAACGAGTCGGCGTGTAGGTGCTCTTATGAGGTATCCGGTCTGCACGGAAATGAGATTTGCTGCTGGCTGTCTCGTCAGTTCTATGGTGAGCTTTTTAGCTCGTGTTCCCCTTGATCTTCCTATAGGAGATATGGCAATCCTTATGGCATGAACTGCCGCTGCGGAAATGTTGTCGAGCAACAAAGAGTGCAGTTGCGCCGTCGGCCTGACCTCTCACGCTATCTAGGGGGACGCGCCAGAACGTTCCTCGCTGGCCAAGCGGACCGCTACCCGTGATTACGCTACATCGCTTCATGGATGGTTCATCTGGCGGTCGGCCATCAGGACGAATCCCAAGTGTTCCTGCATCCATTGACCAGCGAGTG
The DNA here is from genome assembly GCF_044054585.1 of Arthrobacter sp. UC242_113. Classification (NCBI taxonomy): domain Bacteria; kingdom Bacillati; phylum Actinomycetota; class Actinomycetes; order Micrococcales; family Micrococcaceae; genus Arthrobacter; species Arthrobacter sp. UC242_113. The sequence continues at coordinate 115,492 of NZ_CP171972.1, read as the reverse complement.
TGAAGTAGCCGGCGAGTCTGCTCGTGGAGGGAGAATATGGGAACGGGCGGGGGTAGCACTTCTCAACGAGCTCTAAACGAGACGCCTGTTGCTCTCGGGCTGCTCGACGTGTGCAGCGGGACGGGGCCGTAGAGCCTTGGCTATCCACGGCAGCACATCGGTAGCCATCCCGTGAGTTCATGGGGCTACCGCCGCGAAGACCGACTCTGCCGGGGAAGGGGTGCGCGCTGGGACGCAATAGGGGAGTAGTGGACTGAGGGCCCTGACGCGCAGCTGCCCGATATTGAGCCGTGATGCCGGTCACTGTCGGGTGGAGCTGGCCGCGGTCGATGAATTGGAATCCCGGACAGAACGTCCCCTCGGCACCGGCCCGCCCGGTCAGGCGCTATCATCAAGGCCCTCCAAGACGTCGACTTCCACTTCATCGAGCAGTTCTGCCGTGCTGGTCCCGGTTGCCCTGGCTAGCTCATCGAGGGCGATATACCCGGTGCGGGCCAAGGCGATGACCACATCCGTCAGGTACCCGGCCCCGTTGCGCTGGACCAGGTCGTCCAGGACTTCGCGCATGCGGCCGGCCAGTTCGCTGGGGCCTTCGGATTCCTCGGCGGCGATGCGCGTGAGCGTCAGCGCGGCCAGCCGCGGATCGTCGTAGATCAGTCCCATGGCCCCACGCTACGCAAGGGCGGGGTCAGTTGTCAGTGATGGATTCCAGCAGCCACTGCTCCGACAGCGGGTCCCGGCGCAGCTCGAAGGTCCGCAGCGCCGAGGCCGAGGACAGGCGAACCTGCAACCTCCAATGTTCGATGTCCACGACGTTCCCGACATCGACCGGCGCGGTCCGCCGGGTCGCCCACCAGGAGTCCCGCTCGAACCAGTGCACGGGTTCCGCTGCCACGGCCCAGACCCGTCCGTCGTAGCGGACGGCCAGGGGAGTGCCGGCTGCGGTGAACCGGACATCCACCGGGGCGTCCAGGGTTGTTTCATTAAGTGTTGCTGTCACGGTTGGTCCGCTCTCCCAAGTTTCTGTTCATCATTTCTTTGCGGCGGGTCACCGCAGAGCTCCACACCCATGTCCGGTAGGTCACCGGCCCGTCCTGCCATGTCACTTCGGCTGCCTTGGCTGTCCAGGTGAACACCTCGCCGTCCACCAGTTCGGCGCAGTTCGGGAACCGGATCCACGCCTTCACCGGGATCCCGGGGAAGCCGTTCTTGACCGTGAAGTGCTCGAAGTCGAGCTCCTCCACGGTCAGCCCGATCGGGCCGGCCCGGCGGGCGTACCGCGCGTGCAAAGCGCTGGCCTGCTCCGGTCCCATAACACAACCTTAGAACATATATTCCCATTAGCTTACGGCGAGTCGTCCCGCCGTGACCTGCCGGTTTTCCTCGTAGACACGTGTCTTTCAAGCGGCATGATCGACCATGGAAGAGGCTGCCATGCAGCTCTGACATTCTTTGTATGAGCTAGTCATCGAAGCTGTATTCGACATTCAGTACCACGTCATGGGTTCTCGCCTGGGCTTGCTGCGGCGGCAGCGCTGATGCGCTCCTGGTGCTGACAGACTATGGGTATGGCAAGGGGAACTCTTCGCATTTTCCTGGGCGCAGCCCCGGGCGTTGGGAAGACGTTCGCGATGTTGCAGGAGGCCCACCAGCTCCGGGCCGGCAATCGCGACGTGGTCGTTGGGGTTGTCGCAGGCCATGGACGGAAGGAAACCTGGGACCTCGTGGCAGGTCTTGAGGTGGTTTCCCCTGGTCACGCAGGTTGGACAGGTGTCGTCGTTCAGGAAATGGATGTGGATGCTGTGTTGGCCCGGCACCCGGACGTTGCCGTTGTGGACGAGTACGCCCACACTAATGCGCTGGGGAGCAGGAATGAACACCGCTGGCAGGACATCGAGCTGCTGCTGTCAGCGGGCATCAATGTGCTCTCCACGGTCAGCATCCAGCACCTGGCTTCGTTGGAAGACGTGGTGTCCGCCATCACCGGGCAGCCCCCGGGGGAAACGGTTCCGGACGACATGGTGCGCCGGGCGGATCAGATCGAACTCGTGGATGTTGCGCCGGAACTTCTCCTGGAACGGTTGACGGCCGGAAATATCTATCCGGCCGAGATGATCGATGCTGCCCTGGCCAACGAGTTCCGGCTCGGCAATCTCTTCGCGCTGCGCGAGATCGCGCTGATTTGGCTGGCCGACCGGGTCGATGAAGGCCTGGCAAAGTACCGTGCCAGCGAAGGGATCACGGCGACCTGGCCGGCGCGGGAACGCGTGGTCGTCGGTCTGACCGGCGGACCAGAAGGGGAAGCTCTTATCCGGCGGGCGGCCCGGATCCAGTCGCGGGTCAACGGCGGGGACCTCCTTGCTGTCCATGTGCGCCGAGCAGAGGGGCAACCGGGAGCGGCAGCACAGGTGTTGGCATCCCAGCGCCGGCTCGTCACCGACCTGGGTGGCAGCTACCACACTGTAGTAGGGGAGGACGCGGCGGAATCGCTTTTGGAATTTGCCCGTAGCGTCAACGCAACCCAGATCGTGGTGGGCGTGTCCCGCGGCCGCCTGGCCAGCCGTCTGTTGGGCAGGAGCGTCGGCGCCAAGGTCGTGAAGGGCTCCGGGGACATCGACGTGCACATGGTCTCCCATCCCTTGGGCGCCCGGACGCTTCCCCGCCCGCCCTCACCGGTGCTGGGCCGGGCCCGGACAACCGCAGGGTTCGTTCTGGCGGTGCTCCTCCCGGTCCTGATCACCACGGGATTGTCGTTCGCCCCGGAGCTGAACCTCGCGACCCACGTGCTGGTCCATCTCACGGGGGTGATCGCTGTGGCATTTATCGGCGGTCTCTGGCCAGCGGTGCTGGCGGCCGTGTTGGACTCGCTGCTGCTGAATTACTTCGAGACCGAGCCTGTCGGAACCTTCAATATCAGCGACCCACAGAATGTGTTCGCGTTGCTGGTGTTCCTTTTCGCGGCAGTGGCGGTCTCCCTGCTGGTGGGCGTTTCGGCCCGGCGTGCCGCGGAGGCTGCCCGTGCCCGTGCCGCGGCAGCAACACTGGCTGATCTGGCCCGTGATGCGCTGATCGCCGATGACTCGGTCGAGGCGTTCCTCGACAAGGTGAGGGAGACCTTCCAGGCCAAAGCGGCCGGCCTGTTCACCAAAGCCTCTGAAGCGCCTGGCTCCTGGGAGCTTGAGGCCTTTTCCGGGGACGGGCCTCCGCCGTCCCCGGATTCAGATTCAGCGTCGTCGGGGCCAGGCGCGGTTGAACTGGCCGATCCCGACACCGCCCTGGTGGTGTCCGGCCGGGCTCTTACGGCCGGTGACCGGCGGCTCCTTGCCGCGCATGGCGTCCATCTTCTTTTGCTGCGGGAGCGGGATGCCTTGCACCGCAGGCTGACAAACACGGCCAAACTTGCCGAAGGGAACAGCATCCGCACATCGATCCTGCGGGCCGTCGGCCACGACCTGCGCACGCCACTGGCCGGTATCAAACTCGCAGTGACCGCGCTGCAACGGCAGAAGGGCCGCCTGCCGGCGGAGGTGGAGACCGAAATGCTTGACACCATCGAGTCCTATTCGGACCGCCTCGACGGGCTGATCGCCAGCCTGCTGGACATGTCGCGCATCTCCAGCGGTTCCACCGCACCGCTGACCGCCCCCGTCATCTGGCGGGACGCGATCGAGGACGCGCTGCGGGGACTTCCCGCGGACGGCATCCGCGTCGACCTTGCCCCCAACATGCCCCCTGTGGACGCGGACCTCGGCATGCTCGAACGTGTCATCGCGAACATCGTGGAGAACGCGCTGAAATACGCGGCCGGTTCGGACATTGTCATTGTCGGACCTTCCAGCGGGGCCGGGGCGGCTACGGTCAACGGCCGGCCCTGCGGAGAGCTGCACATCGTCGATCACGGCCAGGGCGTCTCCGCCGCGAACGTTATCGCGATGTTCCAGCCGTTCCAGCGGCTGAACGACGCGCCGGAAGGCTCCGGCGTGGGCCTGGGACTGGCCATCGCGAAGGGCTTTACCGAGGCGATGGGCGGACAGCTCATCGCCCAGTCGACACCAGGAGGGGGACTGACCATGGTGATCCGCCTGCCGCTCTCTGCAGGCCCCCACGCTGCCGCCGACTCCCCAGAGGATGAGAGAGGATGAGAGAGGAGGCAGCGCCTCATGAGGACCGTCCTGGTCGTTGATGATGAACCACAGCTCCTGCGCGCCCTCCAGGTTAACCTCCAGGCCGAGGGATACCGGGTACTGACGGCCCTCGACGGCCTCACCGCCCTGGCACACGCCGAGGCCGGTCACCCCGATGTCATTGTTCTGGACCTTGGGTTGCCGGACATCAATGGCGTGGACGTCATCACCAGGATCCGCCGCACCAGCAGCACCCCGATCATCGTGCTCTCGGCCCGGCACGGATCCGTGGACAAGGTCCGGGCGCTGGACGCGGGGGCCGATGACTACGTCACGAAACCCTTCGGGCTCGACGAACTCCTCGCCCGGCTCCGGGTCGCCGGGCGCCGCCTCACCCCGGACATCGACGACCAGGGGCCAACCATCGACGTGGGGGACTTCGAAGTGGACCTCGCCAACCGGAAGGTCACGAGGGACGGTGCCGCCGTCCGTCTTACCCCGCGGGAATGGGCGATCCTGGAACTGCTGGTCCGCAACCCGGGCCGGCTCATCACCCAGCAGCAGATGCTGGCCAAAATCTGGGGACCCGGATACGACAGTGAAACCCACTACCTTCGGGTCTACATGGGTCAGCTGCGCCGCAAGCTCGAGGCAGATCCGGCCCGGCCGAAACACCTTCTCACTGAGGCCGGGATGGGTTACCGCTTCGAACCCTGACGCCCGTCGCGAAAGCGCCCGCAAGCCACCACGTCCCCGGCCCCCGTCGAGGGCGTAAAGGATTCGTCAATAAAAACCCTTTTCGCGATCCGCCGTTTTTTGCCGGTGTTAGCTTCGGCAGTGAACGCGGTGCGCTGCGCAGCGCGGAAAGGAACCCATGACCACGTTGAGCAGGCCCCCGGCCGATCCCTCCGCGCTGCGGCCGCACGGTGCAGAAGCGATGAAGAACTGGCTGCTGTTCGGGCTGCAGGACAGCAAGGGCATCCATCAGGGCCCCGGTGCCGTGAGCGACAAGCACCTGAAAAAGCACGCGTGGTGGCAGGTCATGTGCCTGACCGGTGTGGACTACTTCTCCACCCTGGGTTACCAGCCGGCGATCGCGGCCCTCGCCGCCGGCGTCATCTCGCCGCTGGCGACGATGGTGCTGGTTGCCGTGACTTTGCTCGGTGCCCTGCCGGTCTACCGGCGCGTGGCCGGTGAAAGCCACCGCGGGGAAGGCTCGATCGCAATGCTTGAGCGCCTGCTTCCACGCTGGGGCGGCAAGCTCCTGGTCCTGGTCCTGCTCGGATTCGCCGCGACCGACTTCATGATCACCATGACCCTCTCCGCAGCCGACGCCACCGCACACCTCATCCAGAACCCCCTGGCTACTGGTTTGCTGCAAGGCCAGAACGTCCCGGTCACGCTCTTCCTGCTGGCGCTGCTGGCCGCCGTGTTCCTGCGCGGCTTCCGGGAAGCCATCGGCGTCGCCGTCGTACTCGTCGCTCTCTACCTCAGTCTCAATTTGGTGGTCGTGGCTGTGACGATCGTTCAGGTCTTTGCCCATCCGGTGGCGATGGGCAACTGGTGGACCAACCTTTGGACTACCCATGGGGATCCCCTCATGGTCATCGCGATCGCACTGCTGGTCTTCCCCAAACTCGCCCTCGGCCTCTCAGGGTTCGAAACCGGCGTCGCTGTGATGCCCCAGGTCCGCGGAGACGCCGACGACGCCGAAGACCACCCGGCAGGCCGCATTAGGGGAACCCGGCGCATGCTCACCAGCGCCGCCGTGATCATGAGCGGATTCCTCATCACCACCAGCTTCATCACCGTCGTCCTGATCCCGGAACAGCAATTCCAGCCCGGCGGCGAGGCGAACGGCCGCGCCCTGGCCTACCTCGCCCACGAATACCTCGGCGTCGGCTTCGGCAGCATCTATGACATCAGCACCATCGCCATCCTCTGGTTCGCCGGCGCCTCCGCCATGGCAGGACTGCTGAACCTGGTCCCGAGGTACCTTCCCCGCTACGGCATGGCTCCCGCATGGGCCAAAGCAGTCCGGCCGCTCGTGCTCGTCTTCACCCTGATCGGCTTCCTCATCACGTTCCTCTTCGACGCCGACGTCGACGCGCAGGGCGGCGCCTATGCCACCGGCGTGTTGGTGCTGATGACCTCAGCCGCCGTCGCCGTAACGCTTTCGGCCCGCCGGAAGCGGCAACCCAAGCGCACCTGGGGCTTCGGCGCCATCGCCGTGGTCTTCACCTACACCACAATCGCCAACATCTTCGAACGGCCCGAAGGCATCAGGATCGCCGGGGTTTTCATCCTGGGCATTATTGTGATCTCCCTGCTCTCCCGCGTCCGGCGCTCCTTCGAACTGCACGCCACCCATGTCCACCTGGACCAGCAGGCGCTGGAATTCATGTCGGACACCCTTGAAGGGCCCATCGCCCTGATCGCGCACGAACCGCTACGCCTGTCTGCAGAGGCGTACCGCGACAAGCTCGCCTCCGCCATCGAGGTCAGCCACCTGCCCCTCGCGCAGGAGGCACTGTTCCTGGAAGTCGTCGTGGATGACTCCTCGGACTTCGAAACGGAACTCTACGTCCGAGGCGTGACCCGCCACGGCTACAAGATCCTCGAAGTCCACGGTCCCGTGGTTCCGAACACCATTGCCTCCGTCCTGCTCCACATCCGGGACGTCACCGGGCTCATGCCGCACATCTACTTCCGCTGGACTGAAGGCAACCCGGTCACCAACCTCCTGAAGTTCCTGTTCCTCGGCGAAGGCGAAATCGCTCCCGTCACCAGGGAAGTCCTGCGCGAAGCCGTTCCCGAGGTCACCAGACGCCCCTGGGTCCACGTCGGCTAACAGCCCGGGACGCTCACCGGACCGCGTGCGGAACCCGGCGGGCCACCTCGACTGCCTCTTCATACCTGAACGGTGATCCCTGCCGGAAGGCTGCCTCTGCATCGGCACGGCGGACACCGTGCGCCAGCACCCTCACATGCACCATCTCATCGTAGGCAGCGGAGCACGCCAGAATGTCACCCAGCACCTGATCCTCGTGGAAGCCGCGATCGGAATAAGGCTGGAAAATGACCCACCACGTGTCTCCGGCCTGGTCCCGGAACAGGTAGCCGGCCCGCGGAGTGAACGCCATACCGTCCACTCCGCGGCCGTCGTACCCTTCCACGGAACCTGCCGCCGCCGAGAACCTGATCCCGCCTTCTGTATCCCTGTCATCCCAGCGCATCTGCCAGCGCACCTCCACGCATCTATCGGAAATCGCTCCGGCGGGGCCGCTCCGCTGCGCCCTGCCCGTACCTATATCGAAGGTCCGGGAACGGTTTTCCGGCCGCTCGCGCCCGGTTTATTGACGCATTTTTTACGGGACCGCAGCAGGGAGGGCCTGTGTATCCTTGCTTCCGGCCGTCTTTACCCGGCCAGTTGCCAGGCGCGACACTGATTCCGTGAAGATGAGTGAGTGGTGGCCCCTTGTCAGCGCAGAAACCCGGCATTGGCTCGTGGGGCATAACGGGGAGCCCCTGACTTCGCCGGTCATCGCCGACATCATGGCGGTCACGAACGGGCCACAATGCCCGAGTGGTGGGCGGGTGGGTCAGCGAACGGACCTCACCTGACCGACGCAGCCGTGGACTGGGTCGAAGCCGTTGCCAACGGCGAGGATCCGGCACCGACCCTCTAAGCAGCACGGGAAACGCGAGCCGGGCATGGACAGGCAACGTAAAGCGACCACGGCCTGACCTCATAGGCGGGTCTGGCGAAGCTCCCCATGGGCCCGCGCCAGCCGATCCCTCAGCTGTCGGTTTTCTTCGCTAAGCCGTTGGATGCGCTGGTGAGCGAGTTGGAGCCGCGCTTTCAGCGACGCCTCGGATACTCGTAGCGACTTACCCGTGGGCGTTGTTTTGGGCGGCAGGTTCCGGACCCGGAGCTGCTCGAGCAGGTCCGGCTGAGTATACAGCCAGGAACGTGACACCCCGGCGGTCCTGGCAAGTTCACTGACGGTTGCGGCTTGTGTGGTTTGGTCCAGTTTCCGCAGCGCCTGCTCCGCACGCTGACGCGCGGTCTCAGATCGCCTGCGCGCGGCCGTAAGAAGATGGTGGGTGTTGTCAGTCCGCATCGCAGCGGTTCCCCTCGCCGGGCGCCGTGGTTTGGATGGTGGCGATGATGTTTTCGAGGTTGGCCGCGACGTGGCGGTTCATTTCGACCACGCGTGTTCGCCCCGCCGATTCGGCCTGGGCGATCAGCTTCTTGGTGGAGCGGAGATGATTGAGGTGCTCGGAGAGAAAATCCGGGGTGGTGACGAAGACCGGGCAGGTGAGGCAGGCGTTGGCGTGCGGACAGGCCTGCTGGAGCGGCAACCCGCAGTACCCGTTGGACAGGGCCATGGTGGCCCGGCCCAGGTTTTCTTTCATCCAGGCTGCATCGTTGATCGTCTCGTCCTGTCCGGGGTTGATGACTTCACCATGGATGTTGATCTTCTGCGCTTGTTCCCAGTGCCGGCGGACGCTCTCGTCCTTGAGCCGGGCGTAACGGGCGGTCATTTCGTGCGATTCGTGGTCCAGCAGCCGGCGCACCACTTCCTGCGGGACGTCGGCGTTGATGAGCCTCGTAGCGTAAGTGTGGCGGAGCTGATGGGCGGTGAAACGGAACGGCAGACCCTGTTCGTCCCGGAGCCCGATGGTTGTCTGCCAGGTCTGGATTATGCCGGCAGCGGTGCCGGAGTTGAACGGCCTGTCACCGGTCCGGGACTGAGGCGATGGCGCGAGATAGCGGGCGCTGGGCATCGCGTCGCGGACAATCCGTTGTTGCTGCCGGATCGCGTCGGCGAGTTCGTCGTCGATCGGCAGGGTCGCCTCGCGGGACATTTTGTGGTTGAAGTAGCGCAGGTAGGGGGCGTTCTGGTCATCGACGAGGAGACAGTCGAGTTCCAGGCGGTAGGTGTCGGCCAGGCGGAGCCCGGTGCGGATGAGGATCTGCATCATGAGCCGGTGGGGCTGTTCGAGGCGGCCGAGCATGTCAGGATCTTCGATCTGGGCCATGATGAATTCCGGCAGCGCCCGGGGCAGGGCGGTCGGGCGGCGCGGGTGATCCCCGAGGTGGATCCCGGCGGACGCTGACAGGCCCGGTTCCCAGTTGTGTTCCCGCGCGGCGCGCAGGAACAGTGCGGTAGAGCTCAGGGAGTAGCTGCGGCTGGCGGGGCTGAGGCCAAGCCGGAGCAGCAGGTTCAGATACACTTCGACGGTTTCCCGTGTGAACTCGTGCACGGCACCGTTTTCACCTGCATGTTCGGTGAAGGCGTCCGCCAGCCGGTGCAGGGCCGTCATGTCCCGGTTCAGCTGAGAGTAGCTGGTGCCGGTGGAGATCCGCCAGCGCATGAACCGTTTCGCCAGCAGCCGCAGCCAGGGCTGCGGTACTGGTTTGAACCGCAGGGTGCCGCCCTGGCCTGTCCTGCCACGGAACCCCATGACTTCAAGCCGCCAAAGGTCACGCTCGAATTCCGAGGCCGCATCCGGTGGTGCCAGGAAGACTTCCAGCTCCGAGTACAGGGTTGTGTGCACCCGGCGCAGCTGCGCCGGGGCATCCCACAGTTCAGTGCTTTCCATGCCCGAGTCTGTCAGGAGCGATCCTGTTTGCCGTTGCCTCAGCTCGCTGATCAGGCTGCGCAGATCCTGTGCCCGAAACCGCTGCCGTTCCCGCTTCCGGGAAGCGAGAAGCTGGATCGCCAGCGCCAGTTCAATGCGCAGTCCTTCGGGCAGGCCTTCCAAGTTCAGCCGTTCAGGCCTGGTGCGCTGCCCCGGCAGGTCCCTGAATGCATTGAGCTCCGGTTCCCCGAGTCTCTTCCACCGGTAGAGGTGCGTCTGGCACAGCTGCTTGGTGGCAAGGAACCGGACGCATCCGTCGATGCTGCAGAGCGGGAACAGATTTCCGGCAAGGTCAGCGTCATCAAGCACGATCACCGCCGCATCAAACCGCGGCGCAAGGGCCAACCGCATCCGTGCCAAGAGACCGTCCGGGCCAGGGTGTCCGCTCTCGGCACTATGCGGGTCCATTTGTCATCTCCTTGTTGTTCCTGCCGTTGGCGTGCCCGTCGGCCTCCTGCCGGTCCGGAAGCCAGCCGGCCGATGCCAGCGCCGCCCGGACGTGCCGGATGTCGAGGTGGGAGTACGTGTCGATCGTGGTCGCGACGGATGAGTGGCCCAGCAGATTCTGGACGACTTCGGAGGGGACTTTCCGGCGGAGCAGGTCCGTGGCGTAAGTGTGGCGGAACTGGTGGGGAGTGAAGTGAAACCCTACGCGGCCCCTCAGCCGGGTGACCAGGTCCAAGACCGCCTGGTACGTCATCGGGCGGCCCACCGGCGGCGACCACAGATTCACAAAGACGTAGTCGCAGTCCAGCGCGCCGTACTCCTCGAACAGATAATCGGCGAACAGACGAACCAGGCCGGGCTGCACGGGAACATCGCGGTCGCCGGTTTTGGCTCGGGCCTTGTTGGCATTCCGCCGGGATCGCACCCTGACGATGCATTGGGCAGAGTCAATGTCCTCGTGCCTGAGCCCGAGTACTTCGCCGATCCTCATGCCGGTGCCTGCCAGAAGCGCGAAGAGCAACCGGTCCCGCAGGTGGTCGCAGGCATCCAGCACCGCTGCGACCTGGCCGGGGCTGAGGGTGCGGGGTAGCCGGGCCGGGTTCCGCCGCCGCAGTGACGCTGTCTGCCGGTTGGAGCGGTGAAGATGGGCGAGCATCGGTTTCCAGGATCCGCCCCGGCCGCGCCTGCCCGGCGGCAGGAAACGGACGTCCGTCCCATGAAGGTGGTGAAACTGATAAAAGGAACCAACGGCGGACAGCTTGCGGTTGATCGTTCCCGCCGAACATTGCTCCGTCGGATGCATCAGGCGCCGGATCTGTCCGGTCCGCTCCCCGGGAGTGAGCTGGAGCCAGTTCGCGAATCGTCCAACCTCCTCCAGTTGGACCTCCTGCCAGCGAACGCGGGACTGCTCGAGGAAAGTGAAGAAATCCCGCAGGTCGAAAGCATAGGACCTGATGGTCCCGGGTGACCTGTCCACTGCTCCCAGGTGGGCCAGGAAACGGTCAACGGGTTCTACGACGTCGTATGCTGCATCGAGGACGGTCCAGGATTCGTCCCCGTTTTGCAGGGTTACCCGTTGAACAGACCAGGGCATGCGGCTCCTCCGGAAGAGTTCAAACGAACAGTGCCGGTACCCGGTCTAACAGGGGAAATTGACCACGTCGTGAACGCGTAGACAACACTGAAGATAACCGACTCTTTAACAGCACATCGCTGTCGCAGGCGGCCCGTGAGCTACGTCGAAGACACCCAGCCAGGGGCTGAGGGAAACGTATATTCGAATAGACACGCCAGTAAAAAGCGGCCTTCTGAGCCGCCGCTGTTCATTGTGGGGGAGGGGTACGACAAAGAACGGGTTGCACGCCAATGGGGACAGCTTTGAGCTGTGCGGAGGGCTCCACCTGCCCCCAGTGGGCACAACCCGTTCACCCCCGTCTTGGTGGTCTGCCTGATGTCCGCGGGGAGGTTACACGGTGCCGGTTACGGGTTTGGGCCCCCGTTGCCTGCCGGTGCGCCAGCCCGGCAGCACCTCATCCAGCGTCCGTGCCTTGTCCGGCTCGAGTTCGCCGCGGCGGGCCTTTTGGCGCTGGGCGTGCAGCCATACGCCGAGGTCGTGTTCTTCACCAGCCGGAGCCTTGTGCCGGGGCCAGTCGTGCCCGTCCGCCCGGTATCTCGCCAGGGTGGCGAGCCGGTCCTGCCACCTGGCCTCATCGGCCACGGCCCGCGGTGCCCGTTGCCAGTCGGCGAGCACGGCGAGCCCCTCGCGGTAGGCGGGTGCGAGTGTCCCGGCCGCGGCCTCGCGGCGGCGCCGCTCCAGCCAGGACGCCAACCTCCGCTCATCCGCGTCGTCAGAGGCGCGGGAGGGATACCCCCCGGTTGACTGGACCATGGCCACGAGCTGGCACATACGCGCCAGCCCCTGCCCGTTCACTGGTGGCACCGGCGTGCCGGCGGCTTTCTCGTGCTCGGCCTGGAGCCCGGGGTCAGCGGCCAGCGCCACAGAGAGGTGGTAGCCGACCGTCCCGGCCGGGGCCCGGGTGAGCGCAGCGATCCGGGCGCGGGTCAGCCCGCCCCGGTACATCAGCACCCACTCCGCGTTCGGAGCCGCAGTACGCCGCCTGGTCACCACGGCACCATCCTGCCACCCGCACCTCTCACGACCTGTCGCCAGATGGCCGCGTTCTCCGTCCCTGCTGCGGCATTCCAAAATGTCTCTCCGCAAGGGCTGGGGTGCATGGGGGCGGTCTTTGCCTCGTTTGTACGGGGTGTGGGAATTAAGGGTGTTCAGGCAAGTGCTCAGGCTCTAAGCTTTTGCCCACCTACCGACACAGGAGGCTCTTGTGCGTACGTCTGATCAGATCGACCGGCCGGCTCAGGCCCGCCATCTCCAGGAAGCCCTCCTCACGCGCGTTGCCAAGGGCAGGGAATGGGCCACGCCCGGCGTTGAAGCTGCGCTCCGTCGTGCCCTGACAGGGATCGACGCAGGGCTCGAAACGGCGTCACCCCGCCTGCAGGCCAGCCTGCGGACCATCGCCGACGAACTCGCCGGGAGGATCGAAACGGCCACCCCTCGGCTCCACGATCGGATAGCGAGGCTTCTTCCACTGGATGGGACTACGGCACAAGCGATCCCCCCGAAGACGCCAACCAGGATGCTCTGGTGGTTCATCCCGGCCACTTTGGCAGCCGCGGCCGGTGGAGTAGCCCTGTGGCGGGTGATGCGATCGGGTCCCGAACCGGAAATTGGCGCAGCGCCTGCAGCCCCACTAGTAGGGGAAGCCTCCACAACTCCGCCCCCGGAATCCGTCATTTAGGCGTTTAGGGAGAGGCTCCGGCTCCCCCACTCCCGCCACGACGTTAACTTTCCAGCGACCGGCCGCGGTCTGCCAGGGCGACATCCCCAGGCCCGCTGGCCCCGTGGTTGGTCCTCTGGCGGCACCTTACTTCCTCAGCACCCCTAATGTGCCAGCGCCAGGGCCTTTCCCACGCGCAGCGTGCTCGTGTCCCTGGGTATGGACATCATCCATGGCACCGGTCATCGACCTGGCGCTTTCAACGACGGAGCGCGGAAGTTTGCTTAGGGTGCGATTCGCTTTAAGGCACCGGGTCCGGGAGACGTCACCTTTCCCGGTGCCATTGCCGGCCGTCGCAGGCAGGTTTGTAACCGGCACTACCAATGATCAGCTGGCTGCCTTGGAGAAACCTTGGAAGAACCTGTCGGCTTCAACCGTCCCCTGAAGTTTGCCTCAAGCGGCCAGAATGAGGGGCGGCTGTTTGCTACCTGTTGCCAAGGCGCCTGTCCCAGCCCGGACCTAGGAAGTGGGCCACGGCCGGGAGACGGAACCACACCACGGCGACTACCAGCACGACAACAACGGCCATTGTGATCCAGAACCCCAGCGCCGAGGGGTGGTTTGCGGCTGCTTTCATCTATGACTACCCCTTGTAGGGCCGAATATCATTATGGTCCCACGGGGCCGACAGCGAGGAACCCCGGGTACAAGGGGGGAAGGCCCGGCTGGTGTCTGGGAGCAGCAACCGCTGGTGATGCCTGAGACAGGCAGCCCGCGAGGGGTGGCAGCAGTGCGCGCCGGAAGTCGGACTACGAACTAGAGGACTGCGTCGTTGGTTTCCGGCAGGTCTGGGCCTGGAATGGCGGCAGGTTTTCCGGGTCCTGGACGTTGTGGAGGTGGGCGAGCAGGGCCAGTCCGGGGTCTTCCGGGTACGCGCCCAGGTGTTGCAGCAGTGACGCGCGGACTAGGGGTTCGAGGTCCGTTTGGGTGAGGATCTCGTCGATGAGCCGTCCGAGCTGGAACTGCAGGAGCGTGCGCCGCGCCGCTGGCGCGGACGGGGCGGCGTCTTCGGGGACTTGATCGGCCGTTGGGGATGGCGGGGTCGGTGTCCGGGGGTGTGGACCGGTGGATCGTTCTCGTTCTTTGGGGCTCAGTGGCGTTGCGTCCGGGCGCGGGTCCACGGCCGGGATCGCGAGCGTGCTCATGCGAGTACCGGGACGATGCCGGTGACCACGGTGCATTACAGGGACCGGCGGACTGGTCGAGGAGTCACCGTACTGGCCAGATGTCCGATCCTTTCGTGCTCTCCTAGGGATACCTGAGGAACACACGAGACCAAGCCCCCCCACGAAGCAGTTGCCGCCACCAGACCCTGAAGACTGATTACTTGCCACCGTGGCTGATCAAATCCACCGTTCCTGCCCGTGCATATGCACGGCGCCGTGCCTTGTGGCTCATCAAGCAGTAACCTGACAACGAGGGGGAACATGAGACTCACTGCACAGATCAAGAAGGCGGCCGACGGCTGGCTCGACCTTCACGTCCTCGAGTTGCCGGAACTTCGGGCCCATGCCCGAAGCATCGAAGATATCCCGGACGCTGTCAGGGACGCCGCGGCAATACTGACGGACCGCCCCGGGCATGACTTCGACGTCGAGGTCAGGTATTAGCGACTCAGGCCCGAGGACCTGCACTTTTCCCAACCGGGAGCAGCGGACGCCTTATTGAGTCCGCACCGCACGTCGCCGGCCCGGAGTCTCGCCATCCCGCCAGCCTGCGTTAGAGCGGACGGATGTTTTCGGCTTGGGGGCCCTTGGGCCCGTGGGCCACGTCGAACTGTACTTTTTGGTCGTCTTCCAGTGACCGGTAACCGCGGCCGGCGATCGCGGAGTAATGGGCGAAGATCTCTCCGGTCCCGTCGTCAGGGGCAATAAAACCGAAGCCCTTTTCCGCGTTAAACCACTTGACCGTGCCTGTTGCCATGCGTGCCCCCAAATGAATTCTTCGTCTCACCGCAGGCAACGGCATACCAGCGGGGCGGACATCCTTATCCGCTGGTCTCCAACGTAGAGCCCACTCTTCCACCGGCACAAGGCCGCGGCAGCACCGGGACCGACGACGGAGCTGGGTGCCGGCTGGCATGGGGGACACCAGCGCAGTGGTCCGCCGCCGGCCGGTTTCAATTTTACGCCCGGCACAAGGCCAGTAACGGTGGGTTTCCAGGATGGCCGTCTTGGTCTTCCGGAGGCAGCAGTCCCGGACAAAGCACGGTTTTATAGGGTTCGTCGGGTTTCCCCAAGGTGCCAGTGACAGCATCTGGGTAGCTGGCCAACGAGGCGCCCTTCGGGCCAGTCCGCCGGGCCTGGCCATGCTCCCCCCGCCAGCTGGGCCCGGCGGAAACCTTGTGCCGCCGAGACCGGCGGACATTGGGTGCAAGACGGCTTCGGGAAATCCCGGCGTGGTTCAGGTGCTCTTTCCCGAACCCGTTGCTGGACGTAGGCTGGGTGTGATCCACCCGCCTGCATTGGGCGCTGTGGCACGCCCAGCCCAGGAAGGCGACATCAATGGAGATGGACATCAGGGGGAACTGGGACAGGCTCAGCCCCTCCATGCAGCAATGGCTCAGTGACAACCCCGGATCCGCGATCCTGCCCCGCACGATAGCCGCCATCATCTGCAAGGAGATCGGCAAACCAGCAGACCGCGATCTGCACGGTGGAACCCTGCTGTCGCAGGAGGACCGCGACTTCATCCTGGACAAAGCCCGCCACACCACCCCAGCAGGGCCGGGGCCCCGCTTTTTTGGTCCTGCACCGGCACCACGGAACTAGGAGTTCCGGACCATGGCCGCTCTGGCGGCCCGGCAGTAGCCCCGCATCGGCGCCTGCCCTCGTGGGCTTTTCCGCCGGACCCGACATAGGCGGTGTCTGGAAGCAGATGCCCCCAGTTTTGGATAGGCCGCGGCGGCGCGCCTGCCAGCACGGTTTTCGGCTCCTGAAGTGGCGTCCTGCCCCCCGAATTTCATCCAATGATTTTGAGGAGTGTTGACGGTATGGTTGGGGTCACTCCAGCAAGCGCTCCATAGGACTGACCGGCGTCACGGTTTCACCCACGCGAGTGATTTCACCCAGTTCGGGCGCGCAAGGGGCTTAGGAGGCGCATTGTCGATGAGAGACGATCCTGATGTCGTGTGGTTTCTTGAATCAGGGGAGGATGAACTCTTCGTCAGGCTGGGGCGGGAACTTGTAGGCGACAATCTCGGTATGAGGCCGGACGATACAGTTGAAATCCAGCGCTTCGGCAGGGCATGGTTCGAACGCGTATGCAATGGAGTTCAGGGCGGTGGTTTGTGCCCAGCCCTTTGCAAAGGGCGTTCTGAGCGATGATTTGACTGGCATCCTGGTCGACATGGCGACCGTGTTACTGCCGCTTGTCGGCAACCAGAAGCTGATCGCGCTCACTGTTTCAGGGATCATCATGCGCCGCGGACTGACAGCCTTTTGCCAACCCGGTGAGTCCTAACTCCTCAGGAGTCTGACCACTGTCGATGGAAGGGCGCACTCCTTGAATTCACGATCGGGGCGAAGGGCTGCCATCGGGATGTCCCGCATGCCCAGCTCAGGAACCTTCACCGCCCGGTGAAGGTTCCTGAGCTGGAGCACGGGCCGTCTCGAAACCCTAGGGTTCCGAGACGCCTTTGGACATGACGAACGCCGGTAGATGGCGATTCGGCCGTTAGTCCCGGGAAGCCTAAAAACTAGTTTTCGGTATCCCTAAATTTGCGGTATCCTCGTTGCAACACCACGATGGCGAGGAGCGATGATGGCCACCCCCACCCTTCAGGCACGCCCGGCTGCAGGCCGGGTCTGGTCCCGGCTGCTGCTGCTTGGCCCGGCGTTCGTCGCCGCTATCGCTTATGTGGACCCCGGGAACGTTGCAGCAAACCTGACCGCCGGGGCCAGCTACGGGTACTTGCTGGTCTGGGTTCTGGTCGTGGCGAACGCGATGGCCGTGCTGGTGCAGTACCAGTCGGCAAAGCTTGGCCTGGCCACCGGTCTGAGCTTGCCGGAGATCCTGGGAAAGCGGCTAGGCACCCGGCGCCGGCGGCTGTACTGGGCCCAGGCCGAAATCGTGGCTGGTGCCACCGACATGGCCGAGGTAATCGGTGGGGCCGTTGCCCTGAACCTGCTCTTCGGACTCCCGCTGCTCGCCGGCGGGATCATCATCGGCCTGGCGTCCATGTTGCTCCTGGCCCTGCAGACTGCCCGCGGCCAGCGGTCTTTCGAGTACGCCATCCTGGTCCTGCTCGGCGTCATTGCTGTCGGTTTCATGTCTGGCTTGTTCGTCAACCCGCCCGATGGCGGCAGCGCCCTTGGCGGACTGCTGCCCCGCTTCGAAGGAACGGATACGGTCCTGCTGGCCGCGAGCATGCTCGGCGCCACGGTAATGCCGCACGCGATCTACCTGCACTCCGCCCTGGCCCGGGACCGGCACGGCTTCTCCGAAGACCCGGCCGTGCGCACCCGACTGATCCGGGCCACCCGGTTCGACGTTGTCGGCGCGCTGCTGCTCGCCGGTGTGGTGAACATTTCGATGCTTTTGCTGGCCGCGTCCAGCCTGCGCGGCATCGAGGGGACAGACACCATAGCCGGCGCGCACGCCGCCGTCACCTCCGCCCTGGGCCCGGCCATCGGTGTGGTGTTCGCGATCGGGCTGCTCGCGTCGGGCCTGGCGTCCACCTCAGTCGGCTGCTACGCCGGCGCGACCATCATGGGCGGCCTGCTGAAGATCCGCATTCCGCTGCTCACCCGCCGCGTGATCACGCTGATCCCTGCCCTGCTCATCCTCGGCGCCGGCATCGAACCCACACTCGCCCTGGTCCTAAGCCAGGTACTGCTCAGCTTCGGCATCCCGTTCGCCCTTATCCCGCTGATCCGGCTCACCGGCAAACGCGAAGTCATGGGCATCCACACCGACTCCAGGGCCCTCAAGATCGCCGGCTGGACCAGCGCCACCCTGATCGTCGGCCTGAACTGTGTGCTGATCACCCTGACCATCACCGGCCAGTCCTGACAGCGTCACCCTTTCGGTGCTCGTCACGGGTGCCCGGAAGGAACCACCCACACGGCATCGGACGCCTGTGCCCCGAGGGCGATGTCCTGATCCCGCCCGGCAACGCGCACGGTGGTTTCGGGCGAAAAGGCCCGCCGTTCTCCTATCAGGAGCTCCGTGCCCGGGATGAGCCCAAGATCGGAAAGGTAGCGCAGGAGCGGGGCGTCCGCGTCCGACACCCGATAGATGGTGACCTTGTTGCCCGCGCCTGCAAAGGTGAGCTGCTGCGCGTCAAGCCGCCGTCGGTATCGTCCATCCGGGGACGGGATCGGATCCCCGTGCGGATCGCTCACCGGGTGGCCCAGCAGCTCATCGATCCGGGCCAGGAACGTCTCGGACACCGCGTGCTCGAGCACTTCGGCTTCATGGTGAACTTCGTCCCAGCGGTAACCGAGGACCTGGACCAGGAAAGTTTCCAGCAACCTGTGCCGGCGGACCAGCATCACGGCAACCTCGCTACCCGCGGGGGTCAGGTCGATCCTCCCGTGCCGTTCATGCGTGACGAACCCCCGGTCGGCGAGTTTCCGCACACCTTCAGAAACGGTGGACGCGCCCAGGCCCAGCCCCTCCGCGATCCGGCCGATGGTCACGTCCTGTGCTGTCCACTCAGCGGCTGACCAGATGAACTTCAGGTAGTCCTGGGCGGAGGGAGTCAGATCGGACACCGGCATGGCTCTGATCGTAGCAACCGGGGACCGGCTGACTTCCCTTCAATGGTGAAGGCCCACTGAAGCCTACTCCTGTGCCGGAACGAACCGCACGGTGAGACGGTCAGGAGGCGTTCCTGGAAGCCTTCCGCTTGCGGCTGAGGGCGAACAGGCCAGCGCCGGCGGTGATGATAACCGCGGCGATGCCCAGCACTGCCGGGGCGTTGCTGTTGTCCGGTCCGGGGACCGGTGGAACGCTCTGCCCGGTCGCCGGACTGGATGGCACTGCCGTTTCGGCGACCGCCGCGGCGGCGGTCGCCGGCGCCGGGGCTGGGGTCGTTGCCGAGGCGGCTGGGTCCTGGACGGTGAAGGAGTAACTGCCTTCGATCGGGTGTCCGTCGGAGGACACAGCGCGCCAGAGGACCTTGTACGGGCCGTTGGCGCCTTTGGCGACGGTGGTGGAGATGGTCGCGTCGGTGATGCTGACTTTGCCGTCACTGAGGGTGGTACCGGTGCTGTCGGTGACCTGGATGACGCTGAAGTTCAGGCTGGCGGCGGCGGTCGGCGGCTCGGACAGGGTCAGGGAGACCGTGTCCGGGGCGGTGGTGACGGTGCTGTCCCTGACCGGTGAGGTGGAGGCCAGGGAGTCGTGGGCCTGCGCGGGGGCCGCGGCGAGGGACAGGATCATGGCGGCGGCCGCGAGGGCAAGTGCCAGGGCGATGCGCCGGGCACTGCGAGGTACGGTTTGGACGGTGTTGTGCACGGGACTCCGGCGGGGGTCTTGGCGTGCGCGGACCGATGGTCCGCGCACGCATTCCGGCGGTTATTTGGCGGCGTCGTCGAGGAGCTGGCGGAACTGCTCCTCGCTGTTAAGGGTGAGCTTTTCGCCGTTGAGGAAGAACGTGGGAGTTCCGGTGACGCCGAGGGCTTTGCCGTCGGCGATGTCTTTACGGATCCGGTCCTTGGTTGCCTCCGCCGCGACAGTGGCGTCGTATTTGGCCATGTCCAGTCCAAGTTCCTGCGCGTAGGTGCGGAACAGGGCGGCCTGGGAGTCCTGCTTTTCGCCCCATTCGGTCTGGGTGTCAAACATCTTGGTGTACATCTGCTGGTATTTGCCCTGCTGCGCGGCGGCCTCGACGGCGAGGGCGGCGGTGCCGGAGTTCCGGTGTCCGGGCAGCGGGAAGTAGCGGTTGACGAAGGTGATCCGGTCCCCGTATTCCTTCTTCAGTTCCTCGACCAGTGGCACGGCGGCCCGGCAGGACTCGCATTCGAAGTCCAGGAACTCCACGAGCTGGGCTTTCTCGGTGGCCGGGGTGGTGACGCGGTGGCTGTCAGCCCGGACGAGCTGGGCGTCCGAGGCCGGCGCCGCGGCGGTGGGGGCGGGTTTGGTGGCCGTGAACACGGCATACCCGATCACCGATGCGGCGACGGTGAACGCGATCAGGCTCCACAGCACAGTGCGGACCCTCTTGGCGGTGTCGCGGGGTTTCGGGGCGGCTGCGGTTTTTGGGGTCTTGGGTGGTGCTGGTGTCATCAGTGGGGCAGGCTTTCCTGGTCGCGGTGGGCGGCGGGTTCGATCTGGAAGGTGGAGTGCTCAATGCTGACGTCGAAGTGTTCGGCGACGCAGCGCTGCAGGTCCGCCAGGATGGTCGCGGAGTGGCCGTCCCGCATGCACTTGTCCTTGACGGTGACGTGGGCGGAGAGGACCGGCGTGCCCGAGGCCACCAGTGAGGCGTGCAGGTCGTGGACGTCGATGACGTGCGGCAGGGCCAGGATGTGCTCGCGGACCTTGGCCAGGTCAAGGCCGCGGGGCACGTTTTCCATCAGCACGTCAGTGGTGTCACGCAGGAGTTTCAGGGTGCGGGGAATGATCAGCGCGCCGATCAGCAGGGACACGACGGCGTCAGCCCGGGTCCAGCCGGTGAAGGCGATGATGACCGCTGCCGCGATGACCGCGACCGAGCCCAAGGCATCGTTGAGGACCTCGAGGAACGCGGCCTTCATGTTGAAGTTGTGGTGCCGGCCCGAGGCGAGCACGAGCAGGCCGATGGCGTTGCCGGCCAGGCCGATGATGCCGAACCACAGCATGGTGGATCCTACAACCGCAGGGGGTTCGAAGAGCCGCCGGATGCCTTCGACGATGACGAACCCGCCCACTCCCAGCAACAGGGCCGCCTGGCCCGCCGCGGCGACGATTTCGGCCCGCTTGTATCCCCAGGTGCGCTTGAGAGTGGCCGGTTTCAGCGCCAGCGACGCGGCGATCAGCGCAATCAGCAGACCGGCCGAGTCGGTGAACATGTGCCCGGCGTCCGCCAGCAGCGCCAGGCTGCCAGTGAGCACAGCGCCGACGATCTCGGCGACCATCACCGCAAAGGTGATGGCGAAAACGACGACAAGTCTGCCTCGGTTACCGGCCGCGTCGCCGCCGTGGGTGTGGTCGTGTCCGCTGCCCACGGATCAGTCCTTCGGGCGGAGGCTAAGCGTCAGGGGCTGCGGCTGGGCATCGGATTCACACCCGGCGCAGCATCCCGGGTCTTCCTTCACTGCATCGCTATCGGCCTTCCGGCCCGAAATCGGGAGGCCCTGGCCCTCGGCTGCGTTTCCTTCCGGAACCGGCGCGGGTGCGCAGCAGTCGTCCGTTTCGGTGTGGTGCCCGGCGGCGCCGGGGACGGTGCAGCAGACGTCCCCGCGCCAGGCGTTGATGCCTTCGCGGACGGCGATCCCGGCGATGACCAGGGCGGCGCCGGCGTCGGCCCACCACCAGCCCAGCGTGCTGTTCAGGACCAGCCCGACCAGCAGGACCGCGGAAAGATAGGTGCACAGGAGGGTCTGCTTGGAGTCCGCCACCGCGGTCTTCGAACCGAGTTCCCGCCCTGCCCGGCGCTGGGCCCAGGACAGGACCGGCATGATGGCAAGGCTCAGGGCCGCGATCACGATCCCTGCCGTGGAGTGCTGCGCTTCCCCGGCGCCGGTGAGGGACCGGATCGCGTCCACGGACACGAAGGCCGCCAGGGCGAAGAACGAGATCGCGATGATCCGCAAGGTCAGGTGTTCACGCCGCTCGGGGTCCTTGGCGGAGAACTGCCACGACAGCGCCAGGGCGGAGGTTACCTCGATGACGGAGTCCAGCCCGAAACCGATCAGCGCCGATGAGTCGGCCACACCGCCGGCCCATAACGCGGCCACGGCCTCGATGACGTTGTACGAAATGGTCGCAGCGGCGAACCAGCGGATCCGCCGCGACAGGACGGCCCGCCGGTCCTGGCTCGGGGTCTGCAGCACGGCCGTCATACGAAGCACTCCCCGTCAGGGGCGCAGCAGGACGGATCCACGGCCAGGACAACCCCGAGCAGATCCTTGATGGCGTGACCCAACCGGGCATCGGCGAGTTCATACCGGGTCCGCCGCCCATCCGGGACAGCGACCACCAGCCCGCAGCCACGAAGGCACGTCAAGTGGTTGGACATGCTCTGCCGGGACACACCCAACGCGTCCGCCAGATCGGACGGGTAGGACGGGGCATCGGAAAGCGCGAGCAGGACACGGGCGCGGGTAGGGTCCGAGACCGCGTACCCGAACCGGGCCAGCACCGGCGCCTTGGTAAGAGTTTCCATAACCCCCAAAGTACAGCGCACGATGTATTCAGGCAAACCTGTATAGGGACACCTTTCCCGACGGCGCTGGATGGCTGGAACGACTTCCGGCCCGGTTCGGAGCCGGCCCCTCATCCACGCGCTGCCCTTCGGGTGGTGCCATGCGCTAACCTGATAGGTGCACATGTAAGCACCTATTGATGTATGGGTGCTGGATTCAAGGAGTTTCTTTGATTGCCGTTCTGGCCGTTCCGGCCTATCGCAAGCTTTTTCGGCCCAGATCGTCGCGCTGCTGGGTACCGGGCTGTTGACGGTGGCGTTGGGTTTGCTGGCGTTTGATCTGGCCGGCGGCCAGGCCGGCGCCGTTCTGGGGACGGCGCTTACGATCAAGATGCTCGCGTACGTGTTTGTGGCCCCGTTGATGGCGGCGCTGGTGGAGCGGCTGCCGAAGAAAGCGGTCCTGGTCGGTGCCGACCTGATCCGTGCCTGGATCGCGCTGATGCTGCCGATGGTTGATCAGGCGTGGCAGATCTACGTCCTGGTGTTCGTGCTGCAGAGCGCCTCGGCTACCTTTACCCCGGCGTTCCAGTCCCTGATCCCGGTGATCCTCCCGGAGGAACGCCGGTACACCCGGGCCCTGTCGCTCTCGCGTCTGGCCTATGACCTGGAGTCACTGGTCAGCCCGGCCATGGCCGCGGCGCTGCTGGCAGTGGTGTCCTTCCACGAACTCTTCCTCGGGACCGTGGCCGGTTTCCTGCTCTCCGCCGCTCTCGTGGTCACAACCGGTCTTCCTGCGGCGCCGCGGGTGCGGCAGGAAGGATCGCTGTGGCACCGGACCACGCTGGGCTCGCGGATCTTCGCGAAGAACCCCGAGCTGCGGGCCCTGATGGCCCTGAATCTTGCCTTGGCCGCCGCGACCGCCCTGGTGCTGGTGAACACGGTCGTTTACGCCAGGGACATGTTCGGCGGGTCCAATGCCGACGTCGCCGTCGCGCTGGCCTGCTTCGGCGCCGGGTCGATGCTCGTGGCCCTGACCGCGCCCCGGGTCCTGGACCGCGTGCCGGACAGGGTCCTGATGCGGGCCGGTGCCGTGTTGCTGTCCGCCGGCCTGGCCGGGGCGTTCGCCCTGCTGGCCGTGCCGGGGACCTGGCCGGTACTGCTGGGGCTGTGGGTGGTTCTGGGCGCGGGGACCTCGATGATCAACACGCCGTCGGCGCGGCTGCTGCGCCGGGCGGCGACCGACAGCACCCGGCCCTACATCTTCACCGCTCAGTTCTCCCTCTCCCATGCCTGCTTCATGATCACCTACCCGGTCGCCGGCTGGGTCGGGGCCGCGGCCGGCCAGCCGGTGGCGGCCGCCGTGCTGGCCATCGTCGCTACAATCAGTACGGTTGCCGCGTTCCGGTTCTGGCCCGCAGCAGCCAGGTCCGGTCCCGTGCCGGAAACCATGAAAGGGTGAGGCCGTGGACAACGTCGAACACCTCGCCGCCGTTAGCCTCCACCACCCCGCACCGCCGGACGCGCGCCGGCTGGAAGCAGCGACGGCCACCTTCCGGATGCTCGCAGACCCGACCCGGCTGCACCTGCTCTGGCTCCTGGCGCAGGAGCCCTCAGACGTCGGCACCCTGGTGGAACAGACCGGAGCATCACGGACCTCGGTCAGCCAGCACCTGGCCAAACTGCGCTTCAGCGGCCTGGTCACCACCCAGAAACACAGCCGGCACGTCATCTACAGCCTCACCGACGGGCACCTGACCCGCCTCGTCATGGAAGGCCTGAACCACGCCGACCACAAAGTCACCGGCGAACCCTCCCACGACTGAACAGCACCGGCCTTCCGGCGACCACACCCCAGCCGGCCGGGCGGGCACATAATGAAGGCAGCCGTGGGCCGCAGCGCTGCGGCCCTGTGGTGATCTGAGAGTGCAAAGGGGCACGGCATGGAGCCGACGAAAGAACAGATCGTTGCCGGGTATGACCGCGCCGCAGCAGAACTCCGGGGATGGCTGGCTGACGCATCAATCGCCGATCTGCGCCGCCGGAGCAACGGCACCCGCTGGACGAATGAAGAACTGCTCTTCCACATGGTTTTCGGCTACATGGTGGTCCGGTCACTGCTTCCGCTCGTCCGCGTCGTCAGCGGCCTCCCGGCACCGGTCGGCCGGGCGTTCGCCAGGGCCCTGAACGCCGGAACGGCCCCGTTTGATGCCGTGAATTACTGGGGCTCGCGCGCCGCCTCGCTGGTCTACAACAGGGACCGGATGCGCCGGAAGCTGGACAGAACCCTCAGCGCCCTGGCCCGCCGGCTGGAACGCGAAACCCCAGAAAGCCTGTCCCGCACGATGCCGTTCCCGGACAAGTGGGATCCGTTTTTCAAGCCCCTGATGAGGCTCAACGATGTGTATGCCTACCCGACGCAGCATTTCGACTTCCACGCCCGGCAACTGAGCCTCCGCCCCGCGGAAGGACCGGAGGCGTCCTGAAACCAGCCGACACGACCGGGTCAGGAACCCGGGGTCAGGTGACGGTGAGTTCGGTGTACATCCCTGCCGGTTTCGTGCCCTAGGCCGCCGAGCCGGATTCGACCGGGAGGCCGTCGAGGCGCGCCTTCGGCCCACGGCGCGCAGTTGTTGGGTGGACAGGGCGGAGAAGGGTCCCCGGGTCCTGATGCGGGTGGAGGGCCGGCGACGGCTGGGGGAGATGCCCCGGTCTCAGAGGGCACTCACGTCGCCGGCCCCGTCTCACTCCGGACAAACCGTCCGGAAACCACATCGATGCCGACGACCTGAGTTACCGGATGGGCTTCAACACTACTTCCGCCCACTCTGATTTAACACCGGATCGGGGCGCACGGCACGCGTGGGCGCTACCTGTTTTCCTGCCCGCACAGCTACGCACCTGCGCAGAACAAGCACGGGCGTCACGGGTACGTCTTGTTCATAATTCCAGAAGGGGTTGCCTGGGTGCTTGCTCATTCGAACATCTTAAGTGTGATCCGCCGACGCTGAATCCAAAGTCAAAAACGACCGTTTCTGAATCTGCCTATATCCACGCGGGCCGCCGGCGCTGCCGCTTCGTGTCGAATCCTGCTCGGGCACTGCTGCATGGTGAGGGCAGTAACGTGCCTTTTTGACCGTCCTTTGAAGCTAATTTTCGGGTGATCAAGAATGATTAGTTCCGATTGAGGCCGTACTGGCGTGTCATGAGCGCCGCCTTGTAGTGGGCCTCGGCTGCGTTCACCTCAGAGGAGGGGGTGCTGGGTCCGAATACGCGCAGGAGGCTGAAAACGAAGTGCCGGGCATGGTCCGACTTCATTTTTGTAGCTTCCCCCGCTGCGCTTTGGTTAGCAAGCTCGCGAAGGGCGACATTCCCGCCGTGGCCGTCACGAGCATAACTTGTCCACCGGCCGAGGATTCGCTCGGCACCGTCAGCTTTGCCAACGTACTGTTTGCCGTTAGTGGAGTCTGTAATGAGGTAGATTCCCTGGACCTCTGACAGGGCGATACGCCAGTCCCCGTATCGGGGATCATCCACCATGTCCTGCAGTTGGTGATAGGGGAGCAGCACCCCGTCAAATCCTGGAAAGGGAACTTTGTCCCGGTCGGCGATCTCCAGCACAGGCATGCGGGCGCCTGTGGCTGAGCCGGCGTTTCGGTGCCAGCTCCGGGGATTATCCCACTCGATCACGAGCCGGTCGTTAAGGGGCGCAAGGAATTCTGTGGGGCGCAGGTCGAAGCATCTGTAATTCTTGGAGGATGCTGTTTCCACCTCGCCATAGTTCTCGTAGGTACCCCAAAGACGGGAGCGGCGCCCGCCATCGGCAATGAGGATCACCCAGTATCGGGGAGGATGCGCGGGAAAACGGGGCGGAACGTCTTGCTCTCTGGTGTAGGCGAGGACTCGCTCCTGGGTCAGATCCTCCGGCCCGCGCAGTGCATCGGGATCACTTGGCTTAAAAGTGTGGCGGATGACGTGGACGTCCTCGAGCCGAATCGCCGGGTCGTAGTCCGCACCAATGCCACTAAGCACATGACCCAGAGTGAGGGAAGCGCGGAAAGCCGGCTCTTCAGAGACCACCGTGCTCGAAGGGACGGAGAGGGCAAGGGATTCCAGATCAGACACCGGAACACCTTATGCCACTGCGATTGTGCCGGTCACTCAGCGGCTCGCTAGCGTAGATCGGAGCCACGAGACGGAAGCGACTTTGTGCATCGTCGGATCGATCTTGTGCTTCGCTTCGCTGCGGGGTAACCGCTGCTCGATACCAAGCTTTGCTTCAGTTGGCGCTACGTGAAGCCTTAAAAATGGGAACGCCCCGGGTCCGCTCAAAGACGGAATACCGAGGCGACCAAGTTATGCGTTACAGGTAACATGCCGGAGCGTGTCCGCCAGAGGCTATCCTGAACTTGCCCCTTGATCGTATCGGAAAGGCGACCAGATTGCATCCCAATGCGTCTACTTACGCACCTTGGGTGCAGGATTGGCTGACGATCGATCGGTTCAAGACTTACCTTCGCGCGGCTGGCAACAACACCCAGCGAGCTTTTGATTTGTATCAATGGAATACGGCTGTCAATGCCGCGCTTCTCCACGACTTTGCGCATGTGGAAGTAGCGCTCAGAAATGCACTGCACAGGGAACTGAGCACTCTGGTCCAGCCTTCATTGACTTGGCTCGCAGCGCCGACTGCTTTGACTTTGTTTCCAGTCGCGATGACCACAAACAAGGCCGGCACCAGCTATGACGCCAACGAATGGCTTCGAGGTCGACTTCATGATGCCCGCGTCAAGTTCAAATGTGGCCATACGAGCCAACAACTGTCCCCCACAGATGCAGGCCGTATCGTCGCAGATCTTACGTTCGGTGTGTGGGTGGAGCTTCTACATTCTCGATTTGAACCCACAATATGGACGAATGCGCTGCGAAATGCCTTTGCTCAAGGTATCGCTCGTCAAGACGTTTACAGCCGTCTTCGTACCCTCAACGACGTAAGAAACCGGCTCGCTCATCACGAGCCCAACCTCACTACCGTAAACAAGGCCCATCGCGAGCTATTTTGGCTGCTGAGCGTCTTGGATCGAGATGTCCAAAGGCACGTTCGGGCACATAGCCAAGTTGCCAGCCTGCTTGCAGCTAAACCGTGAGTGGCCGTCGGCTGCCAACTAGCCAGAATCGACTGACTTATCCAGCTTGTCGAACATCTCAGCTGAAAGGTTAGCTAACGGCCCTCGGCTGTGTGCAAGGGCCAGTGGGCCGGCTGCTGGGGGTCGGTACTCCGACCCCCCAAAGGGTGTGACGTTCGACGGTAAATGGCGGCTTTTTCACGGCGCTATTTGGCGCTTGTTGCAGCCTGCAAGAGGATCGACTACCGGGCGTCGGGTGCGAAGTTCCTAGTGGGTATATCGTCAAGGGGAACGTAGATCGGAGACATCGTGGGCTTTTTGGACAAGCTATTGGTAGGCGGAGTCGCTGCCCTCATCGGCGGTGGCATCGTCCAGACCTATCGATCCGCTCAGGAGACCATACGCCGGAAAAGCACCCCGATGACGTTCGATGATCGTCTAACCCAGCAGGATTTCGTCGCGATTTCGACGCGGATAGCAGAGCACACACCGCGTATTTCTCGAATCACAACCACTGGAGTCACTGTCCTGCTCGAGGTGCGATCTAACAGCGGTCTCTCGACATGGACAGCCGAAATTGACTTCAACGACTACGGGCGACTGACTGGAAACTACTGGCTACAGTCGGCAAACACGCAGTCGCCTATTCCGGAGTTTTTCGCCCATGCACTCCAGGAAGAAATCTGGAAGCATGCCGGCCAGAAGCCGACCGGATCTAGATCAGCCTGATCCCAGCGAGGGCGGGCATTCGAGGACCTTGGGATCCTTACAGCCCTTGCCTTCGACTTCTTCGCGACTAACCTCCATGCCGCGCCCAGGTTGGTTCCGGCGACGAAGGCTCCGAACCATGCGATACCCGCGGAACCGACCGTATTCGCATTCATAAAAAAGGACAACGCAAACTCCGAGTGCCGCGAATAGGCATAGCAGCGACACCCATGCGTGACGCGACCCGAAGCGGAAGAGCCAAATCCCCAACGCAACCCCAGCAGCCAGGGCTGCGGACGCCTGCCAAGGAGCATCGAGCCTTCCGAAGAGGACGAAGGCAAGCGTGACGCATAAGAGGACCACGGCAAAAACAAAGTAGCTCGTGCGGACTCGCGCTTGCGGGACTGTCTATTCACGCTGTTCACGGCGCCGGAGCAGGATGCTTGTGATCCACCACCATCTTCTCTTGATACCCCATGCTTGCCACGATAGCGGTGCCCACGCCGACAGGCTGTTGCGCTCCGACAGGCGAGTCAAATACGACCAGCTTGTTAAATAGTGCGTGGGGAGTCTCGGTCTGCAGCCGGGGTTCCTCAGACTGCGGCGGGTTTCTCTCTAAAACGACCGTTTCTGACCTGCTCCGGCAAGCCTCCGGAAAAATGTGACTTTCGGCGATAAATGGCGGCTTTTTCGCGGCGCTATTTGGCGCTTGGTGCAGCCGCAAGGGGATGGGCTTACGTGCAGCTCTCCTGCTGTCGCGCGGGCATCAGAGCATGGTCAACGTCGCGGCGCAAATGCGGAAACTCGAAACCCACCCCCTTCTGGGACCGGCACTCGCTTCAGGACGTGTCCACGTCACCGGGCTGTTCTAGAGCATGTCGGGGTTGCTGCACTGGTTTTCGTTGGACAACTGTAGCGGCCCCGCCTACGTGTTCTGGAGTTTGGTCGACCGCCTGATCGTGCGCCGAACCGTCATGGACACAACCGGAAACCAGCGAACCTCCAAAAACGCTCCCTGACGGCCTACGACCACTGAACCGAATAGGACTTAATCATCCAGAGGAGATGCAGGTCGATGCAGAGGATATGCAGGTT
Organism: Arthrobacter sp. UC242_113; assembly: GCF_044054585.1. NCBI lineage: Bacteria > Bacillati > Actinomycetota > Actinomycetes > Micrococcales > Micrococcaceae > Arthrobacter > Arthrobacter sp. UC242_113. Next base: position 86,202 of record NZ_CP171972.1, on the reverse strand, counting down.
GATGCAGCCGAGCAAAGGGCGATAAGGGCGATATTGGTATCTTTGCGGCGTGGGTGGCGGTGGCACGCTCGACGGCGTTGCGAACCTGCTCGGTCGGGCAAGGAAAGCCGTTGAGGTCATCCCTTAGGGACGCCTCGAATGGGATCGCCTGCTGGAGTAGGCCACGGACCCTCTGAACGCTCGACTGGGCACCTTGGAGCAATAAGAAGTCGCTCGACTCGTCAACCAGAGAGAGGTTCGCCAGATTGAATTGGTAAACGCAGATGAGAGCGTAAAGGTAATTATCGACTAGCCGAAATTCCAAGGTGTCCTCGGGATGCGTTATCCACTGCCGCTGGTAGTCGAGGAGTTCCTCCTCGGCGGGAGCCCAACTTTGGAACGCCGTGGCGCAGATGTGGAAGGGCAACAGACCGTTCGACTCGACCTGACGCGAGTCCAGGAGGCTAAGCGAACCATCGTTCGTGATCCGGTATCTATCAAGTTCCGAAGGGATTGCCGGATTAGCTATTTCAGGGGGCGCGTCCGCGACGGCACTTCGCAAGCGTGAGTTGAAGTCTGTGCCCCAGGGGATCACTATTGTTCGCCAAGATCGGTCCTGGACAAGAAAGCTCCACGCGGTCATGACGTTAGCTTACGGTTTCGGCTCAATTCCGGTGATTCGTGGTCCTGAGCATGGAAGCGGCGTTGACCATCCCGAGATAGTGAACGGCCCGCCCCCGCGCAAGGTTCCCCCTGCCGCACTGACGGGCCGGACGAGGGCGGCGAACTGAAAGGCACCCGCCGCCCGGTCTGCTAGTCGGTCAGGATAACCCGCACGAAGTCCGAGGGGAGTCTCAGTCTTGCGGAGGGGGAAGGTTGGTAAAGCGCTGAAGTATGCTAATGCAGTGCCTCGCGAGCGTCAGCTTCTTCGAAGGATAGTGAGTTCGTAGGTTTGTCGCCCGGACCTACCCAGTCTATTGTTGGCGGCCAACGGAGATTCACCCCATGTTGGAGAACAGGTCCTATGACATCTCCACCGCACGCGTCCTCCTCATCAAACCGGAGGGCATCGAACAACTCGACCCCCTTTCAGAGCAAAACCAGGAAATGCCCGTTCCGTCTTAGACGGGGATGACTGATCCAGCTCGAAGCGGCACGGCCCGACACCAGACATTTTGCAGCTGTCCCGCCATCGTGAACTGGAATTAATGGGGAGTGGGAAATAACCCTCCTCCGTCGAACGCAGCCGGGAGGCCATGCCTCCCGGCTGCGTTCGAGTCCGCCCCAGATGCTCCAATACAGGTGACTCAGAGTGGCGGCCCGCACGACGGATTTGTCGCGCTCGACATCGGTCTCTATCACCGAGACGATCCAGTTCCCGTCTCCTGCGGCAGGATTGCGGTACCAAACCTCACAAGCCCGACGCCAGGGCCCCGGAGAGCTTCGGATGATGGGACGAGCGACCCCAAATGGTCTACCGACCGACGCCGATGTCCGCCCGGAAGCCGGTCGTCGAACGCGCAACCGGCATCGATTCTTCCCTCGGCACTGTTGCCAGCCTTCCTACGCACGTTTACCCCGCACGATGAAAAGCACGGTGAAGGTGCCCTAACCGCTACGCTCCAAACTGTCTCAAAACCCTTGGGAAAGGAGACGTCTCATTGAGTGAATACTGCCCTCGCCTGCATTGCCACAGATTTTCGGCGGAATCCTGGGTATGAGCTAGCGAGGGAATTTCTCGTAACTATGTCTTGCAATCTTCTGGCAAGAATCGAGTGCTCATCGTTAGTTATGAGACACGTCAGTCTGGTCGAAGCTCACCACCCCGATCGCGGCACTGGAGGCCGAACAGACTCCGTCGGGCGAGCGGCTGGGCAGAGGTGCGGAGCGGCAAGTTGCCCAGGAAGCGTCGATGCCCGCAGCCGACCGACGGGTGAGGCTCGGGGCGCTGCAGCACGCTCATCATGCACTTCTTGGCGGCTTCACCCCATGCACCAACGAAGACCTACGCGCGGAAAGGAAGGGGAGAGCTTCTCCTTAGCTCAAACTCGGTGGGCAAAGTGGACGGGTCAATAACGGTCGTTTCTGACCACCCCCGGCCCGGCCTCCCATTCCTGCCCCTAGGAGGCTCATATTTAGTCAAAACCGGCTGCCGAAAAGAAAATCGTCACAACGCCAAACGGAGGGTTTTTGACGTGTCGGGGAACGTAATCGGCTACGCGAGGGTCAGTACCCGGGGGCAATCTCTCAATTCTCAGGTCGACGCACTGGTGGCGGCAGGGGCCGTCCGAGTTTTCCAAGAATATGTGTCGGGGGCCACGCAGGCGAGGGAGCGGTGGCAGGACTGTCTGGATTATCTGCAGCCAGGCAACGTCTTGATGGTTGCTGATCTGACAAGGCTGGGCCGCAGCACAGCAGACTTGGCAGACATCGTGACGGTGCTGGGCCAGCGGGGGATAGGGTTCCGGTCTCTGGCTGAACCGTGGCTTGATACCACCAGCGCTCACGGCAAGCTCATCTTTGACATGTTCGCTTCCTCGCAGAATACGAACGATCACGATTGTCAGAAAGAACCAAAGCCGGCCTCGCGGCAGCAAAAGCACGCGGTCGACTTGGCGGCCGCCCTCGACCATGACGCCGAGGAAGCTGGAAACCGCCCGGCAGCCAAGGAGCGAGGGAAAGACTCTGAAGGAGACGGCTCAAAGGCTTAGCGTCAGTGTCTCCTCGCTAACGCGGGCGCTGGCGCACGCGGACTCATAGGCGCCGACAGAACAATGCCAAATACCGCTGCGATTCAACCAACCACAGCGATTTATGGGCTCCTGTAAATCAAAACAGCTGTGAAACAGCAGGTTGCGGGACCGGTATCCGCGCTTAAACCTTCCAAGAAAAGACTTTTCCGTCTGACGTTATATAGCGGGCTTCAGTGATGCGTGTTCCGTCGATGATGGGCATGATGATCCATCCTCGTGCGCATTCTCCCCAGTTCATGGCACCGCCGTCTGGGTACATCGGAGTGACAGGGTCGCCGGTATATCCGGTTGACCGCTCATAGACGCCGTTGTTGGAATCACGGAGACTCCATCTCTGGGAAGAGACAGAGGGCGTTGACTCGCCGTCCTTCGGGTCGGCACCGAGACAAACCTCTACCTCGAAGGCTCCAATGTCCTGGTTGTATTCGTCCCGAATCTGCTTGTACTGGAAGAAGGTAGCTGTGGCCCCGGTTTCCTTCACTTTGACTCGGGTGCCCGCACTGGCTGGCGCGGCAGGCGGGGTGATTAAAGCTGGCGACGCAGTGACAGTTTGGGTTGCTGTTACCGTTACCGTTGGCGCGGCCGTGGGAGTGGCTGTGGAACAGCCCGCTACCGGCAGGATTGCAACAACGAACAGGCCAACTCTTCTTATCAATTCAGTCCCCCAAAGGCTCCAGATCTCGAACTCTTTATTCGAGCCTCCGCGATCATACAGGGGATCCCAGAAGTCTCCGGTTCGGGAAACAACCAACCGATACTGCCCGCACGGCCGTCGGGATCGCGGCATCGCCGCAGAAGAGGAAATAAACCTCTCGGTTGAAACAGCAGCACAGCACAGCCTATGAGCGACAATGAATGCTCTTCATTCGGTGTACCTCAAAGTCCCGTGGCTGGCGCAGGTCGCTAATGCGCGGCGAGGTTCAATTGGTTCGGTACGATCTTGGGACGGTTGCAGTAGCCGGGAAACGCGACAGGCACTTCTACCAGACCAGGATGTCCAGAAGGCGGAGATCCGTCAGCCCGTCCAGTAGCCGGACCTCCCGCTGCCTGTTGGTGTCCGCCGACTCGTATGAGCGAAGTTGGCGCCGCAGTTCGTCTAACGCTCCGGACGCGCGCGCCTCGAGTAGGTCATTGCGTACGGCGATCCACGTGCGTCGACGCCATCCGAACTGCGGGTAATCCCTTCGGAGCCGCTTTGCCGCCGGGGCATAGGAGCGCGCTACGTGGCTGTCCAGGATGGGGAAAAGGTGCGGGAGTTTTAGGTGCAAGACCTTTGAAATCTTCGCGAAGCTCACGCCGCTGGGAGCACTTTGAGCGAAATGCCAGTAGAGATCAGTCATCTCGGAGAACAATCTCTCGTCGACAGCAACGAGATCTGGGTTCGCGTTGCCGAGGTCAGCGGCTGGATTCACCCACGGTGCCGTTGCCGCTGTCTCAACGAAGAAGGTGACTTCCTTGTTCGAGATCCGGGAACTGATCTTGCGGGTTCGGATGACTTCCTGAGCCGTGAGGTGCCCTGGCTGTCCAGCACCCAAATAATCAAACGCGGCAGGCGTCTTCCGCGGATATTTCTGCATAACCGCCATTGCCTCTTCTAAAGTGCGGACATGGCCGGCCACAGTGAGTGTCTGCGCTGTTTCTCGAGTCATATCGTGATTGCCCCCAATGCGGTTCGCGAATGGAGGTTAGCGAACGGACGTAGTCCCTGGCCTGCTGCTGTGATCGGGCGTGGCCTTGTTGGCGTCCAAACGGAACGCCTTGGACACTTCTGTAAGCGTTAATTCGTGGCGCAGCTTGCATGCGCTGTTTTGGTTTGCGAAGAGCCCCTTAAGCCAAAAAGCCTCCGAAAGATCAACCGTTCGTTCCCATGAAACGGGCACTATGTACTCATAAGTGTCAACGCCATCCTGGCCAGCGGCAGTGTTGAGCAATCCGTAATCACCGCTGAGGTCCAGCTGACTGAATGATCGATCTCCCCCGTTTTCCTTGAGTGTCGCTTCCAGTGCCGGCTGCGCCGGTCCGGTGACTGTTCCGACGCCAACGTAGCCGTGGCCGGGGACGTATACGAAGATGCGGGCACCGACGGGGAGTTTCCGCAAAGATCTGGAGTACCACTCGCCGCCGCCGGCGGAAACGAAGCCGTATTTCCGTGCATCGTCCCAACTGCGTGTTGAGTTTTCCAGGCCGAATGCCACATACCAGTCGGAGCCATTCCACGCGGCTTTGGTAGACCGCTGGTGCGCTCCTCCGCTGGATGGCACGGCCTGCTGCGTCGCGGGGATAAGCCAGGTTCGCGCGAGGTAGTCGTTGCCCTGGTCCGTGAAGTAGCGGAAGAGCATGACGTTGATCGGGACCGCGTAGGTGGCACTTAGGTATTGAACGATGCGTTCGGTGCTGTCATCCAGATCGCTGGCCACAACAGTAATCGAGTGGGCCTCATTGAGATCATCCGGGGTCGGTGTCCCGCCGAAGCGCTCGGCGAATGCGACATCGAAATCTGTGCCGGGGTTGTGCTTGTGGAAGATGTCCCGCAGGTCTTCGTTCGACAGGCCCTGCACCCAGGATGCGTAGTCCAGCGCCTGCGCGACGATCTCACGGGGAGTCCTGTCCCTCTTGAGCTCAACAATGTGAACCGTCCCGTCGACGTCGATGCCGAGGATATCGATGAATTTTCCGTGACCGGTTAAGACTTGATGGCCGATCAGAAGTAGTTCAGTCTCGAGGATGGCGGGATCGTCCAGGATGAGCTGTTCGAGGCGGGATTCCAAGGGCATCTTGGCGGGTGCTAGTTGGACCGCCTTATCAGTCACGCGCCAGAGGCCGATTTCTAGAGGCAATGAGATCCTTCGGTAAGCAGCGAACGTTTTTGCCGAGCCTACCCCCTAGACCAGGAACAGTATTGGAGGGCACGTAGCCTTGACGGCTACTTCTTCCGTGCCTTCTTCAGAATTTCCGCTGCCTGCCTGTACGCCTGCTTGGCCTCCGGGCTTGTCGCTGCGCGGTACAACCTTTGACCTTCTTCAGCCAGCTTCTTCGCTTTTGCTTGCACGACAGGGTCTTTGGCGAGGGAGTAAAGCTTCGCTCCGCCGGCCTTCGCCTTCGTCCCGCTGTTCTTCAACAGGCCAATTGCTTTGTCCTGTTTTCCCGCCATGGTGTTCTCCGTAACTGCAGTGGTTGGTCAAGCGAGATTAGCACTGTGTGAGAATGCTCCTATGGAGCCAGAAGACACCGGGGAAATTGCACTGCATGTTGAAGGAGAATCCGCCATTGCGGTGGGGGACCCGGCTGCCCTTGCGGCATTATTCGAACGCCTGGACGTCGATCCCACAGCGGCGGTTCCCGTGGGCCAGGCCATTGCCGATACAGCGGCAGCAGTGAGCGGCTTGGGCGCTGTCGGAATGACGGCAAAGGGAAACTGGTTCCAAATGACTCCAGAATCGCTGGCCAAATTTCAGGAATTTAGCTCCTTCAATCCTCCTGCCAACGGCGTTTTCAGTGCAGCCATACGTGGGGAAGGAGGCCGCTTTGAAACCTTCGTTGATCTCGTCCAAGCGAACGGAATCAATCCAGCGTCAGTAGCTAACGCCCATGCCCTTGCCGCCGCCATGGCTCTGCGCATGGCCATCAAGAACCTTGAGGACTTGGTCAAGAGGCTGGACGTTAAGCTCGACCGCGTGCTGCAGGACAGCCGCACCAGGGAGATGGGCAACGTTCAAGGCATCACACACGTGCTTTCAAAAATCTATAGGGACTTCGAAGAGACGGGGACAATCACCGCCACAGATTGGGGCCAGATAGACTCTCACCCGACAGAGTTAGCCCAGCTGCTCAACACAGCTCTCGGGCACATCGACACCCTGACGCAAGGACTTTCGGCCGAGCCTCTCAAGAAAAAACTGGAAAGCGCTGAGCTGGCGAGTAATGGGGAACTCCAGCACTGGCTCGTGCTCGCCGCTATCTGTCTCGCAAACATGGCGCGCATGGACGCGCTGGAAATAGCTCACGCCAGAACACAGGACGAGGCGTCAGCGGTGCGCCAGGCGGCAAAAGTGAAGCGGGCTAACGAGGATCTTCTGGCGAAGACCAAAGAGACGGTCCAAGCCCTTGCAAACGCTGCTGAAAGTGCCGGACGGGTAGAAGCCTTCCATCGTGTTGCCAGCCCCTTTGCTGCAACCAGACTGGAAAAGTCAACCGAGAAGATCCGAGCGCTTCTCAGCGCGTTTTCCGACGCTTTCGGCATGCCCGCCATATCCCAGCACACGGACCGCCGCGCCTGGCACGAATCAATTTTGGACCTGGCCCAAGAAGTCAGCGGCGGAGTCGTCGGCGCAGCGACGGCTGTCACGACGGGAGTAGCAGCTGCCCCCAAGGCCATCGGTACCGCTGTGGAAGACTCCTTTTTGGGATTTGCAGATCAGATCCGGTCTCGGCGCGAATCTGAAACTGAACACTCCACCCAGGAAAGTGATGCGAAGTCAGAGCTTATGAAAAGTGCGGACCAACCTAACGGGGCGTGAGCGCCGGCTGCCACCGGATCGTCCCTAAACTCAACTTTGGACGAGGGCGAAAGACCAGTATTTTGGCATAACCTCCGGGACGCGCAGATGACGCTAAGTTCCCTATGTTCCCAGGCGCGGGAGCGACACTGGCAGGATGTCCCACTCCTAAGGAAGTGGGACACGGCCATACGTCTGGCTTGGCTGCAGTTGGGGGACCTTCACCGTGCAATAAGTCGTGCGAGGTATAACGTTAGCCCTGAAGCCCGGTCTTCAGCAGGTTCACCTTGTGCGTCGGGCCGGGGTTCTGGGACAGGACGTTGATGGAGCCGTTGCCGTTGTCCGCGATGACGATGGCGATGTGCCCGGCGTCCCGGAGGGGGGCGCTGGTGGCCAGCAGGGCCATGAAAATGCCCATCGGCACGTTGATGAATTTGAACAGGCCGCCGATAAGGGGCAGGCGGGACAGGGCCCGTGCCGACAAAGCCGGTCATCACACCGGCCACGAGGGCCAGCCGCGGAGCCATCTCCTTGAGCACGTTGGGGAGGTTCCCGGGTCCCTCCCGGTTCAGGGCGTCGTTGAGCGGGCTAGAGACGGGGAAGCCGCCCCGGTGCTCGTCCCCAGCGCCACCCGGGAAGGGCAGCATTCAGCCTGGCTTCCCTGTTGTGGTCGAGTCCGTGATTGCGGTGCTTGATCCTTTGGATATGGAGCCAGACGCCTAGGATCCTTTCTTCTTCAGTGTCGGCTTTCTTGTGCCGGGGCCAGTCGTTGCCTCGGCCCATGTACTCCCTGACCTCAACTAGACGCCTGTCCCATCGCGCTTCGTCTTCGACTTTGCGGGTAGACGGATTGTTCCATCCGGGAATGGCACTAAGGCCTTCCCTGTATAGAGCGGAGAGGGTCCCCTGGGCGTAGTCCTGCCGGCGGCGGTGGAGCCATACACCCAAGGTTCGCTCCCTGGCAGAAGCCGCGCCTGTAGAGGGGAGCCTGCCTTCTGCCTTGTAGAGCGCGATGATGTCGTTCATGTTCCGAACTCCCGCGGGGGTGTTCCTGGTGACTGAGCCGACAGATGCTTTGTGTTCGTCCCTGATGGATGGCGCCGCCTGTGCTGCTATGCGGAGGTGGTAGCGTACGGTGTTTGCGGCCACGCCCGCCTCGGCTGCGATCTTCGCGGACGGGACTCCCCGCTGATACATCTGCACCCATTCCGGATGCGGTGCCCTGTGTTTCATTTGCGTCATCGAAGCCTTCCAGCCGCTTCAGCTCATCTCTGGATCCCGGTTTCACAGACCAGCCATCTCATTATCCATCTCCGTACGTTATGGAAAGTCTGAGCCACTGGCGGCACGGAGTTGCTGCTCAGGGATAACTTCTGAAATTGCGCCGGAATGTACCCGTTTGAGAGTCTCTGCTGGCGTGATGGCTGCACCGTGTCCCAGCTCCAAGGAATCACTACACAAGCGCCTCGGGGATGATGGGCATCGTGGGGAAAGGTGCCCTGTGGGCGACGGAGGCTTCCTACCTGAACGACACATCAGAACTCCGGTATGCCTTGGACATGTTGAAGGGTGCCTGGGACCAGGAATATGAAGAACTCGGAGGGCTCCAGGAAACCATCACTACCCACAAATCGTCCCGGCCGAAAACGTCCATCACAGTGCTAAAAGTCTTGAGCACGTAAGCGCGGGCAGGCAACAGGAATTCGACTACGAGCAAGTCTCTAACGGGGCCCCTAACTAATCACCCGGGCGCTAGAAGTGTTCTCAAAGATGCAGTCGTCCACGGCGCTGGAGCACCTGAAGTCCTAGCCCGGAAACCTTGGGCCAGGACAAGAAAAATACCCCGGTCCGAAGACCGGGGTATACGCGATTACCCGACTCATCCGTGAAGGATGTATCGACTCACCACAATGCGTGCGCGAGGGGGGATTTGAACCCCCACGCCCTTTCGGACACTGGCACCTGAAGCCAGCGCGTCTGCCGTTCCGCCACTCGCGCGCAACCTCTTCTACGCAGTTCCACAGCTCCGGATCCGGAGTTGCAGCCTATGTAAGCAGAGAGAGCAAGCATAACGGACAAATGCGAGTCTCAAGGCGCAAGTGCGGTGAAACGGGGAACCCAGAGGGCGGAGTCGACGGCATAACGCACGATTCGCCCTCTTGGGCGGCTCGCCGGACAGGAAGAGAGGAGGCGGCTGGCCGTGCTGTGCGCGTTTTATGCCGCCCGTCGCGAAAGACCCATGGACAAGCCACTCTGGGCCCAGTGCGAAGGGATACACTGGCACTTGACTTGAGAAACTCGGAGAAACTGGGTCAGAAAGGTATGGATGACGGAGTCCTGGATGTCCGCTGAGGAGGTCGCTGAGCATCTTGGCGTGATCAAGGACACCGTCTACTCCTGGATTGCTAATAAGGGTATGCCAGCTCATAAGGTTGGTCGTCTTTGGAAGTTCCAGATCACCGAAGTTGATGAGTGGGTGCGCAGCGGCGGTGCGGCTGAGGAGTCACCGAGTTCGTCAGACAAGGGGGAATGACGGCCCGTGCAGATCATCGATAACGTTAACGAGTTGCTTGGCGACGATCTCAAGGCAGAGATTGCCACGGGTTCGAGGTTGCGTATCGCAGCGTCTTCTTTCTCGATCTTCGCGTTCGAGGCTCTACGCAAAGAGCTGGAGCACCTAGAGGAACTGAAATTCATCTTTACCTCGCCCTCTTTCGTGACCGCCAAAGCAACAGACAGACTCCCAAAGGAACAGCGCGAGTTCTTCATCCCGCGTGGCCGGAATGGCGAGTCGACGTTGTACGGCTCCGAGTTTGAGATTCGTCTGCGCAACAAGATGACTCAGCGGGCCATCGCACGCGAGTGTGCTGAGTGGGTGCGGCGCAAAGTGAGGTTCCGATCGAACAAGACGGCCGCTCCTATGCAGCAGTTCGCCATCGTTGACGATAAGGCGGCGTACCTGCCGCTCCAAGGTTTCACATCAGCAGATCTTGGCTATGAACGCGGCAACGCTGTGTCCAATATGGTCACCAAGCTCGATGACGCACCGATGACATCGCAGTACATGCAGCTCTTCGACCAGATCTGGCACAACTCCGCACAGCTTGAAGACGTGACCGAGGCGGTACACGACCACATCGCGTCTGTGTACGCGGAAAACTCACCGGCGCGTATCTACTTCCTGATCCTGTTCAATTTGTTCGCTGAGTTCCTCGACGACATCAGCGAGGACGTGCTGCCCAACGATCTGACTGGGTACCAGGACAGTGCGATCTGGAAGAGCCTATACAACTTCCAGCGCGACGCCGCGACGGGCTTGATCAACAAGTTGGAGACCTATAACGGTTGCATCCTCGCCGACAGCGTCGGCCTGGGCAAGACCTTCACGGCGCTTGCGGTCATCAAGTACTACGAGCTGCGTAACAAGTCGGTGCTCGTGCTTGCGCCGAAAAAGCTGGCTGAGAACTGGACGAACTACAACGCAAACTTGACGACGAACATCTTCGCGTCCGACCGCTTCAATTACGACGTGCTCGCCCACACGGACCTTTCGCGCACTCGTGGTGAGTCGCTTGGCATCCCGCTGGACCGCGTGAACTGGGGCAACTACGACCTCGTCGTGATCGACGAGTCACACAACTTCCGTAACGCTGACTTCACCACCGAGAAAGAGACCCGCTACGGGCGACTTATGCGGCAGGTCATCCAGCAGGGTGTGAAGACCAAGGTGCTCATGCTGTCGGCGACACCGGTGAACAACCACTTCACCGACCTTCGTAACCAGCTCGCGCTGGCCTATGAAGGCGACTCACAGAACCTGTCAGCCAAGCTAGGCATCTCAACGACAGTTGAGGAAGTATTCCGGCAAACTCAGCGGGTATTCAACGAGTGGTCAAAGCTCCCCGCCGAGCAGCGCACTACCGACGCGATTCTCTCCAGGCTGGACTTCGACTTCTTTGAGCTGCTCGACGCGGTGACGATCGCCCGCTCCCGCAGGCAAATCCAGGCGTTTTACGACACCTCAGACATTGGAGCATTCCCTGAAAGGTTCCCGCCAGAGTCAGTGCGATCGCCGCTTACCGACCTAGCCGGAGTACCATCTTTCAACGAAATGTTCGAGCGGCTGTCGTCACTAACGCTCGCGGTCTATGCACCGCTGACCTACGTGTTCCCGAGCAGGCTAGAGAAGTACGAGCTGCTCTACGACCCAGCAGCCAGCGGAAGCATGGCCAACCTCGGGCATGCGAACCGTGAGCGCGGCATCCAAAAGCTAATGACGGTGAACCTGCTCAAACGGCTCGAGAGTTCAGTCGAGGCGTTCCGGATCACCCTCACCAAGCTCGGCGGAACAGTCGGGCAGGCACTTTCTGCGATCGACAATCACGTCAGTTCGGTTGACGATCTCGCGGCGTCCGTCGGCGACCTTGAAGCCGATGACGACGACTTTGAGTTCCCCTCTAGCGGCACCGTCGGCACAAAGGTAAAGATCGACCTCGCCGATATGGACATCGAATCCTGGCGGCGTGACCTCGCTCATGACGCGGGCGTGATCGCTGAACTGTTGGCAGGGGTCAGCGTCGTTACTGCGCAGCACGACTTGAAACTCCAGGCACTAAAGCAGCGCATCCAAAGCAAGATTGCCACGCCAATCAATGCGGGCAACCGAAAGGTTCTCATCTTCTCGGCCTTCGCCGACACCGCCGCCTACCTCTATCGCGAACTCGCCCCACAACTCGCGCGGGAGGGCATGGACACGGCGGTGGTGACCGGGCAGGGCAACCCCCGAACTACGCTCGGCAAGGGTTTCAGCTTCCAGCAAGTGCTCACCCTGTTTTCACCGAGGTCGAAGTCTCGCCACCTTGCCATGCCGAACGAGCAGCGTGAAATCGAGGTGCTCATCGGCACCGACTGCATCAGCGAGGGACAAAACCTCCAAGATTGCGACTATCTGGTCAACTACGACATTCACTGGAACCCGGTGCGGATCATTCAGCGGTTCGGTCGCATCGATCGCATCGGTTCCACGAACGCGCACATCCAACTCGTAAACTTTTGGCCGGACATCTCCTTGGATGAGTACATCAACCTCAAGGAACGCGTCGAGAACCGCATGGTGATCGCCGACCTCGCCGCGACCGCGGACGACAACGTACTTACCCAGGAGTCAAGCGACACCGCGTTCCGGAAGGAACAGCTTCGCAAGCTGCAGGACGAGGTCATCGAGCTGGAGGACGTGCGCACCGGCGTGTCCATCACGGACCTTGGTCTCAATGAATTCCGCATGGACCTGCTTGGCTATGTCAAGGAGTACGGCGACCTCACCGCCGCCCCTAAGGGCCTGCACGCTGTCGTCCCCGCGCGGCCAGATATTGGCCTGCGGGCCGGCGTCCTCTTCGCGCTACGTAATGTCAACGCCGACGAGACAATCAACCGTGGAAACCGTCTGCACCCGCACTACCTTGTCTACCTAGACAACGAGGGCAACGTGATCGCCGACCACACCGAGGTCAAGCGTATGCTGGACCTCATCCGCGCAGGATGCCGCGCGCACGACGAACCCGTCGCTGACGTTTGCCGGGCCTTCAACGCCTCCACGCTCGAAGGCTCAGACATGAGCCGATACTCGGAGCTGCTCACGGCCGCGATCCGTTCCATGATCGACGTGACCGAGGAACGTGACCTCGACAGCCTCTTTACCGCCGGGCACACAACCGCGCTAACCCAGACCATCGGCGGGCTCGACGACTTCGAACTGATCGCCTTTCTCGCCATTGTGAACCCCGCTACGGCGGCAGAATGAGCGCGCCGCTGTACCGCTGGCCTGCGGCCGCCAAGTTCGGCCGAGTTGTGCCCAAGAGCAAGTTCTACGAGCATTCGACCATCCCAGCCACAGTGCGCGACAAATTCGTCTCCGAGGTCCATCGCATCATCTGGGCGTACAAGCTCGCTGACGAGACCATCAACCTCCGCGGTGACGAGTCCGTGCCCGAGATCCAGGTCTTCAGTATCGAGGTCAAGGCGGATGATGTCAGCGAAGACGTACTCACCGTCATCGACAGGGCCGTGCCGTTCCCTATCATCTTCGAGATCAGCCGCCCCACTGGCAGCACGCGTATGGTCGCGTCTCACAAGCAGCTCGACGCCGCGAGCCCGCGGCTCAGCGCCTACTTCACTACGGAATGGCATGCGCCCGACGCGCAGCGGGCCCCGTTACCTCCCTCCCTCGATCTAGCCGGACTCTACGCTGGCCTTCTGACGCCAATCCTGCCCATGGCGACGCGCCCTGGAGAGAACATGGTGGCGGCAACCGACAGGCTGCGTCAGGCAAGCAAGCTCGAACGCGACGTCGCTGCCCTGGAAAAGAAGCTCCGAACCGAACCGCAGTTCAACCGCAAAGTGGAACTACGGCGCCAGCTCCGGGCAAAGACGGCTGAGCTTGCCCTCCTTATTGACACTGCAACTCCTATTACCGAGGACACCCCGTGGACAAACTGCTGATGCACTCACCCGACCTGACTGAGCGGAATATCGACAAGATCGCCGAACTGTTCCCCACAGTCATCACCGAGGGACGTGACGACGACGGTAACGCCACGAGGGCGATCGACTTCGACCTGCTGCGACAGGAGCTGTCCGCTCACATTATTGAGGGTCCGCAGGAGCGCTATCAGCTCGATTGGCCCGGCAAGCGTGAGGCGCTCTTCGCCGCAAACGCACCCATCGCGAAGACCCTTCGCCCGGTCCGCGATGAGTCGGTGGACTTCGATGCCACGCGTAACCTCTTCATCGAAGGCGACAACCTCGAGGCTCTGAAGCTGCTTCAGGAGTCCTACCTCGGCAAGGTCAAGCTCATCTATATTGATCCTCCATACAACACCGGTAACGACTTCGTGTACGACGACAATTTCGCCGAGACAACCGAAGAGTACTTGGCCAAATCTGGACAGGTCGACGATGCAGGTAACCGACTCGTCGCCAACACGGAGTCCAACGGACGATTCCATTCTGACTGGCTCAGCATGATGTACCCGCGACTGAAGTTGGCGCGGAATTTGCTCGCGGACGATGGAGTGCTCTTTATCTCCATTGATGACAACGAGAGCGCCAACCTCCGCAGGCTTGGTGACGAAGTCTTCGGTGCAAATAACTTTGTAGCGCAGTTGGCGGTGCAGGTGAATCCGAGAGGACGCCACCTCGACCGCTTCGTGGCCAAGACGCATGAGTCGATCCTCGTTTTCGTGAGAAACGCTGCGTCTGATGCGATCACGGGCATTGCGAAGGACGGTCGGATGGCGGACGAGTATCAACGATCGGACGAGGGCGGCCCGTTTCGGCTGTTGGGGCTGAGAAACCGGAACCAGGCATTCAACCCGCAGACTAGGCCCAACCTCTACTACCCCCTTTATGTGTCGCCGACAAGCGGAGGAGTCTCGACCACACCCGGCGGTGAGTTCACTGTCGAGGTATATCCAGATGCCCCGGATGGCACAAAAACCTGTTGGACATGGGGGCGGGAGCGGGTAATCAACGATAATGATCTACTTCTTGCCGAGAAGTCCGGCGTGGAGTGGCGCGTCCACCGCAAGGACTATCTGTACGGTGACAACGGTCAGATTGCGAAGACCCTGGTGAAGTCCCTCTGGCTCGAGCCTGAGTTTAACAACGACTACGGGCGAAAAGCCGTGAAGGACCTCTTCGGCCGGGCAGTAATGGACTTCCCGAAATCGCTTCAACTCATGGGGCGACTCATCGAAATTGGATCCAGCGCAGACGGCATCGTCTTGGATTTCTTTGCTGGGAGTTCATCGCTTGCCCACGCGGTCATGCTTGCCAACGCAGCTGACGGCGGTAGCCGGCGGTTCATCATGACCCAACTGAACGAGGAAACGGATCCGAAGTCGGAGGCGGCCAAAGCCGGCTTCGCAACGATCGCTGACCTGTCCAAGGAGCGAATTCGTCGTGCTGCCGCAAAAGTAGCCGGCGAGGCCGGACTTACTGCCGAGGGGTTGGACCTAGGCTTCCGCGTCCTCAAGGTCGACTCGACAAATATGCTCGATGTGCGCCGCACCCCCGACATGCTTGGCCAAGAGGAACTAACCCTCTACTCCGACAGCGTGAAGTCCGACCGCACTGGCGAGGACTTGCTATTTCAGGTGCTGCTCGACTGGGGTCTGGAGTTGACGATGCCGATTGCAGTCGAACGGATTGACGGGCGTGACGTGTTTGTTGTCGAGGACGGCGCGCTGGTTGCGTGCTTCGATGCTGAGGTAACTCCGACCCTGGTGCGTGAGATTGCGCGCCGCGAGCCCCTTCGGGCCGTCTTCCGTGACTCCGGATTCGCGACGGACGCTGATCGCATCAACGCTGAACAGGTGTTCGCCGAGGTCTCGCCCGCCACAGACGTGAAGGCGATTTGAGCCCTATGAAGCTTCAGTTCAAGGTTCAGCAATACCAGACCAATGCCGTCGATGCGGTGGTCGACTGCTTCGCTGGGCAACCCCGTCACGATGGAATCTCCTACCGGATCGACCCGGGTCGTGGCGCGAAATCCGCTGAGCCGACGTTGGACATTCCTGAGACACGGGACTCCGGCCTACGTAACGCGGATATCGCCTTGAATGCTGTGCAGTTACTGGAAAACATTCAGGCGGGGCAGCGCAGCAGGAATCTGCCCCTATCGAAGACACTGGTGTCGAGTAAGGCGGCAGCGCCAGGTACTCCGAACCTCGATATCGAAATGGAGACCGGAACCGGCAAGACCTACGTCTACATCAAAACCATCATGGAGCTGAATAAGCGCTATGGGTGGAGCAAATTCATCGTCGTCGTACCGAGCGTGGCCATCCGCGAAGGCGTGAAGAAGTCGTTCGACGTCACCTCCGAGCACTTCCAGCAGATTTACGGTACTAAGCCGCGCTCGTTCGTGTACAACTCCCTGCAGTTACAGGAACTGGAGCGTTTCAGCTCTGACGCCGGGGTGCAGGTGATGATCATCAACATCCAGGCGTTCAATGCCACTGGCAAGGACAACCGGCGCATCTACGACGTGCTCGACGATTTCCAGTCGCGCCGTCCCATTGACGTGATAAGCGCGAACCGGCCGATCGTCATCATTGACGAGCCGCAAAAGATTGGAGCGGCAAAGTCGTTGGAGGCACTGAGCCGGTTCAATGCCCTGATGGTGCTGCGCTATTCGGCGACCCATAAGGTGGAGCACAACAAGGTGCACCGGCTGGACGCACTGGACGCCTACAACCAGAAACTCGTGAAGAGGATCTCCGTGCGCGGCATCACGGTCAAGGGCCTGGCAGGAAGCACAGCATACCTGTACCTGGACGCGATCGAGATCGCAAAGGGGGCGAAGCCCCGCGCGCGGGTCGAATTGGAAGTACAAACAAAGAGCGGAATCAAGCGGCAGGTCAAGCGGCTCGACCTAGGGGCCCGACTCCATGACATATCGGGCGGGATTGAGGCATACAAAGACCTCGTTATTACCAACATCGACGCCAACCGTGATGTCATCGAACTCAGCGACGGCAGCATCGTGGCCTCCGGCCAAATCACCACCGACGTGACCGAAGAAGCGAAGCGCCGCATCCAGATCCGTGAGGTCATCCGTGCTCACATAGATAAGGAGCGCGAGCTCTTCGCACAGGGCATCAAGGTGCTGTCGCTGTTCTTCATCGACGAGGTGGCCAAATACCGCGACTACGAGCGTGAAGACACGCTCGGAGACTACGCGCGCGTCTTCGAGGAGGAGTACCGTGCGCTGGTGGCCGATGAGCTGAGTCAGCTGGACTTCGATACCGATGCGGAGGCATACAGGCAACACTTGGAGTCGATCAACGTAGAGAAAACGCACCAGGGCTACTTCTCGATCGACAAGAAGACCAAGCGGTTGGTGGACCCCAGCGTGGCTAAACGTGGTGAGGACGCGGGCCAGTCCACGGATGTCGGCGCTTATGACCTGATCCTTAAGCACAAGGAGCGCCTGCTGTCCTTCGCGGAACCAGTCCGGTTTGTCTTCAGCCACTCTGCACTGCGCGAAGGCTGGGACAACCCCAACGTATTTGTCATGGGCATGCTCAAGAAGAGCGACAACACCGTCTCGCGCCGCCAGGAGATCGGCCGTGGTCTGCGGTTAGCTGTGGACCAGCATGGCGAGCGGATGGACAACCCCACCACCGTTCACGACATCAACGAGCTGACCGTGGTAACTGACGAGTCCTACACCGACTTCGTGGCGGGACTACAGAAAGAGATCGGCCAATCATTGGCCTCCCGTCCCCGGAAGGCCAGCGTCAAGTACTTCGCGGGCAAGACGTTCGTCACTGAATCGGGGGAGAGCATCGTCCAGGAAGCGCTAGCGAATGCGCTGTATAAGTACCTCGTGAAGAACGACTACATTGACGATGACGACACCATCTCCGACGCTTACAAGGCCGCCCGAGACGCTGGCACTCTCGCTGAGCCGAACTCGGACGTGCTCAAGCCGGTCATTGATCAGCTCTGGCCGCTCGTAGATGCGCTCTTTGTAGGCGTCCCTCAGCCAGATGATGGGCGCAAACCCAAGCGGATTCCCCTAAACGAGGAGAACTTCGCCAAGAAGGAGTTCAAGGAGCTCTGGAACCGCATCAACCACAAAGCGGTCTACCAAGTCGAATTTGATTCGGCCGAACTTGTCGCGAAATGCGTCGCGGCGCTCGATGCCCATCTGAATGTCACTGCGATGCAGTACGTCGTGCAGTCCGGCGAGCAGAACGCTGAACTTGACGCTGACGCCATGGCGGCCGGGGCCGGGTTCACTGTTAGCTCGACGAATACACATACAGAGACGATCTCGGCGGCCTCACAGGTCCATTACGACCTGCTCGGTGAAATCACAGAAAAGACCCAGCTCACCCGCCGGACAGCGGCCGCCGTCCTTTCAGCGGTGATGCCGGCAACCTTTGCGAAGTACCGGCAGAACCCCGAGCACTTCATCACCGAAGCCGCGCGGCTGATCAATGAGCAGAAGGCCACCGTGATCGTTCAACATCTAACGTACGACACGCTCTCCGATCGACACGACACCGCGATCTTCACCGCCAACCAGACGAAGCAAGACTTTGCCAAGGCTGGGGAGAAACTGAAAAAGCACATCTACGACTACGTGATCACCGACTCGAAGGGCGAACGTGCCTTCGTCAACGACCTTGACACCAGCAACGAGGTTGTCGTCTACGCCAAGCTGCCCCGGGGCTTCTTCATCCCAACTCCAGTTGGCGAGTACAACCCAGATTGGGCCATCGCTTTCAAAGAAGGCGCCGTCAAACATGTCTACTTCGTTGCTGAGACCAAGGGCTCGCTGTCCTCGATGCAGCTTCGCCGAATTGAGGAAGCCAAGATCGAATGCGCCCGCAAGTTCTTCATGGAGCTGAACGCCAAGCACCATGAGAACGTCACATACGACGTTGTGACCGACTACAGCCAGCTTATGCAGCTCGTAGCAGCTGGGGCCGCAAATGGTTTGAAGGACCAGGAGTATGCCGGCTTATGACCTGAAACATGACCACACACGAATGTGCTCCGACCAATCAGTCGCCGTATGGGATCAGTCAGAGACTGTCCGCGGCGGGGATCACGACATTCAAGCGGAGAAATACATTCTGCCAGCCGTCTACGCGTTCCTTCTGGTTCGGCTCCTCAAGTAGCTCCGGTGACGGCCTAGCACTGCCTCCGCTAGCCAGACAGGTGTGAGGAACCGGATAGAGCACCGGTTCCTCACAGTAGCCGTCCTGCGGCTTGGCTGCTCCGTCGGCCTAGCGCCGGTACCCGTTGTGTAAGCCTAGCGTCGGTACCCGTTGTGTAATAAGGGCGCTTATGATTCGCTTCTTCTAAGTCTTGCCGCAGGCTTTCTTGAGATCCCGATCGAAGGAACGCACGACAATGCCGGAAACCACGCCCTCTTTGTCATCCAAACCGGCGCCCGGGACGGGGCGGCTGCACGATGCATTCCAGAACCAACTGGTGCTCAATCACCTGGATCTGGCCGAATCCCTAGCCTCGCGGTTCGCCGCCCGCGGACGGGAGCGCTCAGACCTGGTCCAGGTGGCCTATCTGGGGCTCATCAAGGCCGCATGCGGTTTCGATGAGGAGAAGGGCGAAAGCTTTCCTGCCTACGCGGCGCCCACTATCAGCGGCGAACTCAAGCGCTTCTTGCGGGACCGGTGCTGGACCGTCCGGCCGCCACGCCGCATCCAGGACGTCCGGACGCAGCTCCTGCGCACTGCCCCTGATCTGGCCCAGTCGCTGGGCCGTGTACCCTCGGCGCAGGAATTGGCCACGGAACTAGGCGTCACACCGGCCGAGGTCCGCGAAGCGCAGGCAGCCGGCAGCAGCATGCATCCCGACTCGCTGGACAGCCCGGATCCCTGGGGTGGGCCAACCAGGGGCGAGGGGCTGGTCTCTCCGGACCAGCCGATAGAGCACCTCGAAGAACTCGTGTGCCTGCACGAGGCAATCCAGGAACTGGACCCTGACGATCGGGAGATGCTGTACCGGCGCTACTTCCGCGAGGAGACCCAGGTGGAACTCGGCAAACGGTTCGGCATCTCGCAGATGCAGATGTCTCGGCGGCTGTCCCGGATCCTAGTGTGGCTTCAGCTCCGGCTGCTTGACGACGAGTCAGTAGCTCTGAACACGGCCACCGCGGACCAGCGCTGATCAGGGGAGCCGGGGCCGCCACCCGGTTGCTGGGCGGGACCAAACCTTCGGAGATCTGGGCTTGAGCTGCTGTCTTGGCTGCCTCTTACGTCGCGCCTTCGGCTTCGACGTAGCTGAGCTGGCCGTTAGCGGCTTCTACGGTCAGGGTTACTTTCACGTCCATAGTTTAGGCAACGGCCCGGGCCAGGGTGCTTTCCAACGCTGCCAGCAGCGTTGGGCCGTGCTTTTCTTCGCGCCGGTCCACTGGACGTGCCCCACCCAGAGCAGGGCAAGAGGTCATCATCCACAGTGCGAAGTAGTTGTGCGGGATCCGGAGCTCTATCGCGCGCCGGAACAGGCGCACGACAACTGGGTTTAGCGACAGGTCCGGCTGGAACTGGAATCCAGGGCAGAACGTGCCCTCGTCGATAAAGACGCGAACGAGTTGGCGAAACGCCGGTTCCGGGTTCGGGGAGGCGGCTCCGAGCCGTTCCCGGACCTGGCCCACCGCGGGCAGGCCGAACTCGTCACGGACCGCGTCCCAGAGCTGCTGCGGAATGGGGGAGCGGTATAGCTCAGCTGGCATCATCAATGCCGTCCAGCAGCCATTGCGTGGAGGCGGGGTCACGGCGCAGCAGGAACGTACGCAGTGCCGAGTTGGAGGAGAGCTTGACCTGCACCCGCCAGAACTCGATGTCAACGATGTTCCCGATACCAACTGGCGCGGTGGTGCGGGTCTGCCACCAGGAGTCCCGCTCGAACCAGTGCACTGGTTCTTCGGTAATTACCCACAAGCGCCCGTCATGCCGGACGGCGAGGGGCCGGCCGGTGGGGTTGAACCGCACGTCGACCGCGACATTCAGGGATGTTTCATTGGCTGTTGCTGTCACGTTTTACGCGCTCTCCTAAATTCCTGTTGCTTGCCCCGCCGCGGCGGGTGACCGCCGACGCCCATACCCAGGTGCGATAAGCCAGGGGCCCGTCCTGCCATCTGACCTCAACGGCCTTCGCCGTCCAGGCGAACACCTCGCCCTCAACGAGCTCGGCACAGTTCGGGAACCGCAGCCAGGCCCTGACCGGGATCCCCGGAAATACGTTGTGGACCGGAAAGTTCTTGAAATCAAGTTCCTCCAAGGTGAGCCCGATCGGCTGCGCACGCCTCGCGTACCGCGCGTGCAGCGCCTTGGCCTGCTCGGGACCCATTACCACGGTTACTAGAATATATGTTCGAACGACACCGGAAAATTTTAGCGGCATCCACTCGTGCCGCTTCCATCAACTATGAGGTCGGGGTACGACAAAAAACCGGCACCCCCAAAAACTGAAGCGGGTTATGCCCATTGTGGGCAGGTGGAGCCCTCCGCACACCTCAAAGCTGTCCACACTGGGAATAACCCGCTACGGCGCCGTCGTCAGCGGTGCCTGTCGTTCAGTTCAGGGGGAGGCCTGACCTCGGAAGGTTCCAGCTCCGGCCGTGGGCGCCTATAGGTGACCGGGTGACGGAAGGACGTGCCGGACCAGGCGACGTCGGCCGAGACCTCGACCACGACCGGTTCGATCAGCGTTAGCCGCACGGGGCCTTTGTCCCTGCTGAATCTGTTCAGGGAGGACTCGCTGATCTCTTCAGGCCAGGGGTGTCCTGGACCGGCAGCATGGAGGTACTGGCCCAGTTCACGTCCGACTTTCGTGGAGAGAACCGTGGACCGGCCGACAATCTTCAGCTCGCCGCCCACCGGCAGGCCGGCGATGATGGCCTGCGGTTGGGTCAAGGACCCGATCACGGCAGCGCAGACGACATCCAGGACGTCTTTGTGTTTTAGCTTCAACCACGCCCTGGTGGCCTCGTACGGCTGGGCTCCGCCCTTGAATACGAGACCCTCGATTCCCGTAGCGGGCAGATCCCGCAGCCAAGTCTTCGCCAGTTCCATGTCCCCGGTCGTGGGGGAGAGGTTCAACGGCGCAGTCCAGTCCCGGCCCAGTTCCTCGAGCAGCTACCGGCGCCCCGCGAACGGCACGTCCCGGATGTCCTGCCCGGCGACGGCCAGGACATCGAAGGCCACGAACGAAGCCGGCAGCTCATTGACCAGGCCCGGCAAAGCGGCCCTGGAGGCGATCATGCGCTGCTGCAGCGCCTCGAAATCCAGCCGGTCCCCATTCCAGATGACGGCCTCACCGTCCAGGACCACCCCGGGAGGTACCTGCTCTGCGAGAGCTTCGGCCAGATCCGGCAGGATTTTCGTGAGGTTTTTGCGCTGCCTGGACCACAGCGTCACCTGATCAGCGTCAATAAACGCGGCCGCCCGGAAACCGTCCCATTTGGGTTCGGCCCATAGGCCGCCGGGCAGTGCGTTCGGGCCAGGGAAGGTCTTGACGAGCTTCGCCATGGCAACCGCGACCGGTGGGTGCAGTGCCGGCGGAAGGGACTCGGCCATGGGCCCAGCCTAAAGGAGAAACGCCGGCATGAAGGTCCGTCTGGCCTTACTTGGCCCGAGGGCCCTCCGTGGCAGCGTCCTCTGCGCTGACGCGGCGCAGCAGGGCCGCCATGCTCCGAATAGCTGCCGGATCTTCCTGCCAGGGCTTGCCGCCCCGGGAGCAGGCATGAAAGCCCGTGGCAGATGACTCTTTCGCCGCTTCGGCGAGCTCAGCCCACGCCGCTTTCAGGTCTGCCACCTGCTCAGGAGTCGACGGCTCCTGTTCCTTCGGCTCAATCGCCGCTGCGAGGGCGGGGCAACCAGCACCCGTTGCCGGCTTGCGCAGCCGGGCGAACCAGCTCGACAGACCCATACGCTTTCCCTTCGCATCAACACTCCAATGACCCCCCAGGGCAAAGCAGAGGGACCGCAACCGGTGCCGCATGCGGCCCTCTGCCCTGGGGTAAACATCCTGCTGCTTACGCCTTCGAGCATGCCACACGGATAAGTGATGGTGCATGCTCGCAGGGCTCGCACCCATGTGGGCGTCCGCTGGCGCGGCCGGCTGTTGGGGCCAGGTGGCGCCGTCGCAGAGCTCCTTCACCCCCTGGCCCTGTCTTGTCTACGACGTTTTGGCTGCTGTCCTGACGGATTGTACGTGTCCGCTCCGGCCTGTCGAGCCCCTCCTTCGTCGGGGCCTGCGGTCCGGGAATTTCCCTGCGGCGCTCCTTCGTCGCTGATTTCCTCCGGGAATTTCCCGCACCTTGCCCTCACGGGTAGACAGGCCTCCGTCGGCCACAGCTCCGCAAGCTTCGCCAGCAGCCAAAACAACGGGGGAGAAGGGGAGCTGGCCGGTCACCATTGGCCGCCCCACCCACCAACCCTTTCGGCAAAAAGGAGCACCACCATGAACGCAGTCACTAAGAGGACCGTGACCACCGCTGACACTGGCGAAACGGTCCACGACGTACCCGTGCTCATCGACTACCACATGAACGACGGGTACGACTGGATGGACGTCATCGCAGAACACGGCTGGGCCGTGATCCCCAGCTGGGGCTGCGACGGCTGGGACCTGGGCCAGTGGCCTTACGTCATGGTCGCCGGGATCCGCACCGCGGACGAGATCGGCAACCTGTTCGGCATGGCCACCTATTGCGAGGGCGACGTCCGCACTTACTGGTTCAGGACAAAAGGCAGATTCTGGACCGCGATCAGTGAGCAGGCGTTCTTCCACTGGAAGAACGGACAGGCCCAAGGCCCCGACGACCTGCCCGAAGCCGCCGCCGAAATGCCCAGCCGCTACCGGATGCCCTGCACCCTCACGGACGCGGCCTAACCCTATCCGAGCCGGTGCCCCGCCGAGAGCGGCGGGGCACCGCACCACCCCAAGACATATCATCTGAGAGAGGACAAACCCTCATGAGCATCTGCACCGCCCTGATCATCCCCGCCGACCTGAATGAACCGGCCCGCGTGGAAACCATCGACGCCGGGTTGGAGACCCTGCAAACCCTCGTGGCCGGGAACATCGAAGCCGTGAGTGGCGATGACTGGCACTTCTACCTGAACGAGGAAGGCAAAATCCTCAACCTTCCCCCGAACCGCCGTACCGCGATGCTGGTCCTCGAAAAAACCCGGATGCTGTCAGACGTCTTCTGCGGGAACGTCGTGTTCCTGGGAGAGACCCGCGACGGGGATGAAGGCAATGTGCCCCAGCACCTGATCGACCTCGCGCAGCAGCTCTTCGGGTTGGAACAGGAAGCCGCCTAACAGGCCGGGCACCCGCTTACTCAAATGCTCAAATGAGTAAGTGGGTGCCCATCTCCGTTGGATGGGCCAGTCTGCGGGGGCGGTCCCTGATTGAAAACGCGGCCGGAGACGCCGGGCTGCTGGAGCACGATGCCGTTGATGGTGCCGTCGGGCAGGCCCTTGGACAGGTCGGCGACCTCAACCTCGAAGCCGAGCGCCTCGGCGCGGCCCTTGACGACGGCGATGGTCTGGGGAAGGACATCGGCGTCCAGGACAGTTTTGCCGTCGCGAGCGTCCTTGTTCTTGTTGGCGCGGCGCATCATGAGGACGGCTTCAGCGACAGCCGTTGCTTCATCGAGCAGTGAGGCGTTGGCGATAGGCAGCGCGGTCAGGTCCTGGACCATGGTCTGGAAGTTCAGCAGCGCCTCGAGCCGACCCTGGGAAATCTCCGGCTGGTACGGCGTGTAGGCGGTGTACCAGGCCGGGGCCTCCAGGATGTTGCGGCGGATCACCGGCGGCGTAACGGTGTCGTAGTAGCCCTGCCCGATCATCTGAACGGCGGTCTTGTTCTTGGCTGCAAGGCGGCGCAGTTCTGCAAGCACCTCAACCTCGCTCAGTGCATCTCTGAGCGCAAGCGGCTTGGACTGGCGGATCGCATCAGGAACAGCAACGTCCACCAGGCCATCAACGCTGTCGTAGCCAATGGCTTTGAGCATGCTGTTCACATCGGCCTGGCGACGCGCGCCGATATGGCGGTCAGCAAAGGATGATGAATGGGATGCGATCGTCATGAGGAACTCCAGGTCTGGCCGGCCACGGGTGGCGCGGCATGGTTGGGTTCCTCCCCGCTCTGTATTGGACCTGAGAGATTCCGCGGAAGTGGTAGTCCGCTTGCACCGTCGGTGAGCCAGGCTTGCCCGGCTGCTTTCCAGAGTTGCCTCGCCGCGGCGGTGCTTGGGCCTGAGAGATTCCTGGGGAGGATTTGCTCCTACGGCGCTGCCCGGTGATGACGGGGAGAACTCTCCCGCCACGGCTCGAAAGGCTATTGAGATGTAGGTGATTCGCTTCACACCGTAGATGAGTCAGATGTTGGTCTGCAACCTGAAAGAGAGGCACCTTAAGCTCTTCTGTACCTTGTACATAATCCCTTTCACCTATGCTCATTGATCGCGTTCGCCTGCCCTGTTGTACTGACACTCACACGAATCCCCACGGTCCCCTGGCCGCTTCCAAAGACGTCCAGCGGTAAAAACCAGAACGAGGCCTCAATCGAGTTATGTCGACGACAGAGAAAACCCAACAGTTAAAGTCTCCAATCGCCCCTGAGTGGCTTACGGTCCCCACTGAGCCGAACGAGCTCAATCCGGTGATCTGGGCCGAGGGAGTGTCTCGATCCGAGGCGGGTGAAATCACTATCGCCGGACTGCCTGTCTCTGAGCTGGCTCAACGGTTCGGGACACCCGCCTATATCATCTCCGAGGACCACTTCCGCAGCCGCGCACGGGCCTTCCGTGATGCCTTTAATGAAGCCTTTGCACCCCTGTGTGGCGGAGTGGATGTCTACTATGCGGGCAAGTCTTTCCTGTGCACCGAGGTAGCCAAGTGGGTAGCGGAGGAAGGACTGCGCCTGGATACGTGTTCCGGAGGGGAACTCGCGTTGGCAGCACGGGCTGGTATCGATGGCGTGAAGCTGGGTCTTCACGGCAACAATAAGTCGGACAATGAGATCAACCGCGCGCTCGATATGGGCATTGGCAGGATCGTTGTGGACAGCCTTCAAGAGCTGGAACGCGTGGCAGAAATTGCGCGTGGCCGTGGTCTCACGGCTCCGATTCTGTTGCGGCTTACCCCAGGCGTTCATGCCAAAACGCACGAATTCATTGCTACCGCCCACGAGGACCAGAAGTTCGGTCTCTCCATGGCCTCCGTCAACGGCAATCCATCCGCTGCTGAACAAGCAGTCGATGCAGCGTTGGCACACCCCAGTCTCGAACTCCTCGGTCTCCACTGCCACATCGGTTCACAGATCTTTTCGCCTGACGGCTTTGCCTTGGCCGCGGAGAAGCTCCTCGGCTTCATTGCTTCGATCCGTGACCGTCATGGGGTGTCCCTAAAAGAACTGGACCTTGGCGGCGGGTACGGCATCGCCTATACAGAAGTTGACCATCCCCAGGAGCCGAAGCATTTGGCAACGGCGATGGCGGCGGTCGTAGGTGAAGCCTGTCAGCGTCTCGGCATTGATGTGCCGCGCATCTCGATCGAGCCGGGTCGGGCCATTGTGGGCAGTTCAACTTTCACTCTTTACAAGGTCGGCACCCTGAAGACTATCCATGTGGAGCACGGCACGGATGTGTTCGAGCGCCGCTACGTATCCGTGGACGGCGGCATGAGTGATAACCCGCGGCCCGTACTGTACGGTGCGGACTACTCGGCGGCCCTTGCCTCCCGCAGTTCAGAGGCGCCATTGGCCCTGTCACGGGTCGTGGGCAGGCATTGTGAGAGCGGCGACATCGTCGTCAAAGACACCTATCTGCCCTCCGACGTTGAGCCTGGGGACCTCCTTGCAGTGCCGGCAACCGGCGCGTACTGCTGGGTCCTGGGAAGTAACTACAACTACACCCCGCGGCCGCCTGTCGTCGCTGTTTCCCGGGGCGAGGCGCGTCTCATCGTCCGCGGTGAAACCGAGGAGGACCTTTTTCTCCGTGATGTCTCATGCTGATCCCACACCACGCCGTTGTCGTCCCCATTACCCAGCTGGTCCGAAAGGGCGAATCCTGATATGACAGACTCTTTGACCGAATCTGAAGCTCTGACATCCACTCCTCTCCAGGGGGTGCCCTACTGGAAAGGTCACGGCACCGGCAACGACTTCGTCCTGATAGCAGACCCGGACGGCAATCTGGAGATCAGCTCGACCATGACCTCCCAGATCTGTGACCGGCACAAGGGCATCGGAGCAGACGGCCTGATCCGCGCAGTCCGTTCGGAGCGCCTTCCCGAAGGGAGGGAGGTCCTGACCTTCGCGCCGCAGGCCGAATGGTTCATGGACTACCGCAATGCCGACGGCACAATCGCCGAGATGTGCGGTAACGGCGTCCGCGTGTTTGTTCACTTCCTGGTCTCAACCGGACTGGCTGACCTTCCTGCCGGTTCTACGCTGACCATCGGAACCCGGGCAGGAGCGAAGAAGGTCACCCTGATCGGCAGCGATTATGAGATCGACATGGGTCCCTGGCGGAAAGCCTTTCCGGAACGCAGCGCCGAGGATGGCACCGACGCTGTTGTTTCGGCGCCGGGTGTTGAGGTACAGCGCGGTGTTTCCATTGACATGGGCAACCCGCACACAGTCGTGATCCTGCCCCCTGGCACGCCCTTGTCACCTCTCAACCTGTTCACCGCACCTCACGTCAGCCCCCGGCCCCGGCGGGGTACCAACGTCGAATTCGCTTCGCTCAAAGAGCCGGAAAACCCCCAACTGCCCCGCGTCATCACTATGCGGGTTTACGAGCGTTCGGTTGGAGAGACCCAGGCCTGCGGAACAGGAGCCTGCGCCACAGCGGTCGCCGTCCGTCTGCAATCAGGGCTTCACGATGCCGAATGGACAGTGCAGATGCCAGGCGGCCCAGTCCTGGTGCGCTTTCAAAAGGAACGAGGGATGGGAGCAGCTGTGCGCGAGCACGTCTTTCTGCGCGGCCCTGCCCGGATGGTCTCAAAGGGCGCCATCGATCCTGAGATGTGGGACTTTCCACGGGAAACCTCAGACGCTTCCAAACTTCTTGAGGTGGCACGATGAGCGCGCAACCTGATTCGCTGGCTCCGGCCAGGACGTTCGGCCTGAATCTTCCCGACTACCCTTGGGACGCGATGGCACCGTACAAAGCCATAGCAGCCAGGCACACGGACGGGCCGGTAGATCTTTCTTTGGGCACTCCTGTGGATTCGACCCCGGATGTCGTCCGCGAAGCATTGATCCGGTCAGCCAACGCTCCGGGATATCCTGGTGCGCACGGCACCGCTTCCCTTCGGGAGGCGATTGCGCAGTGGTTTATCCGTCGCCGCGGTGTCGACAGCCTCGACCCGCAAAGCATCATGCCCACGGTTGGATCCAAGGAGCTCATCGCGTGGCTGCCGTTCATGCTTGGCCTGGGGCCAATGGACGTGGTCGTCAGGCCAAAGATCGCCTACCCCACGTACGACATCGGTGCGAAGCTGTGCGGGGCTACGTCGGTGGCCTGCGACTCCCTGGAGGAACTGGACCCGGCGACGCTGCGAAGGGTTCGCCTGGTATGGATCAACTCCCCGGGGAACCCCACAGGCCAGGTCCGTGACGCGCAATCCATGAAGACCCTTGTTGCACAGGCCCGTGAACTTGGGGCCGTTGTTGCCTCAGACGAGTGCTACGCCGAACTGGGCTGGGATTCCTGGGACACGGAAACCGGTGGGGAGCGCATTCCCTGCGTCCTGGAATCCGAAGTCTCCGGCGGCTCCACTCAAGGGCTGCTCTCCCTGTATTCGCTCAGCAAACAATCGAATCTCGCCGGCTACCGTGCTGCGTTTGTGGCTGGCGATGAAAAGATCATGGCCAGTCTGGTTAATACCCGAAAACACGCCGGCATGATCGTCCCGTCCCCGATAATGGCGGCGATGGAGGCGGCACTGAACGACGAGGAGCATGTGCGCATCCAGAAGGCGGCCTACCGGCAGCGCAGGGAGATCCTGCTGCCTGCCCTGCAGAGTATCGGCTTCAACGTCGAGCACTCGGAGGCAGGTCTGTATCTTTGGGCGACCGCTGGACAAGACACTTGGCACACGGTGCAGTTCCTGGCAGAACAGGGCATCATCGTCGGGCCGGGAAGCTTCTACGGCCGCGCCGGTGAGGGTTATGTCCGGTTCTCAATCACCGGGTCCGACGAATGCATCGCCGCCGCCGCAGAGAGACTGACGGCAGCCGAACTGCCCCGAAAAGCCCATAGCTAGGCGAAGCTGGCAGCTCAGGACCAAGTAAACGGACTGGAGAACGCACCATAGCTGCGTTCTCCAGTCCGTTTTTGTGTTTCGGCAAGGATCTGTAACAGAAATGCAAGACGCTGGAGGCAAATCCTCGTCCTCAGGGCTTCCCACCTACTCCGACAAGCGTCTCCAGCGTGCACCAGGTGGAAGCGGGATCGCCTGCGCCCAGATATCTGCTTCCAAACGCAAAGCGGGCCGGAGTCCCCTTCCCGAGGGGACTCCGGCCCGCTTTGCGTTGCTGAAGGATACTGACGGCCCGTGAACGGCCTTGGAGGCGTTGTTTTTGTATGGCTGGCTTTATCAGTTGGCGTGCAGCGAATCGTTCAGCTCTACAGTACGTCCGCCACGATGGAGAACCTCGACCTCGCCCGAGGTGGAGTTCCGGCGGAACAACAGGTTCGGCTTACCGGAAAGCTCGACGGCTTTCACGTGCTTGTCCTGTCCGCCGTTCTCCCGGCTGACGATACGTACCTTCGTGCCGGCTGTGACGTAAAGCCCGGCCTCAACAATGCTGTCGTCGCCGATGGAAATCCCTACGCCCGAATTGGCTCCCAAAAGGACGCGCTCACCCAGCGATACACGTTCCTTTCCGCCGCCCGAGAGCGTACCCATCACGGAGGCGCCGCCACCAACGTCCGAGCCGTTTCCGACGACTACGCCAGCCGAGACGCGGCCTTCGACCATTGAAACTCCCAGGGTTCCGGCGTTGAAGTTTACGAACCCCTCGTGCATGACGGTAGTGCCTTCGGCCAGGTGAGCCCCGAGACGGACCCGGTCAGCGTCGGCGATCCGGACGCCCGCGGGAACCACGTAGTCCACCATGCGGGGGAACTTGTCCACCCCATACACAGTGACGGTGCCGCGGGTCCTAAGGCGGGTCCTTGTCTCCTCGAAGTTCGAGACTTCACACGGGCCGAAATTCGTCCAGACCACGTTGGGCAGGACGGCAAAAATACCGTCCAGGTTCAACTCATTAGGGCGGACGAGACGATGGGAAAGCAAGTGAAGACGCAGGTAGGCATCTGCAGTGTCCCGCGGCGGCTCATCGAGATCTAGCTCTGTCAGGACGACTTTCAGGTGCACGCGTCTGTCGGTGTCGTCTCCGGTCGCGGCCAGCCGTGGCAGTTCGCTCGGAGGGGTAGCCGAGGGCTCAGGCTGCCCGAGCTGAGGGCTTGGATACCAGGTGTCCAACACGGTTCCGTTGCTGGACACCGTCGCTATTCCCCAGGCGTGGGCCAGCCTGGAGGCTGCCCCAGTGGGGGTGTCTTGAGGGAGGGTCTGTGTCATGGGAAAGACTCTAGGTGCGCGGGGGTGAGGCCGTCCCTGATCGAGGTAAAGAATTTCTGGAACCGGGTTGCTCACCTTCTGGCTCTGCAAGGGTTGTACGTCAGTCGCTACTGCGGTTGATTGATTGGGTCAAGGGTGTTTCAGATCACCACGCCGGGGTCAACCAACTATGGGCGAAGGAAAGATGGAAAGAGTAATTGTTTGTAGATGCGAGGACGTGTACCTCGACGATGTCGAAACTTCCCTCGCCGACTCCGACGGGCCCATGTCCGCGCACGAGCTGAAGCTGCAGACCAGGGCGGGCATGGGAGTCTGCCAGGGTCGCACGTGCGGCCCGCTGATCCGCTCGTTGCTGCGGGGGCATTCGGAACTGCTCGCGGATGCCCAGCTTGGGCCAGGCAGCAATGCACCAGCCCGTCCGATGACCCTTTTGGATCTTGCCGCATCCCGCAGTGACGCGGAAGCAAGGAGTGAGTGTGTTGAAGCGAATAAGTGACCATCCGGTCCTAGGGCCATTGAGCCAAGAAGAAATTGAGTTCGAATTTGATGGCAAGTCCTATCAAGGCATCAAGGGCGATTCCATCGCTTCTGCCCTGCTGGCAAATGGTGTCAGGACACTCAGGTTCTCGAACCGCGACGGAGAACCCCGGGGGATCTACTGCGGTATCGGCCACTGCTTCGAATGCAGGATGACCGTGAACGGTGTCCAGAGCGTCAGGGCCTGCATCACGCAGGCCTGCGACGGAGACGTTCTTGAATCCCAGGGTGAAAACCGCGGGGAGCGTCATGATGATTTCTGATGTAGTCGTAATCGGCGCCGGACCGGCCGGACTGAGCGCAGCAGTAACCGCCGCCGAAGCCGGTGCCGACGTTGTCGTGATTGACGAGAATCCCAGGGCCGGCGGAAAGCTACTTGGCCAGCTCCATGAAGAACCCGGCACAGGCTGGTGGATAGGTGCCGAGATCTCAAAGAAGCTGGCTGAGCGGGCTGTAAACGCAGGTGTGCGTATCCTGACCAACCGGCAGGTCTGGAACATCTCTCAAAAATGGGAGGTTGCACTGGACACCGGCGAATGCGTGAAGGCCGACTACGCGGTTGTTGCCACTGGCGCTGCCGAACGCCCGCTGCCTGTTCCTGGATGGTCCCTGCCTGGTGTCATGGCCATCGGAGCTGCCCAGACGCTGACCAACTACTACCGGGTGAGGCCCGGGGACCGGATTGCGATCGTAGGGGTGGACCCCCTTTCCCTCACAGTCGCACATGAACTGAGCATGGCCGGTGCGGATGTCGTGGGAATCTACCTGCCCGGTAAGAGCATTTTTGCCGGCACTCAAGCCGATCCTGACACCAACCTGGAGTATCTGGCCGGAATGTCCGACCTCGCCCCGAACGCGTTTCTTCGATGGGGCGGGAAGCTCGCAGCGAACAAGACCCTCAGAAAACTCGCACTGACGTTCTTCCCCAAGAGTGGCCTCCCGTTGATGGGGACCCGTCTGAACCTGAGGAAAAGCCTTGTTTCAATAGGCGGGAATGAACGCGTAGAGCATGTTGAAGTAGCAACGATCGATAGTCAGGGAAACCCCGGAAAGACCCGGACGGTCAAGGTGGACTGTGTCTGCATCTCCGGTGGGCTTTATCCTGTCCAGGAACTCACCCGCGACTGCGGTCTGGTGCGGATCGACCAACTCGGCGGGACCATTCCCCTCTACAGCCCGGAAATGGAAACCACCCAGGACAACCTCTTCGTTGCCGGGAACGTCACCGGAATCGAGGGAGCAAAAATTGCCATGGCCCAAGGCAACCTGGCCGGTACCGTTATCGCGTCCCGACTGGGTCTGCTCCAGGGCAAGGAAGCCATAGACCGGGCGGCAGCAGCGGTACGGTCTGCCCGGAAATCAAGCGCCATCACCTTCATGCCCGATATCGAGGAGGGCCGGCGGATCGCTGACGATCTATGGCTTGAACGCGTGAGGGAAAATTCACTGGCACAAAAGGATGAGAGTTACGCATGAAAACGGCAGATGCCGTCGTTATCGGCGCAGGAGTATCCGGCAGTTCCATCGCCTTCCGCCTTGCACAGCAAGGCCTCAAGGTAGTCATCGTGGACAAGAACGGCCCGGGATCCGGAGCATCAGGCTCCTGTGACAAGGCCATCTTCATGCAGTCCAAACGGCCGGGCCTACATATGGAACTGGCCATGGCCAGCCGGCGAATGTATGACACGCTTGAAGCCGAACTGGAACAGAGCGTGGAGTTTGAGAGTGATGGCGGCATGGTCGTCATCGAAACCCCACGCCACATGGAGTTCATGAAGGACTTCATCGAAAAACAGCGCAAGGCGGGCATCTCCGTTTCCTTGATTGACGGGGACGCGGCCCGCACAGCCCAACCGTTCCTGGCCCCCCACATTTTGGGTGCCTCTTTCAGCCCCGACGACGCGGACGTGAACCCGCTTGCCCTGAACGCCGCCTTCTTCCGGGCCGCCAAACGTCATGGAGCCGTCCACCTAACTCACAGCGAAGTAATCGCAGTGAATACCGAGCGAGGTAAGGTGACGTCGGTCGAGACGACCCGCGGAAGCATTTCTACCGGACTCGCCATCAACGCTGCGGGTCCCTATGCAAAGAGCGTGGGGGCATTGTCCAACATCGACATCCCGGTGCAGCCCCGCCGCGGAACCATACTCATCTCCGAGTCCATCCCCAAGAAGGTGACCGGATGCCTACTCGACGCCCAATACATCGCATCGAAGCACCTGCGCTCAGATAACGATGACGCGCCGCCCTATGGTGTCGGGCTTTCACTCGGCCAAACCGTGTCCGGCAACCTTCTTATCGGCGGGAGCCGCGAATTCGCCGGCTTCGACAAGCGGCCCAACCAGGACGTCATCGCGACCATCGCAGCGCATGCCGCCCGAATCGCTCCGGAACTGGCGAAGACGCGGATCATCCGCACCATGACCGGTTTCCGGCCGTACACGGGGGACGGACTTCCCATCATTGACCGGGCAGCTGAGGTGGATGGCTACATCATCGCCGCTGGGCACGAAGGAGACGGCCTGGCCCTTGCTCCCCTGACTGGTCAGCTCGTGGTTGACCTCATCAAAGGCTCTGGACCAACGCATCATTTCCTGTCGGGTTTGCGGGTCGACAGGTTCGCGGGCTCGAAGCAGGACGCACCGGCTGCTGCACCGGGAACTACCGCAAACGCCGCGACCGAGGTACAGGTCCCCGCATAGGCAGTCGGCTCGGCACCACAGGAGAAAAGGCTTCGCGTTAGGCTCCACTAAATCCCAGTAGAAGAAACGCTCGTACGGCAGCACGGCCCAGCGTCGCAATTCCGGCGCGCAGATTGGACGACTTCAACATGCATCAGACCCTCCAGAACTTCATCAACGGGGAGTTCGTCACTCCGGCCGGCATCGGACTGCTGGACATCATCAACCCGACCAACGGGGAGGTGGTGGCTCAGTCGCCCATTTCGGTGCAGGCGGATGTGGATGCCGCCATGGCCGCCGCGCAGGACGCCTTCAAGACCTGGAAGCACGTCACCCCGGGCCAGCGGCAGCTGATGCTGCTCAAGCTCGCCGACGCCGTCGAGGCCAACAGCGATGAACTGGTGGAAGCCCAGCACCGCAACACCGGACAGGTGCGCTCCCTGATCGCCTCCGAGGAAGTGGCCGCCGGCGCCGACCAGCTGCGTTTCTTCGCCGGGGCTGCCCGCATCCTGGAGGGCAAGTCCGCCGGGGAGTACTTCGAGGGCCACACCTCCTACGTCCGCCGCGAACCCATCGGTGTAGTGGCCCAGGTGGCACCGTGGAACTACCCGTTCCTGATGGCCATCTGGAAGATCGGGCCGGCGCTGGCCGCGGGCAACACAGTTGTTCTCAAGCCCTCGGACACCACCCCGGAGTCCACCCTTGTCCTGGCCCGTCTCGCCGGGGAGATCTTCCCGGCCGGCGTCCTGAATGTTGTCCTGGGTACCGGCGAGACCGGCGCGATGATGGTGGACCACAAGATCCCCGGCTTGGTTTCCATTACCGGTTCCGTCCGGGCCGGTATCGCCGTGGCGTCCGGTGCCGCAAAGGGCCTCAAGCGCGCCCACCTGGAGCTCGGCGGCAAGGCTCCGGCCATCGTCTTCAAGGACGCCGATATCAAGAAGAGCGCCGCGGCAATCGCCGAGTTCGCGTTCTTCAACGCCGGACAGGACTGCACTGCCATCACCCGCGTGCTGGTGGAGGAGTCGGTGCACGAGGATCTGGTCACAGCCATGGTGGAGCACACCCGCACCCTGCACACCGGTTCGCAGAACGACGAGGACAACTACTTCGGCCCGCTGAACAACGTCAACCACTTCAACGCGGTGCGGTCGGTGGTCGATCACCTGCCTCTCCATTGCAAAATCGAAACGGGTGGCCGTCAGGCGGGGGAGAAGGGCTACTTTTTCGAGCCCACCATCATCACCGGCGCCAAGCAGACCGACGACGTGGTCCAGAAGGAGACCTTCGGCCCCGTCATCACCGTGCAGAAGTTCAGCACCGAGGAAGAAGCCGTTGAACTGGCCAACGGCGTGGAATACGCCCTGGCATCCAGCGTCTGGACGTCCAACCACGGCACCGCCATGCGCCTGAGCCGCGACCTGGACTTCGGCGCCGTCTGGATCAACACGCACATCCTCCTCACCGCCGAAATGCCCCACGGCGGCTTCAAGCAGTCCGGCTACGGCAAGGACCTCTCCATGTACGGCGTGGAGGACTACACCCGCATCAAGCACGTCATGAGTGCACTCGACGCCTGAAAGTAAGCACATGAGCAAATTTCTGGACCTGAGCAGGGACGTCGCAGAGTTGACCGCTGACCTCATCGATATCCCCAGTGTTTCCGGCTACGAAAAGACCATCGCGGATGTCGTTGAAGAGTCGTTGAAGCGGCAGCCGCACCTGAACGTCACCCGGTTCGGAGATACCGTCGTGGCCCGAACTGAACTTGGACGAGCTGAACGGGTCCTCCTGGCAGGGCATCTTGATACTGTTCCGCTTCCAAGCGCAGCAGAAGCGCGCGGATCAGTTCCGAGCCGATGGCTGGGGGAGACCCTTTACGGCCGCGGAGCGACGGACATGAAGGGGGGAGTGGCTGTTCAGCTTGCCCTGGCCCATCACCTCGCCCGTCCCGAGAAGGACCTTACATTCGTCTTCTATGACCATGAAGAAGTGGAGGCGGCCAAGAGCGGCCTCCTCCGGGTGGCAACACAGGCGAGAGCACTGGTGAACGCAGATCTGGCGGTACTTCTGGAACCGACAAACGGCCTGGTGGAAGCCGGCTGCAACGGAACACTGCGTCTACGTGCCGCAACGGAAGGAACAGCCGCACACTCAGCTCGGGCATGGATGGGTGACAATGCCGTCCACAAGCTCGCTGACCTGCTTAGAACCCTGCGTGACTACCAGCCGGCCTCCGTATATGTGGACGGCCTGGAATACCGTGAGGGGCTGAACGCCGTGGGCATCGGCGGAGGAATCGCCGGTAACGTCATCCCCGATGCCGCCTACGTTGACATCAACTACAGATTTGCACCCGACAAGTCGGTGGATCAGGCCGAAGAACACGTTCGACGTCTCTTGAACGGTTATCAGCTGGTCAGAACGGACGCTGCCGGCGGCGCCCGGCCGGGGTTGGGGAATACTGCCGTCCAGAGCCTGGTCAGTGCTGTCGGGGGCACCCCCCAACCGAAGTACGGCTGGACCGACGTCGCCAGGTTCGCCGAACTGGGGATCCCTGCTGTCAATTTTGGGCCGGGAGACGCGCTCCTTGCACACACCGACGACGAGCATGTCCTCGCATCGGACGTCCGGAAATGCCTGGGAGCGTTGCTGGATTGGCTGACGTAAGGGGCTTCTGCCGGAATAGAATTAGCAGGCCCCGCTGGCTATGCCGGATTAGCGCAAGGAGAAGACATGCGGTTGGTCAAGGGAAACCTGAACATCATCAATCTGCGAACCCTGCAGATGGTGATAGACACCGGATCTCACACGGCAGCGGCGAAGAAGCTGGGCTACACCACTTCTGCAGTATCACAGCAAATAGCTGCCTTGGAAAAAGCCCTTGGCGTTGACCTCTTCGAACGGGGGCCCAGAAGCCTCTGGCCAACGCCTGCCGGCCTTGCGATGAGTGCCCACGCCGACATAGTCCTCCGTCAGGTGGCCCGCGCCGAGGATGAGATGCAGGCCTACGCATCCGGTTCCCAAGGGAGTCTCCGTATTGGTGCATCGGGGACAGCGGCTGCCCAGCTGGTGCCCCGGGCCTTGTCACGGCTTTCAATGCGCTACGCAGCTGCCGACATATCGCTGGAAGACATCAGCCTTCAAAAGGGGCTGGCGAACTCCGTCCTGGAGGGCCTTACGGACCTGGGAATTATTTATGAGTACGCCAAGGTGCCGATACCGCGCCCGGAAGGCTTGGTCATCAAACCAATTCTCGACGAAGAGTTGGTGGTAATAAGCGCTGCACATACCGCAGGAAAAACGGGTGACAAGGTCCCACTGGAGGATTTCGCGAACGAAAATTGGATTACGAACGAGGTGGGTTCTGCAGGCGCGGAGAATTTTGGGGAGATGTGCCAACTGGCCGGCTTCGAGC
The DNA here is from genome assembly GCF_044054585.1 of Arthrobacter sp. UC242_113. NCBI lineage: Bacteria > Bacillati > Actinomycetota > Actinomycetes > Micrococcales > Micrococcaceae > Arthrobacter > Arthrobacter sp. UC242_113. Next base: position 49,194 of record NZ_CP171972.1, on the reverse strand, counting down.
CGAACATCGGGTTCCACAGCAACGATTTTGACGTCATCAGGGGCCTGGTCAAAGAAACCATTGGTGTAGCCCTCGTGCCGGCCTTGGCGTTGGGTATCGACCGGGGCATCGCATTTCATCGGCTGATGGACCCGCCGCGGCGGATGGTCCATGTCGCGCACCGCGCTTCAGACATGAACCCCCTCCTCGCGGTAACCATGGCTGCACTGCGCGAAGCGGCCGAGGACTTCATCGATTGGACGACAGATGCTTTCGAGGTTCACCTGGATAGCCCCGTGGCGTCCATTGTTTCTGACTAATCTGTACAAACGTTGTTGGCGTCTCCTGCCACATGAGCATCGAGCCTGCAATCGTGCCTGAGTTCCCGGTGACATGCGCCTGCCCGGAACCCGCAGCAGACTGATTTGTGTCGGTCATGCTTGTGCTTCTGAAGTCTGGAATTCCAAGTCCAGCGAGCGTAGCGTCAGCGAAAAAGCAGTAGGCGGCGGCATACGATTCCTCATCAAAAAGGCCGGCGCCTGTTTTGAGGGGACCAGAACGATGGCTGGATGGAATGCTGACACTGCGGCTGGCCCTGTAGGTGCCGGCACAGTCACTCTGGTGGAAGGAACGTCCTTCTGCATTTCTTTGCAGAACGGAGACATGCACGCGGAATATCCGCACGGACTGTTCGTCCAAGACAGCCGTGTCCTGTCTGGCTGGTTTCTTACCGTGAATGGGATGCCGCTGGAACCGTTGGCAGCGGAAATCAAGGAACCCTACCGTGCGCTTTTCGCTGGCCGCGTTACCCGCTCAGACGGGTACGCAGACAGCCCTCTGATCGTAGAGCGGCTACGTGAGATTGGAGAGGGTATCCAGGAACAGGTGACTGTTCGCAACTACTCCCTTGCACCGGCAGACTGCTTGGTTTCATTTCAGGTAGAGGCAGATTTCGCGGACCTTTTCGAGGTCAAGGAGGCGCGGATTCAGCGGCGGTGGCAGGAAACCCGGCATTTGGACGGCGAGACGCTGAATATTGAAGCCACGTGGCAGGACCTTTGGAAAGGCGTCACAGTTCTGGCGCCCGGAGCAGACATATCGTCTGACGCCCTTACTTACCGGATTGCTGTTCCGCCACATGGATACTGGAACGCCGTGGTGACCGTGATGCCCAAGGGCAAAAAAGTCCGGTCCGGAGCCTTTTTTGTCCATTCCAGTGCGAACGAAGATTCTCCCCGGGACCGACGCCGTCAGGAATGGGTGGCGAAGATTCCGGTGTTGCACATGGCAAACCAGTCCATTGAGCGAACCCTGAGGCGCAGTTATGACGACTTGGGCGCCCTGCGCATCGAGGACCCGAACCACCCGAACCGCGTTGTCGTAGCCGCAGGGGCGCCATGGTTCATGACGCTTTTCGGCAGGGATTCTCTTTGGGCTTCAAACATGGCATTACCAGTCGATCCCTCCCTCGCGCTGGGCACGCTTCAGACATTGGCGGACCGTCAGGGGACCGTCGTTGATCCCATAACGGAGGAAGAACCCGGCAAGATTTTGCATGAGGTCAGACTGGACGTTTCCAGTAACCTCTCCCTGGGCGGCCAGTCGGCGTATTACGGCAGCGTTGATGCGACACCGCTGTTTGTTGAGGTGCTGGGGTCAGTCAGCCGCTGGGGATTCGCCAAAGAGAGCATCGCTGCCCTCCTGCCGCACGCGGACCGGGCTATTGATTGGATTCGGAACTACGGCGATAAGGACGGCGACGGTTTTGTTGAATATGAACGTCTCAATCCTCAGGGCCTGATCAATCAAGGCTGGAAGGACTCCTGGGACGGAATCAACTTCGCCGACGGCCGGCTGGCCGAACCCCCGATCGCACTCTGCGAGGTGCAGGCTTATGTATACACCGCTTACTTGTCCAGGGCATGGATGGCATATGACGCCGGGGACGTTCAATTGGCGAAGGACCTGGTTGACCGTGCGGCGCGGCTGAAGAAACAGTTCAATGAGCAGTTCTGGATCCCGGAGCGCGGGTACTACGCCGTTGCTTTGGATGGCAAGAAGCGGCAGGTCGACGCTTGTGCCTCAAACATGGGGCAATGCCTGTGGCACGGCATTGTCGACGAAGATAAGGTTCCGTTAGTGGTCCAAAAGCTGATGTCTCCGGAAATGTTCAGTGGATGGGGCGTTCGTACTTTGGCCAGCGATATGGGCGCTTACAATCCGGCGAGTTACCACAATGGATCAATCTGGCCGCACGATAATGCTCTAATTGCCAGTGGCCTGCTCCGCTACGGTTTCGTGGCGGAGGCGCAGCGGATTGCCTCGGCACTGCTGGAGGCAGCTGAGCATTCCGACGGGCGGCTGCCGGAGCTGTTTTGCGGGTTTCCCCGGGACCAATTCACTCAACCTGTGCCATATCCGACAGCATGCTCGCCTCAGGCATGGGCGGCGACAACGCCAATACTGCTCATAACCAGCCTGATGCAGTACGACACACACGTGTCACGCGGAGGGCTTTGGATGGATCCCGTATTGCCGGAGGCTTTTGGCGACCTGCACATCACCAATGCTCCGATGGCTGGTGGCCGGATAACCATCGACGTTATCAATTCCGTTCCAACAGTTCATGGACTGCCCGAGGGCATGGTGTTCCATCGTGGACACAGACCCTGGCTCACGGAACTCGTCAACCAGGCAAACCAGTCCCAGGGGAACTAGAGGACCATCCGCTTCGGCAGGGGGCATTCAATGCTTCACCAAAGAGGTTGGATACGTTCAGGACATGCAGAGAGGGGGTTCACCGCCAGACGTCGGTGAACCCCCCTTGACTAATTACAGCCGTCCGGCGGTCTCGAGGGGGAGAGAGGACCTGACGCCTGCCACAGCGTCCCTGACTGCGGAAACCAGACCGTCAACGTCTTCGTCAGTGGTGTCGAACGAACACATCCACCGCACCTCGCCACTGTCCCTGTCCCAGTCGTAGAACCGGAAAGAGCGCCTGACGATATCCGCTGCCTCCGGCGGCAGCGCCGCAAAGACGCCGTTTGATTGCGTATCCCTGGTCACGTGGACGCCGTCGATAGCTTCCACGCCTCTGCGCAGGCGCGACGCCATCTCATTCGCATGCGCCGCAGACCGCAGCCAGAGATCCGACTCCAGAAGGGCGATCAACTGGGCAGAGACGAAGCGCATCTTGGAGGCAAGCTGCATGTCCATCTTGCGGAGGTGCTTCATGCCCCCGCCCGTCTCCGAATTCAGGACGATGACCGCTTCTCCATAGAGAAGTCCGTTCTTCGTGCCTCCAAAGGAGACGATATCCACGCCGGCATCCGCAGTGAAGGCCTTGAATGGGACACCAAGATGGGCGGCGGCATTAGCGAGTCGGGCGCCGTCCATATGCAGCTTCATTCCCCGGGAGTGCACATGTTCAGCTATGCGCTGCACTTCTTCGGGTGTGTAGCAGGTTCCCACCTCAGTTGTCTGTGTGATCGACACAGCCAGCGGCTGAGCCCTGTGTTCATCTCCCCAGCCCCAGGCTTCTTTGTCGATCAGCTCCGGAGTCAGTTTGCCGTCCGTAGTGGCGACCGGAAGAAGCTTGATTCCGGCAACCCGCTCCGGCGCTGCATTTTCGTCGGTATTGATGTGGGCGGTGTCCGCGCAGATCACCGCTCCCCAGCGGGGGAGGAGTGTCTGCAGCGACAGTACATTGGCGCCGGTGCCATTGAAAACAGGATAGGCGACTGCTGCAGGCCCGAAGTGCGCCTTTATGACGTCCTGCAGCCGTTCCGTGTATTCGTCCTCGCCGTAGGCGACAACGTGACCGCCATTGGCTGCCCGGACGGCCTCGATGATTTCCGGATGTGCTCCGGCATAGTTGTCAGAGGCGAATCCCCTCACCGCAGGGTTGTGGAGGGGGCCAGTCATCGCTGTGCTCCGCTGAGAGCAGCGTCAGCGGTGGCCTTCGATGATGTACCCAGACGGATCCGCTTGCCGTTCAATTCACCGGCGTCCGCGTCGAAAACGTCGACGACAGCCTCGGCGAGTACATCAACATGCGTGAAGCCAGGGAACTTTCGCTCCGGCTGGGCTGCACGCATGCGTTCGTCGAGCAGTGCCTTGACGACAAACACCAGGCTGGCCGACGAGAGCGGCCCTTCCGAGTCCTTCTCGAAACCGTCTGCAACTGCCAGCGTCCAAGCTTCCGCCGCGGACTTCACGGCAGCGTAGGCGGCATTGTCGGCCGTGGGGCTGGCCACCGACTCAGCCGACACAATCGCAAGCCGCCCTGCCGGCGACTGGATCAAGTCATCAAAAAACGCGCGGCTGGTATTCCTCAGGGTCGTCAAAATTCCGGTGTGGAGGAAGTCCCAGTCGTCGTCAGCCTGGCCCTTGACACCCTTGCCGCCGCGCCAGCCTCCGACGAGGTGGATAAGTCCGTCGACAGGACCCAGTTCGCTCCGGATGGTGGCGGCCAGTTCATTCACCGAGTCCATGTCCGCAAGATTGCATGTATAGCCGGTGACATTGTCATGGGCGGCTGCCAGCTCGCGGACCCGGTCCTCGCGAATATCGACCGCTGCCACCTTCGCGCCAGCCTTCGAGAGTGCGCTGACTACTGCCGCTCCGGCGGCACTGGTGGATCCGGCTACGACTACGGTTCGACCGGACAGGTTCTCCGTCATTCTGCTGCCTCTTCCTGGAATTGTGCCGATGCGTCCCCGGTGATGCCGGCGGTCGATTCAATGACCGGCCGCATCTTCTTCTCGAGCGCCTCGTAGAACATTGAGAGCGGAAATTCGTCGTCGAGGACCTGGTCGGTGAGTCCACGAGGGGGTCCGTCGAGAGGGAGGGCCTCCGGCCCCTTTGCCCACACGGAAGCAGGGTGGGGGGTCAAAGTCTCGGAAATCATCGTGTAGGCCGCCAGCCAGTGGGCCATCTTCGGCCGGTCGATCGAGCGCCAATAGAGCTCCTCAACCCGCAGTGCGAGCTCGACGACGACCTTGGCTGCGTCCTTCCAGTCAATGCTCAGCTTTCCATCAGTCCAGTGGAGGACCCTGTGCTGGTGCATCCAGGCGAAGAGCAGCTGACCGCCTACAGCGTCGTAGTTGCGGACACGGCTTCCGGTGATGGCGAACCGGAAAATGCGGTCGAAAATTACAGCGTATTGAACAAGTTTCGCGTGCTTGCGTGCCTCTTCGGACGATGTTTCGTCTTTTTCGATAAGGACGGATTCCTTGAACGCCGTGAGGTCACAGCGCAGCTCTTCCAGCGAGTACAGGAAGTACGGCATCCGCTGCTTGATCATGAAGGGATCGAAGGGGAGATCTCCGCGCATGTGGGTACGGTCGTGGATCAGGTCCCACATGACAAACGTTTCCTGGCACAGCTTCTGGTCATCAATGAGCGCAGCAGCATCGGCGGGAAGGTCCAGCGAAGTGATTTCCGATGCGGCTTGCAGAACGCGCCGGAAGCGGGCTGCTTCACGGTCGGCAAAGATGGCTCCCCAGGTGAATGTGGGCGTGGAACGGACCGCCACGCTTTCCGGGAACAGGACTGCCGAGTTGGTGTCGTAGCCGGGGGTGAAGTCCCAGAAGTGCACGGGCACGAAGAGTTTGTTCGAGTACCTGGTGGCCTCCAGCTCATCAATGAACTCGGGCCAGATGACATCGAGCAGCACGGCCTCTACGAACCGGTTGGTGCTGCCGTTCTGGGTGTACATCGGGAAGACCACCAAGTGGGGCAGACCGTTGATGCGCCACTGCTGCGGCTGGAAGGCTAGCAGCGAATCCAGGAAATCCGGCTCTTCCAGACCGGCGGCCTGCCACTTCTGGAAATCCTGCACCATACGTTCGAGGTATTCGTGGTCGTGCGGCAAATGCGGCTGGATCTGCTGGATCGAGGCAATGATGCTGTCGATATCCGCGTTGGCGCGGGGGTGGTTCGCGCTGTCGGGGACAGAGCCGTCCTTGACCTGAAGCTGCTGCAGGTCAATGACCGACTCTTTCAGGCTTTTCCATGCAGGCAGCGACCTGATGTCTGCAGCCTGGAGCTGCACTTCCTCTTGCGCCTTAACTGACATTAGTTATGTCCTTCCAGTGGGTGGGTGCACCGAGACTACAAAGGCCTTCAATGTCAGCGACAGGGTAAGAGCAGTGGCGTTTCTGATACTTCGTTTAGCAAAGTTTTCACTGCCGGGCTCCCAACCAGCCGGGAACACTCTTCGCCGTCAAAATCGGCTTACCCTATGTCATACAAGCCTATTTGCAGCCATAGGTCTTTGCATCGAAGTTTCCGACACCCATATGCGCGTAGGCTTCATAGAAATGGACTCGCTGCTCAAGGCCTGTCCGGTGCGACTGGAGCCCCGTTTCACATCGTCCCGAACCAGAGGTCTGAAGTGAGCTACAGTTCCTCTTCTACTTCGTCCAGTCATCCTTAAGGTGGACCTGTTCTTTCCCGGTTGAGCCTGTGAGTACTATCACAGGCAGCAGATGTTCTTGCGGATCTCGGTCCGTTGAAATCCGCGATTCATCCCCCCTTAGGCGTGGCCATCTATGGCCCCAGAAAGGACACTGCGATGGCTTCTACGCCACAGTTCACAATCGATAATTCCCCTGCGGTTGGTTTTCACTACCGTCTCGCAATCTTCACGGGCGGCGGAAAGTTCGTCGACGGCTACACCCTGGGTGTCCTGTCGATCGCTCTCGCTGTCCTCCCGGCCAATTTCGGGATGACACCGCTGTTATCCGGACTTGTCGGATCGGCAGCATTGATCGGCCTCTTCCTGGGGAGCATCTGCTTCGGTCAGGTCGCAGACCGTATCGGCCGCAGAAAGCTCTATCAGATTGACTTGGCGATCTTCCTGGTCGCCTCGATCGCGCAGTTCTTCGTGACGGACCCGACTCAGCTCTTCCTCGTGAGGCTGGTACTGGGTATCGCTATTGGCATCGACTACGCCGTCGGCCCGACCTATCTTTCCGAGATGATGCCCCTGAAACTCCGGGGACCGCTGCTGGGCAGCCTGGCCGCAGTGTGGCGGTTCGGCTTCCTTGCCTCCATCGGTGTTGGCGTCTTGCTGAACAGCCTCAACCTCGGTGCCGACGCCTGGAAGTGGATCCTGGTTACCAGCGCCATCCCGTCGGCGATCGTGATGCTTCTGCGGCTGGGTTCGCCCGAATCGCCCCGCTGGCTGGTGGCGAAGGGCCGCGTCGCTGAGGCGGACGCAATCGTCAAGAAGCACATCAACCCCAACACGGGCGTGGATGACCTCGTGGAAGCACTCGCGAACGCCAATGAAAAGCGCCGGTCTGCTGGTGAAACCTTCAGACTGCTGTTTAGCCGCAAGTGGCGTGCGCGGACGCTTTTCGCGGGCTTCTTCTGGATCGCTCAGGCAACCCCGCAAACTGCAATCTTCACCTTCCTTCCGACTCTGTTCCTGGCCCTCGGGGTTGCAAACGGATTCACACCGACGCTGATTCAGAATGCCTTCTTCGCCGTCGGCGGAATCGTCGGCATGCTGATTGTGAACAAATTCAGCCGCCGGGGAATGCTGATCACCACTTTCTGGATGATGGCCGTATCTGTGTTGGCACTGGCCATCCTTCCGAAGCCCGACGCCATGCTGGTCATCATTTGCCTTTGCATTTACGCATTCATCGAAGCCATCGCCGGGAACCTGCAGTTCATTTATCCCGCTGAACTCTTCCCCACGTCGATGCGAGCAGCGGGCGTCGGCATGGCAGCGGCCCTAAGCCGGATCGGCGCTGCAATTGGCACCTTCGTGCTGCCCATCATTGTTGCCACCTATGGAGCACAGACTTTGATGATCGGCACCGTCGTCCTGCTGGCACTCGGGGCATTCGTTTCCTGGAAGGTTGCACCCGAAACCGGCGGCCGCGCGCTGGTTGAGGAGCCTCCCGCAAACAATGGGTCGCCACGTACGGAAGCCACGGCTGTCTGAACAACAACCGCCGGCAAAGGTTAGGTCCCAGTAAGAGCGGATAAGAACCCTCACGGGTGCCCTAGTTTCAGAAAAGCGACGCTCTGAGACTGGGGCACCTTTTTATCTGCGATGTCCTAACCACTACTACTAGTCCCACTTAGCTGGCAAGAACGGGTATCTAGAAACCGGAATAGCCGTCTCGACTTGCCACCTAAAGGCACGCAACTTTCCGCCGAAGACGAGAAGAGCAAATGTTTCGAATCCCATAGCACGATCCGCCGCGTTACAACGACGGGCGCCTCCCAGGTAGACGATATTCCGAACTCGGCTGTCGGCAGCATCATCCCGCATGCCCTTGTACTGGGCGTAGGTTGCTGCCGCATTCCCTGGCGTCCGATAAGTTCCGGGGGAGTGGCCCCCGCCGTGGGGCGGAAGGGATTGGGCAGGGGGGGCATCTGTGAGTCCTTGTGAGTCCCTGTGAGTCTACTCCCTCATGCAGTGGCTAGAACCTTCGGCCGGTCGCTGCGATGGTATTTGCGGGGGCGTCAGGATGGTTCGAAGTCCCGGTTTATTGACAGCGGTTCATGACCTTCTCAGATCCCACCCTGACAGTTATTGGGCGAGGAAAACGCATGGGGAAGCTCGAGAATGATCGAAACAGTCCTCAGATTCTGGCCTTCATGACTCGGCTTGGGGCATTCGGTGCATGTGTCACCTGTTGTACCCGGGGCGGGCACCGGAGAACCAGTGGGAGCTCCGCCCATTGGCGAAGTCCTCCCTGTTCAGGCGAACATGACGTCAGATTTGGGTGTGCTTCAAAATGTTAGGCGGTCAGACACTTCTGGCACGCAGCACGTCGCGGCTCCTTACTTCAGAAGGTGTTAGTTGTAGCCGCAAAAATGGTGGACGCACTGGTGATCAGCTTGGTCCGAAGGGCCACTGGCACCTCGTAAGGTCAAGTACGCCGGGGGAGCAAAGAACCTCGAACGCGGTCACGTCCGCCCGCTCTATGGTTTTTCCCGTAGATTCGGGGGCCGAGCAGCAGCGCGGCGGGGCCGCTACATACCGATTGGCGCTACGACTCGTCGGCGATGGGCTTTAACCCGTCACGGAGTACAGCCTTTTTTGTTGCAAAGGCAAGGGTGCTTGAAACCGGTATCAATGCAAAGTATTTGGCGTCAATTCTGCCCTCGCGGGGAGCTGCAATTACATCGACAGCGCAATCCCGCAAGCCGTGATGGCCCCAAGCGGCTTGTGACGAATGCTGCGGGGCGATGGACCCTGCGGTTAAGGCAGCTGGACCGGCTCCTTGAGGAGCCCCACTAACGTTTTTGCCTCGATTCAGAGTGGATGCAAAGGGTTCTTGCCCGGCCTGGAGTGAGCGGATGGAGGGACTTCCCTGTCGTTTCGCGGTGGTACAACAGGCGGCTGGAGGGTCAAGGTGCGGGGCTGGAACCCCCTTAAAGATACCGGTGTCTACTCCTCTTGCCAACTACTCTAGATACCGGTGTCTCAGAAGCGTAAAGTTCACTCTGATCAATTGACATAGCGGTTTACCTAGGAAATACTTTTGTTGCATGAGTGATCGCGATCACTCCCTCCCCCTTTAAGCCCTCCAACCTAGGAGCAGTAGGCATGACCGAACAGACAAAACTATGGGGCGGCCGGTTTGCCGGCACGTCCAGCCCGGAACTCAGCCGCTTCTCGCGATCTGATCCCAAATACTTCCGCATGGCTCCTTACGACCTGCACGGGTCCCGGGCGCACGTCAAGGAACTTAACCGCTCTGGCCTCATTGATGATGCAGAGCTGGCCGTCTTCCTTAACACCATCGATGAGTTGTCCCGCGACATTCAGGAAGACCGTGTCGTACCTCTGGAATCAGACGAGGATGTGCACACGTTCCTCGAGCGGATTTTGATTGAACGGATGGGACCGACAGGGGGCAAGATCCGTGCTGGGCGCTCCCGCAATGATCAGGCCGCCAACGACCTCCGACTCTACATGCGTGACAAGGTTCGCTCCGTCAGTGAACTCCTGATCGAATTGACGAACGCGTTGGCAAGCCAGGCGGACCAGCATCTTCACACGCCGGTGCCCGGCTTTACGCATCTGCAGTCCGCGCAGCCGGTGGTTTTTGGTCATCAAATCCTGGCTCATGCCCAGCCACTTATCCGCGACCTTGAGCGGTTCCAGAACTGGGATACAAGGGCGGCTGTATCCCCCCTCGGCGCGGCGGCCCTTGCCGGGTCAACGTTCGCACTCAATCCGGAGCTGGCTGCAAGAGACCAGGGCTACGAGACGAGCGCAGAAAACTCCATCGATGCTGTGGGCAGCCGCGACGCTGCCATCGAATTCCTCTTCGTGTGCTCCCTGACGCTTATTGACATCTCCCGCCTCTGTGAGGAAATCATCTCTTGGGCATCACAGCAGTTCCGCTGGATAACCATGGACGATGCTTACTGCACTGGCAGCTCGATCATGCCGCAAAAGAAGAACCCGGATATTGCGGAGCTGGCCAGGGGCAAGGCGGGACGCGTCCTTGGAGATCTTATGGGCCTGATGGCGGCGGTCAAGTCTTTGCCGCTGGCCTACAACCGCGACCTGTCCGAGGATAAGAACGCCGTTATGGACGCCGTTGAGACTCTCGAAGTCGCCCTTCCGGCTCTGACAGGTCTGGTGCGGACCTTCACGGTCAACGTTGAAGAGGTACGTCGTCAGGCAACTGCGGGGTTTACGCTGGCCACGGAAGTGGCCGACTGGTTGGCACGCCAGGGCATTCCGTTCAGCGAGGCGCATGAAATCTCGGGAGCGCTGGTGCGCTTCTGCGAAAGTAATGGCTTGGACTACGACGACCTGAGTGATGAGCAGCTGGCATCGGTTGATCCGCGCCTGACCCCTAATATTAGGGCTGTGCTCACAGTGGAGGCAGCTCTCGAGGCCCATTCCGGGTTTGGAGGGACGTCGCCTGCCAGGGTGGCCGAACAGCTGACACGGCTGCGGGCAAAGCTGGACCAGCACAAGAGTTGGGCGGCGGATTATGACGGTCTGCGGGTCAGGCCGGTAACGCGGGTTGATCATGAGCCCGGTCAGCGCTGATATACGCGGCGCAGCATCTAACCCCCACGATCAGGAAAAAATCATGAACATTCAAACAGAGCCGAGCGTCAAGGGCGCTGCTTCGGTCGATCTGAAAATTGTCCCCCGACGCCACGTGGGGCGGTGGATCGGGGCCGCAGGGGTGGTCCTATTCCTCGTGTGGTTGGGAGTTTCCTTCTACCGCGCGAAGATCGACTGGGCTACCGTTCAGGAGTACCTGACGGTCCCGGTATTGATCCAAGGCATCGGTGTGGCCTTGCTCCTGACCGCGGTTGCGATGGCGCTGGGTCTGCTTCTTGGCGTCATCACGGCCGTGATGCGCCTGTCCAAGAACCCCGTGGTTTCCGGGGTCGCCTGGCTCTATATCTGGGTCTTCCGTGGCACACCTGTCTATCTGCAGCTGCTGATGTGGTTCAACCTGGCCCTGATCTTCCCGGTCATCGGGATCCCCGGGCTCTACTCCGGCCGCATGATCGATGTCCTCACTCCCTTTATCGCGGCATCCATTGGTCTTGGCCTGAACCAGGGCGCCTACACCTCCGAGGTTGTCCGAAGCGGCATCCTTTCCGTGGACGAAGGTCAGACCGAAGCCGCGCAGGCAGTGGGAATGACCAAGCTGCAGGCCATGCGCCGCATTGTTCTGCCCCAGGCAATGCGGGTCATCATCCCACCAGTCGGAAACGAAGTGATTGGGATGCTCAAAACCACTTCCCTGGCTTCCGCGATCGGCGTGAGTGAAATTCTCTCCGAAGCCCAGCACATCTACTACGTCAACAACCGCATCATGGAACTGCTCATCGTCTGTGCTGTCTGGTATCTGGGCGCGGTATCCATCCTCAGCATCGGCCAGTTCTATCTCGAACGGTACTTCGCCAAGGGAGCCTCCAGCCGGCAACTGCCCCAGACACCCTTCCAGCGGATCAAGAGCATCTTCGGCACCAACAGGAAGGCACTGTCATGAGCACCAACGTTCTGGTCCGGGCCGAAAACGTCCACAAAAGCTTCGGCCTCAACGAAGTCCTCAAAGGCATCAACCTCGAAGTCCAAACAGGCGAAGTTGTCTGCCTCCTCGGAGCCTCCGGTTCCGGGAAGAGCACCTTCCTACGCTGCATTAACCACCTTGAAACGCTCTCAAACGGACGCATCTGGGTAGGGGACAAAGTCGTTGGCTACCGCCAGGAAGGGGACAAGCTCTACGAACTCTCGGACAAACAAGCAGCCCAGCAGCGTCGCTCCATCGGCATGGTCTTCCAAAGGTTCAACCTCTTCCCCCACATGACAGTGCTGGAAAACATCATCGAAGGACCAGTGCTCGTCAACAGGGTCAAACCTGCCGAAGCCAAACGACACGCCTCCGAACTCCTCGCCCGCGTCGGTCTGGCAGGACGCGAGTCCTCCTACCCCCGGCAACTCTCCGGCGGCCAGCAACAGCGCGTAGCCATCGCCCGGGCCCTGGCCATGAAACCCCAACTGATCCTCTTTGACGAACCAACCTCCGCCCTGGACCCGGAACTCGTCGGAGAAGTGCTCGACGTCATGAAAGACCTGGCCCGATCAGGACTCACCATGATCGTGGTCACCCACGAAATTGGCTTCGCCAAAGAAGTAGCAGACCGCGTCGCGTTCATGCATGACGGAGAAATCGTCGAACTCGGCCCACCCGCCGAAGTCCTCGGAAACCCCCAACACGACCGCACCAAAGCCTTCCTCTCCCGCGTCTTCTAACACAACACCCTCTACGAGCTGGAGCCACCATGAAGTATCTGAAGAGTGCCACACGGGCTGTGGCAATTAGCGCTGTTGTAGCTTTCGGCCTCACAGCCTGCGTGGGCGGGGCAGAGGATGTCGCCCCTGAAGCCGGTGCGACTCCCGGGCTCCCGCAGACCATCAAGGATGCAGGGAAAATTCGCGTTGGCACCTCCCCGAACTTCCCCCCGATGGAATTCCGTGACAGCGAGAACAAGCTTGCCGGTGTTGACATCGAACTGCAGGAGAAGCTTGGTGAGGTCCTGGGGGTGGAAATTGAAGTGGTCGAGTCCCCCTTTGACCAGTTGATTAACTCCGTCCAGACCGGGCGTGTGGATCTGGTGATGTCCGGCATCTCGGACACGCTGGAACGGCAGAAGACGGCTGACTTTGTGGACTACTTCAATTCGCAGGGAAGCCTGTACACGTCAGGCGCTCGTGCTGCAGAGTTCAAACAGGAGACGGACATCTGCGGGAAGAAGCTTGCCGTCAGCGGCAAGACTGACTACTTCGAGCAGGTCAAAGCCCTGAGCCAGACAGCATGCGTCGACAAGGGACTTCCTGCGGTGGATATTCTTCCTACCGACTCCGGTGCGGCGGCACGGCTGCAGATTGACCAGGGCCGGGTTGACCTTGCGGCGCAGGGACGGGAGAACCTGGCCTACTTCGAGCAGACTGAGCCGGGTAAGTACGCCGGGGTGCTCGAGCCGCTCGCCGCTAAGCCCTTTGGAATTCTGGTGATGAAAGGTGAAGAAGAGCTGGCCAATGCAGTGAAGGACGCTCTCAACACGGTCATCGAAAGTGGGGATTACCAGAAGATTCTCGACAAATGGGGCGTAGGCTACGGGGCGATGACCCCCGTAATCAACGGCGTGAAGTGACACAGTCCCAATCACCGAAGGTCGGGGCGGCGGTATGGCCGGAAGGCTACCGCACTGCCGTCGCCCTGGCCTTCGACCTTGACGGACCCACAGGTGACGCCATGTTGACGGGCACCATCTGGGACAAGCCTGAATACTTCAGCCAGGGTGCGTACGGTCCCTGGCGGGCCCTCGACCGGATCCTGGGGCTACTAAAAGATCACGGACTACCGGCGACTTTTTTTACCCCGGCCTGGGTGGTTGAGACGTGGCCACAGCAGTGCAGGCGCATTGTTGAGCAGGGCCACGAAATCGCGCACCACGGTTATATGCACGAGAAATATTGGGATCTCACCCTAGCCGATCAACGAAGAGTCATCGAGACCAGCCAGCGGATCTTCCGCGAGGTCCTTGGTACCACCGCCATAGGCTTTCGGACACCGTCAGGGGACTGGCGGCCCGAAACCCCCGCTCTTCTGGAAGAAATGGGGTTCCACTACTCGAGCTCCATGCGAGGCGATGATCGTCCCTACTACCATCCTGGCGGCAAGCTCATTGAGATCCCCGCACGCTCGGATATGGACGATTATGCCTCCCTGGCCTTCACCACCAACCCGGACTGGCCCTCCGGCGGGGACCGGATCGCTAGCTACGAGCTGACACTTGATAACTGGACCCGTGAATTCGACGGCTACCACGCGGAAGGCTTGTGCCTCTCTACGATTTTCCATCCCAAGGTAGTGGGCAAACCCGGCCGTGCAACTTTGTTGGATCGCTGGTTTCAGCACATGACGGAGGGCGAGGACGTGTGGTTCGCGACCAGCAGGGACGTGGCCTCGTGGTGGCGGCAAACCGAAACTTCCCACGGCAATAGAGGACTCGGACAGTGAAACCGTTCAGCGGAACTGCACAGGGGCGATGGCCAGAGGGCAAGAAGTGTGCCTTCGTCGTAACGGTGGGCTTCGAAGCAGAGCTCTCTGTCCTCGCGGCAGCTCCCGATGCCAGCGATCGAGCCAAGAGCCTTTCGGTTGGTCAGTACGGGGCAACCCGGGGCGTTGACCGACTGCTCACAGAATTGGACCGCACAGACACCAAGGCCAGCTGGTTTGTTCCAGGGGCAAACCTCTCCACCTACCCCCTTCAGGTCGATTCGATTGTTGAGGCAGGCCACGAACTTGGCAATATGGGGTGGGCCTTGGAAGACATGGGTTCACTGTCGCTCAGGGAACAACTGGACTGTATCGGCCGGAGCCAGGACGCCTTCGAATCCCTGCTGGGGATACGGCCTAAAGGCTTTCGCGCTGGCCGGGGGTCGTACGCGCCCGGGCTCACCGAAGCGTTGGTAGCAGAAGGCTTTACCTGGTCATCGTCCTGGCATGGTGATGACCTTCCACATTTTCACGCCGGGACCGCTTCCGGCCTGGTGGAAGTGCCCCGACAGCATGAACTCGACGATTACCCCTATTTCGTTTTCAACCTTGACCCGCCCCTGCCCAAAGGTAGCCCGCGAATAGCCTCGAGCCGCGAGGTCCTGCGCAACTGGATACTCGAATTCGACGCCCACCGTGCGGAGGGCCTCTGCTTCGTCCTGACCCTGCACCCGGAAATTATTGCCACCCCCGGACGGATCCTGATGCTGCGCAAATTTATGGATCATGTCCATGCCTGGAGCGACGTTTGGCATGCCACCGGCGGTGACGTAGCCCGATGGTGGAAGCAATGGGCCGAACCCAACCACCCCGACCATCCTGCTGAGATATTCCACGCACTTACGAGCAAAGGCGTCCTACATGACGAACGAATTTACGACATCTGAAAAGATTGCTCATTTCATATGCGGGCTGGCGCCGGGGGACATTCCCGCCGACGTACTGCACAGGGCCAGGCTCCACATCCTTGACACCCTCGGAGCAGGGATTGCCGGCTCCGCATCCCTGGAAGTCCGTTTAGGTCGTGAAGGCCTTGGTGCGGCATATGGGACGCCGCCTCCTGAAGGAGGCGTGTTCCTCTGGGGAACATCATCCAAAATGCCGGCACTTGGAGCTGCTTTCGTCAATGGCCTGGCCTGTCACGCCTTTGAACTCGACGACTCAGGCGGGTGCGACCATTCGGGAGCCGTCGTCCTGCCGGCAGCACTTGCTGCCGTCGCCTTGCGTACCGACGGGGGCGACGGTGGGGCGGCTGATGTCGATACTGCAGTAACCACCGCAACCCTGCTTCGTGCTGTCGTCAGCGGATATGAAGTAGCCCGCCGCGTTCAGTCCGCACTCGGCGGATACGACTCCGTCAACAATGCGGGGTGGCATTCAACCGGGGTGTGCGGAACCTTCGGAGCAGCAGTGGCATCCGGCGTCATCCTCGGACTGACTGCCCGACAAATGGTGTCAGCAATCGGTTTGGCGGGTTCATTCACGGGCGGTACGTGGTCGTTTATCGGGGACGGCGCGATGTCCAAGCGATTGCACGTAGGACGGGCCGCAGAAGCAGGCCTGAACAGTGCCCTCTTAGCCAAAGCGGGGTTTACAGGACCACGCGACCTGTTTTCGGCCCCTTGGGGAAGCTTCCTGAAACTCTACGGACAAGCTCGGGACATAAACGAATCCGAGCTTTACCACTCTCTGGGCTGCGAGTGGCAGATCAGCCAAGCCTCGATCAAACCTTACGCGACCTGCCGCAGCACCCATTCCGCCATCGACGCCATCCTGGACCTGCGCTCACGACACGGCATCACCGCGGAGTCGGTACGTTCCGTCACTGTCAGCACGAGCGCGCTCATCGCTGACATGTGCGGCAAAGCCGATACCCGTTCGCTCGTTTCCACCCAATTGAGCATGCAATTTGCCCTCGCAGCGGCGCTATTGCACGGTGAAGTAGGACTTGAACAAATCACCGAACAAGGACGGTCCAACCCGCGGCTGACTGACCTCATGGGACGCATTCGACTGCAGATTGACCCCTCGCAGAACGGTGGCTCGGCGGAACCGCGACTGTCCGTCGAAACCAATACAAATACTTGGGTGGTCCAGGCTGTCCGCGCGAAAGGCGCCTCCACCAACAGGCTCAGCGACGACGAAACACTAAGCAAATTCACGCGCCTTGCCGCCACCAGACTTTCGCAGGGCGCCGCAGAGTCCATCGTCTCGTTGGTCATGAACTCCGATGACATGGACAACGCCTCCCGGCTTCTACCCCTGCTCGCGACTGATTCAGAACCCGCGTTACTGGAATAAGAACCTAGGCCCCACCCGCGCACGGGCCTTACCGATGCAAACCCACAAAGAAGGACAGGCGACTTGAGCAAGCGAGAAGCGCAACTGCCATGAGCAATCGCAAGGACACCAGCTGGAAGAATCTCGAAGGCCAGCAGGTCCAGGTATATAAGGACGGCGATGTTTTCCGCACTGGCTACGTCGAGGAGGTCACCTTCTCCGGTGACGCCCTCTGGCTGCAAGCGTACGGCGCCTACCAGCGCGTGCTGCTCTGCAGAGCTGATGGCTACCACATCATCGCAATGCCCGAAACACCAAGGGAACAAGAATGCTGATTGACCGGACCCAACCCCACCTTGACGTCACCGTTAAGGATCGCCCGTCGATGGACGAGGACCTCAACAGGGCCATGGGCCACCTGCTTAAACTGGCACCAAGAACGAAGACTCACGGGCTCCTCATCACCCGTCTCCGCCATGGTCACTTCACGGTCGGGTTCAGCCGGGACGTTCCTTTCGGCTATACGCGCGAGCAGGACCACCGGAGCAGATGAGCGACTCGATGACCTCGGAGGCCGGGCACGAAAGAGCCCAACTACAAGCCCGCCCAGTTAGCTAGATTGTCTCCTTGCACTGCTCCGGACTCAGCAACGGAACGCCTGGCGCCAACAGCATCCAGGCAATGATAGAAGGTTTTTCTAAAATCCAAGGAAACCGGTATCAATGCGGCATCCGCCCGACCAAATTTTGTTGTAAATTTTAGGAATGGAATTGCGACGATACGGCACCGCCACCTTGATGGATGTGGCGCGCTTGGCAGGGGTTTCACGGTCCACAGCCGCGCGCGCATTGGGCAAATATGGTTCCGTAAGCCCTGAGCTTCAGTCCATGGTTGCCGCCGCAGCCGAGACGCTGGGGTACCGCGGCAACGCATTAGCCAGGAGCGTCAGTTCGGGACGCTCCCACACCATAGGCGTCGTTGTCAGCGACATCGAGAATCCGCATTTCGCCCGCGCTGTTCGCGGAATGACCGATGTGGCAAAGTCCGCCGGCTACGACGTCATCCTTGCCAATACAGATGAAAACATTGACGCTGAACGTGCAGCAGTCCAAGTCTTTCTCGACAAGCGAGTGGATGGCCTGATCGTGGCATCGACGAGCCGCAGCGACTCAGGGCATCTCCTCGACGTCGTGGGCATGGGCCGCCCGCTTGTACTCTTCGACCGGCGCCCCGACAACGTGGAATCCGACTGGGTCGGCACCGATTCCTTCTCAGACGCAAAGAGCGTCATGAAGTACCTAATCAGCAAGGGCCACACGAAAATCGCGTTCCTTTCAGCCACTACTAAGACTCCGGAGGAGCTCGAGGCCGGGCACCCTCTCCCAATTTCACCCATAGCGGACCGAGTCCGAGCCGTTCGGGAGGCAGCCCTGGAAGCCGGCATCGAATACGAGTTCATCTCGGGAGCCATGTCACCTCAGAAATCGCACGAACTGGTGACCTCACTGTTACATCGGACAAACAGGCCCAGCGCACTGATTGCCTCCTACAGCAAGATTGCCCTCCCGGCTTTCCAAGCCATCCATGCGGCGGGAATGAGCGTGCCGGAGGACCTCTCACTGGTATGCCTGGACGATACCGAGTGGATGACTGTCAGCTGCCCCGAAGTCACCGCCATCTCGAATCCTGCCTACGACATGGGAATGAAGGCCGCGGAAGTCCTTCTGGGGAGAATCGAGGGCTCGGGTCCCGTCTCCAAAGATCACCTGTTGTCAGCCACCTTCATCCAAAGGGCATCCGTTGCCGACCTCAGCAGAACAGCGCTGAGACAGCGCGCGTAACCCCCCCCTTTTTCCGGTGCTGGACGCCGTAGCCGGCGCGGCAGTCCGTGCATATCGGAAATAGTGACAAACAACCAATTGCGCAAGATACCGGTGTCTCATAGACTTAATCAAGTCTTGAGATACCGGTGTCCACCGATACGTAATCTTCGGGTAATCCGCCCGATAGACATTGACACCACCGGTTTACCTAGACGATACTTTTGTTGCAAGAGTGATGCTGATCACCTCATCGTGACCAGCGTAGAAGCAGCTCAGGAAAGAACGGATCGCAATGGGGCGGCCCCTCCGGGACGTCCACCCAGCGAATCCCCGGAATTCGCGAGCGGGTTCCACGCCTCCATAGGAGGCTTGGAGTCTTCCAGGTCCTAGTTGCGAGGCAAGGATATGCATCAACGCCGCCTCACAAAGTTGCGGAGCTGGTCATCACCGAGACGCTTCCAGGAGCTGGTCCGCAACGGCCAGCACAGCAGTTGGGCAGCGGCTTATGACGGTCTGCGGGTCAGGCCGGTAACGCGGGTTGATCATGAGCCCGGTCAGCGCTGATATACGCGGCGCAGCATCTAACCCCCACGATCAGGAAAAAATCATGAACATTCAAACAGAGCCGAGCGTCAAGGGCGCTGCTTCGGTCGATCTGAAAATTGTCCCCCGACGCCACGTGGGGCGGTGGATCGGGGCCGCAGGCGTGGTCCTTTTCCTCGTGTGGCTGGGGGTTTCCTTCTACCGCGCGAAGATCGACTGGGCTACCGTTCAGGAGTATTTGGCAGTCCCGGTATTGATTCAGGGCATCGGTGTGGCCTTGCTCCTGACCGCGGTTGCGATGGCGCTGGGTCTGCTTCTTGGCGTCATTACGGCCGTGATGCGCCTGTCCAAGAACCCTGTGGTTTCTGGCGTCGCCTGGCTCTACATTTGGGTCTTCCGTGGCACACCTGTCTATCTGCAGCTGCTGATGTGGTTCAACCTGGCCCTGATCTTCCCGGTCATCGGCATTCCGGGGCTCTACTCCGGCCGCATGATCGATGTCCTCACTCCCTTTATCGCGGCTTCCATTGGTCTTGGCCTGAACCAGGGCGCCTACACCTCCGAGGTTGTCCGAAGCGGCATCCTTTCCGTGGACGAGGGTCAGACCGAAGCCGCGCAGGCAGTGGGAATGACCAAGCTGCAGGCCATGCGCCGCATTGTTCTGCCCCAGGCAATGCGGGTCATCATCCCACCAGTCGGAAACGAAGTGATTGGCATGCTCAAGACCACTTCCCTGGCTTCCGCAATCGGCGTAAGTGAAATCCTCTCCGAAGCCCAGCACATCTACTACGTCAACAACCGCATCATGGAACTGCTCATCGTCTGTGCTGTCTGGTATCTGGGCGCGGTATCCATCCTCAGCATTGGCCAGTTCTATCTCGAAAGGTACTTCGCCAAGGGAGCCTCCAGCCGGCAACTGCCCCAGACACCCTTCCAGCGGATCAAGAGCATCTTCGGCACCAACAGGAAGGCACTGTCATGAGCACCAACGTTCTGGTCCGGGCCGAAAACGTCCACAAAAGCTTCGGCCTCAACGAAGTCCTCAAAGGCATCAACCTCGAAGTCCAAACAGGCGAAGTTGTCTGCCTCCTCGGAGCCTCCGGTTCCGGGAAGAGCACCTTCCTGCGCTGCATTAACCACCTTGAAACGCTCTCAAACGGACGCATCTGGGTAGGGGACAAAGTCGTTGGTTACCGCCAGGAAGGGGACAAGCTCTACGAACTCTCGGACAAACAAGCAGCCCAGCAGCGTCGCTCCATCGGCATGGTCTTCCAAAGGTTCAACCTCTTCCCCCACATGACAGTGCTGGAAAACATCATCGAAGGACCAGTGCTCGTCAACAGGGTCAAACCTGCCGAAGCCAAACGACACGCCTCCGAACTCCTCGCCCGCGTCGGTCTGGCAGGACGCGAGTCCTCCTACCCCCGGCAACTCTCCGGCGGCCAGCAACAGCGCGTAGCCATCGCCCGGGCCCTGGCCATGAAACCGGAACTGATCCTCTTTGACGAACCAACCTCCGCCCTGGACCCGGAACTCGTCGGAGAAGTGCTCGACGTCATGAAAGACCTGGCCCGATCAGGACTCACCATGATCGTGGTCACCCACGAAATTGGCTTCGCCAAAGAAGTAGCAGACCGCGTCGCGTTCATGCATGACGGAGAAATCGTCGAACTCGGCCCACCCGCCGAAGTCCTCGGAAACCCCCAACACGACCGCACCAAAGCCTTCCTCTCCCGCGTCTTCTAACACAACTGGCAGTCCGGGAACGGGTGACTTATTCCAACCTGAACAAGGCAGTTCATGGGTGGATCTTCAAGAGATTGGCCCGAGCCCAAGACAAGTTCGGCTCATGGCTGGTCTTCGAACCACCAAAACTACGCAATCACTATCTTTAACGAAGGAACCAATAATGAAGATTTCAAAGGCCGCAATTCCGGTAGGGGCCCTGGTAGCAGCGGCATCGCTGGCACTGACCGGCTGTGCTGGTGGAACAAGCGCCTCCGCGGAAGACGCGTCCCAGGGGGGTCTACCTCAAGAGATCAAGAGCAGTGGGAAACTCCGTGTCGGACTCTCTCCTGATTTTCCGCCCATGGAATTCAAGGACAGCGACAACAAGCTGATAGGCGCTGACATTGAGCTGGGACAAAAGCTCGGCGAAATCCTCGGAGTCCAGATCGAAGTCGTCGAATCACCTTTCGAGCAGCTGATGAACTCGGTCCAGACCGGGCGTGTGGATCTGGTGATTTCCGGCGTGTCCGATACGTTGGAGCGGCAGAAGACAGTTGACTTCATCGACTACTTCCAGTCTCAAGCCCGTATTTACACGACTGCAGCACGCGCGGGAGAGTTCACTAAGCAGAGTGACGTTTGCGGCAAACAGCTGGCTGTCAGCAGCAGCGCCGAGCAGTATCAGCAGGTCAAGGACCTCAACAAGTCGGTTTGCGTCGATAATGGCCTGCCTGAAATCAAGATCTTGGCCACCGATAGTGGCTCGTCTGCCCGCCTTCAGATCGAGCAGGGACGCGCCGACCTAGCAGCTCAGGGAGGCGAGAATCTCGCGTACTTCATGAAGCAGGAACCTGGCAAGTACGCGCCAGTCCTCGAGCCGCTGCCAGCTGAACCGTTCGGCGTTGTTGTGGCGAAAGGCAGCACCCAGCTGGCTGAAGCAATCAAGGACGGATTCAGCGAGATGAAGTCGTCGGGCGACTACCAGAAAATTCTCGACAAGTGGAAGCTGGGTTACGGAGCAATGGACCCCGAAATCAACAGCGTTAAGTAGACAGGGCATGAAAATTGGTGCAGGGGCTGCTGCCTCTGGGCATGCCGCCCCTGCACCGGATTAGACCCACAGATTGCCGCTGCACCCTCTCATCACCGGCGGGTTCCCGAGCCAGTTCACCTTGCCGTCGTGCTTGCCCACCCAGCGGCGCTCCTGGCGTTGTGGACATCTCAGTGACCGGCTCCACGCGCCACCAGATCAAAAAATTGAACGGAAAGAGCAATGCACGAACAGGGCAACCGACGAAAACACGTGGTGGTCATCGGAACCGGTGGAACCATAGCTTCATCAGGTGCCGACGCCATAGACTTCCACAACTACAGCGTCAGCAGCACGGTCGAGCAAATCCTGACAGCGGTACCTGAAGCAGGCCAGATCGCCCGACTCAGCAGTACCCAGCCGGCCAACGTGGACAGTTTCATGATTGATAATTCAGTCCTGCTGGCGGTCGCACGGGCAGCCAAAGATGCCGTCCAGGATGACGCGGTCGACGGCATTGTCATAACTCACGGTACAGATACTCTCGAGGAAACAGCCTACTTTCTCCACCTGGTTCTTCCGACCAACAAGCCTGTCGTTGTGGTTGGTGCTATGCGCCCTGCCACTGCTATGAGTGCCGACGGGCCACTAAACCTTTTCAACGCCATATTGGCTGCAACCAATTCTTCCTCTGTGCAGAAGGGAGTCCTGGTCGTTGTCAATGGCCACATTTACAGCGCCCGGGACGTGATGAAGCGCGACACTTCCTCCATTGATGCAATCGACGGGGGAAAATATGGAATCTTGGGCGAAATCTCCGGGGAAAACGTCAATTTCGTGCATGCTCCGGTCAAGCCGCATACGTCCAACAGTGAGTTCAGCCTGTTTGGTCTCGATGAACTGCCACACGTTGATGTCCTATTTGATCACCAAAGCGCTGGCCCACACCTATACGAGGCTGCCCTTGCAGCAGGAGCCAAGGGCATCGTGGTTGCCGGCACCGGAAACGGCAGCCTTTCAGCCGGAGCACGGCAGGGTGCGGCCTATGCCCACGACGCAGGAATTCCTTTCATCAGGGCCAGCAGAACGGGGCAAGGCATAGTTGCGTCACTGAAGAGCGACTCCGAGCACGGGATTATTTCGGCCAATTCGTTGACCCCACAGAAAGCGCGAGTTCTTGCGATGCTTGCAATAGCCCACGGGGAAGGTGTTGTGGGATTACAGGACGTCTTCGACAACTACTGACTGAACCCCCAGTACGAACATACGGCTTCACCGGCTCGGGGCCGGAACTCGACCGTTCCCGTTTCAGTCGAAACCATCGTTTTTGTTGACTGCATAGTATCGGTGGAGGCGAGGGACATCACCAGGGTAGGGCATGCCCCGCCCTTGGCGCGGACACACGGAAAGGTGCAGCCTGTCGGGCGGGCTCCATGGCTTGATATGCATCAGCACCCCCCAGTTGCTTCGACTAATGGGGGTTTGGGTGGCTTTTCGTGGTCGGAATCGGACCTGCCCAAGAAGGTTGGGTGTGGATCATTCACGGGAATCCCTTTGACCGATAACTGTATTTGAGGCAGTGGCCGTCAACCGGCCGGCCCCAAAGAGAAAGATGGTAGCGATGCTGCTGGCACTCCTCCAGGAGAACTCCATAGTCCTTGACACAGTGGCCAATTGCGCCGCGATTGAATCTGCTGCCCGGGCAGCTGCGGCGGGAGGCGCTGATCTCCTGGTGACGCCCGAGCTCTTTCCCGTGGGATATGCCCCCCTCCAAGTACGGTCGGAGCTGGATCCAAGGCTCCTGCCATCGCTTCATAACCAATTGGCGGGTATCGCCAAGAAACACCACATTGGCCTCGTGTACAGCTTGCCGCGCGTCACTGAGACAGGGGAGTGGCAGATTAGTGCCACCCTGGTGGATGCCGAGGGTACAACACTGCTTGATTATGGCAAGGTTCATCTGTTCGGCCCCGCGGAGAGGAACGCCTTCACCCCAGCGGGAAACCGGCCCGCTGTCGTCGAATTCCACGGCATTTCGTTATCCATGATGATCTGCTACGACGTCGAGTTTCCGGAGTCGGTACGTGCTGCGGCAATGGGAGGCGCAGAACTTCTTCTAGTACCGACAGCACTTGGGCACGGGTTTGATGACGTCCCACAAGTGCTGGTCCGCGCCCGCGCCCTTGAAAGTCAGTTAGCTATCGCCTATGCCAACCACTCGGGCGTGGAGGACGGCAACAAGTTTCTAGGCGGCAGTGTCATCGCCGGTCCTGACGGAAAGCTGCTGGCTTCCGCCAGCGAAGGACCTACATTGCTTTTAGCCACGATAGATCCAGAAGCAGTAAAGCGTGAGCGCCGCACGGTTCCCTATCTGGATGAGCGCCGTGCGGACCTATACCAAGTCTGGGAAGCTGACCACAACGGGACCACCACCCCTCCCACGGTGTCCGCAACGAGGACAAACCGCATCCGACCCGCCACTCACTGACGCTTCTCCTGAACGTCGATCACCACTTCCCGCTCGCTGAACGAACCATAAGGCAAAATTTCCATGACCATCGCCACCGAACTCCCAGCGTCCGATCCTTCCAGCACCTCCACACTCACGGAGGATGCCGCCACCCGACGCCCGGTAGAGCAGCTTGGCCCCATCACCATGCTGAACCCGGACTTTCCGTTCAGCTACGACCACTACCTGGCCCACCCGGACGGCCTGGGATCGGTGCCCGAAGAACTTCTGGGCACCGAGGTTGCCGTGATCGGTGCCGGGCTGTCCGGCCTGGTCACTGCCTATGAGCTAATGAAGCTGGGGCTGCGCCCGGTGGTCTACGAGGCGGACCGGATCGGCGGGCGGCTCCGCACCGCCGCTTTCCCCGCTGCCCCCGGCGTCGTGGCGGACCTGGGCGGCATGCGCTTCCCCGTGTCCGGCAAGGCGTTCTACCACTACGTAGACCTGCTGGGCCTGGAGACCCAGGATTTTCCCAACCCGCTGGCCGAGGCCACGTCCAGCACCGTGATCGAACTAGTCGGCCAGAAGCACTACGCGGAAAAGCCCACCGACCTGCCGCCCTTCTTCCGGGAGGTTGCCGACGCCTGGAAGGCAGCGGTGGACGACGGCGCCAAGTTCGGCGAAATGCAGGCCGCCATCCGTGCCCGGGACACGGCCCGGATTAAGGAACTCTGGAACGAGCTGCTCCCGCTGATGGACGAGCAGACGTTCTACGGGTTCATCGCAGCGAGCGAGTCCTTTAAAAGGCAGGCTTCGCGCACCGCGAGGCCTTCGGGCAAGTGGGGTTCGGCACCGGTGGCTGGGACACCGACTTTCCCAACTCCATCCTGGAAATCCTGCGCGTCGTGTACACCGACGCCGACGACCAGCACCGGCTCATCCGCGGGGGAGCGCAAAGGCTCCCCGAAGCACTCTGGCACCACGCGCCGTCGCGCATCGCGCACTGGCCGGTCGGCACTTCCTTAGCGTCGCTGCACTCCGGCTCGCCCCGCGGCGCCGTCGGAAAAATCAGCCGGAACCCGGACGGCAACCTCCGCGTCCGCGAACGCTGGGGCCGCGAAGCCAGCTACCCGGCCGTCGTCACCACCTGCCAGTCCTGGCTGCTCTCCACCCGGATCCACACCGAGGAAGCGCTCTTCCCGGCCGAGCTATGGACCGCCATCGAGCGCTCCCACTACATGCAGTCGTCCAAGACATTCGTTATGGTGGACCGGCCGTTCTGGAAGGACATTGATCCGGAAACCGGCCGGGAAGTGCTGTCCATGACCCTGACGGACCGCCTCAACCGCGCCACCTACCTGCTGGACAACGGCCCGGACCAGCCCGCCGTGATCCTGCTGTCCTACACGTGGAACGATGACGCGCTGAAGTGGCTGGCGCTCGACGCCGACGAACGGGTGGAGCTGATGCTGCACTCCCTCCAGCAGATCTACCCGGGAGTGGACATCGCCAGCCACATCGTGGGCCAGCCCATCACCGTCTCCTGGGAGGCCGACCCCAACTTCATGGGCGCCTTCAAAGCGAACCTGCCCGGCCACTACCGCTACCAGCAGCGGCTGTTCACCCACTTTAAGCAGGACAAGCTGCCGGAGAGCCAGCGCGGCATCTTCCTCGCCGGCGACGACGTCTCGTTCACCGCCGGTTGGGCAGAGGGCGCCGTGACCACGGGCCTGAACGCGGTGTGGGGCGTCGTGAACCACCTCGGCGGCTCCTCCGCGCCGGGCAACCCCGGCCCCGGCGAACTGCTGGACGCCATCGGACCCATCAAGCTGTGACTCCCAGCAGGGTTCGAACCATGCTCACGGTCAGCGCCAATTTTCTGCTGTGCATCCGCAAATGCCCATGCCGAGACCCAAGGACACTGATGAATCCAGACCATCACTCGAAGCCTAGTGCTATCGCACTTCTCTTTCATGATCCGCTTTCAAAAGTGCACCGGAACAACGCGCTGGCGACGACACGAAGAAGCAAGCGCCGTAACGACCTTCCGGAAGGACTGCCCCCTCAACAGAGGGCTGGGCGTGAAGAACGAATAGGTCTGGTGCAGGCGGACCTCACAAGATTGATTGAGAGCCGGCGCGTCCAGCAAGGTGTGGAATGGAGAGAAAAGAGAAGGTACTGATACTCTTTTGCGCCCCGTTTACCGGTGCGGACTCTATCGTTTTGATGTCTTCGCATACCCGGATCGATTAGAGACCATCCGCACGAGAGCCAATACGCGAAAGAGATCGACGTGGCCTTGCGTCATCCCCAGCAATCTGAGGTGGGCAGGCCCGGTATCCACGGCCGTGTCGAGAACCAGACGATTCGCTCCTTGGCTACGGGCAACCCGGACGGCTTCCCGCAGTAGAAGTGATCCGAGGCCGCTTCGCCGGGCGTCGGGCAATACCGCCAGAATTTTTAACTCCGACTCACCTTCCAAGGCTTGCTCATTTAACGGAGAACCGAAGGGCAGGACGCTGGCGGTCCCGAGCAAACGTCCTGTGACGATGTCCTCTGCAACTAGGAGGACGCCTTGCCGCGCCCTGGTTCCGGTGTCGAGCAATGTTCGCGTCGGCCCTTTCCAGGCTGCTAAACGGCGGGTAGATGGGTATCCAAGGCCTTCCCAAGTAAGACGCCCCACAGTCTCATTTTCGACTGGTAACGCGCGTCGGATTAGGTAATCTGTTTCGTTTTCTTGTTTGCCCGCGGTGGTCCTTTCGGAGCCCAACGGCCCGTGTGGATGAGCTGTCAGTTGCATAGCTGCAGCAAGACTTTGCCCTTCTGAACCACGGATTCTGCGTGGCGGTGGGCGTCGATAACGTCGTCGAAGGGAAAGACACGATCCACAACCGGTCGGAGCAGTCCTTCGGACACCATGGGCCAGATATCGCGCTGGACGCCCTTTAGGATGCGCGCCCGTTCTGACAGGGGCCGGTCGCGCAGTGATGTCACATGCAAGGACATGCGCTTTTCCATCATGATGCTTAGGTCAATGCCTGCTGCTTTTCCGCCCTGCAACCCGATCACTACTATTTGTCCATCCATGGCGGATGCCTCCATGTTTCGAGCCATGTAGAGGGAACCCATGTTGTCAAGGATGATGTCAGCACCGGCCCCTAGGGATTCCTGCTTGATGACATCGACGAAGTCGTTTTCACGGTAGTTGATGACGACGTCTGCTCCCAGGGAGCGGCAGAAGGCCGCCTTCTCTGCAGTGCCGCAGGTAGTGAACACGCGTGCGCCCATTGCCTTGGCTATTTGTATTGCTCCGGTTCCGATTCCACCTGCCCCGCCATGGATGAGGACGTTCTGCCCCGAGCGTAGGCGGCCGATGTCAATTAGGTTGGACCAAACCGTTGCCGCCATCTCTGGCAGGGCGCCCGCCTCTGTTAGTGCTGCCCCCTTTGGTGCCGGCAGCACTAAGGAGGCGTGGACGGACACCTGCTCTGCACATAGGCACCACCTGGAAGCAGTGCGCAAACCTCGTCACCCTCTTGGAAACTGGTGACGTCAGCTCCGACAGAGACGACCCTGCCGGCGCATTCGAGCCCCAACCGCTCAGTGGCCTCTGGCTTCAGCCCGTAGACTCCCCTTCGCTGCAGCAGGTCCGCGAAGTTCATACCTACGGTGGCGACTTCGATGACAACTTCTGTGGCATCCGGATGAGGGAGGGTACTCTCAACGATACGTAAAACCTCGGGATCACCCGGTGCGTCAAATTCAACTGATTTCGAGATGTTCTCGATTCCGTTAGTATGGCTCGTTTGCTGGCCAAGGTTCTCATAGTGACGTGCCAACGCCCCCGTCAATGAGTTCTTATCTTTCCTGTCACTCAAGTGAGGAGGCTTCGGGTTGCCGCCCGCAGCGGGCGGTGTCAGGGGAGGAGGACCGGCTGGAGTTCCTCGAACCGGTCACCGGGGCCGGGATTATCGGGGTGTGTCTTGCCGCCGAGCTGGGTCATGACGCCCCACACCGCATTAAGGCCCGTTGTGACAGCACCATCGGCCCAGCCGCCGGTCCAAGAGACGCCGTCGCCAGCTAGGTAAATCCCTCGGTGGCCCGCCTCCATGCCGTCCTGCATGAAGTGGGTGTAGAGGCGGCGCTGGTAGCGGTAGTGACCGGGAAGGTTGTCGCTGAAGGCGCTCATAAAATCGGGGTCATCCTCCCATGAGGCCGTCATGGGTTCCCCGACAATGTGCGAGGCGATGTCCACGGTGGGGTAAATCTGTTTGAGCGAGTGGAGCATCAGCAGCACCCGCTCATTGGCGTCAAGGGAAAGCCATTTCAGGGCGTCGTCGTTCTGGGTGTAGGAGAGACAGATGAGGGCGGGCTGGCCTGGGCCGTTGTCCAGCAGGTAGGTGCCGCGCGTGAGCCGGTCCGTCAGCGTGGTACTCATGACTGGC
The DNA here is from genome assembly GCF_044054585.1 of Arthrobacter sp. UC242_113. Classification (NCBI taxonomy): domain Bacteria; kingdom Bacillati; phylum Actinomycetota; class Actinomycetes; order Micrococcales; family Micrococcaceae; genus Arthrobacter; species Arthrobacter sp. UC242_113. The sequence goes on along the minus strand of NZ_CP171972.1, from coordinate 20,341 downwards.
GTCCAGTTGCGGGGTCAATGTCCTTCCAGAAGGGCCTGTCCACCAAGACGAAAGTCTTGGAGGACTGCATATAGTGACTCCGCTCGATGGCAGCCCAGAGCTGATGGCTGAAAAGCGATTCGTCGACGTCGATGCGCGCCGACAATAGCCAGCTCTGGCAGGTCGCGATGACGGCCGGGAACCTTCACGTCCTTCCCCATTGGTCAGTTATGTCTATAGCACCGGTTCCGACCGAGGCGGCTCCACCCGGGCTTGGCTGCCGCCGGATGGCACGCACTCCCGGGCGCGGATAGGTGCCGTGGAGACTGGCCAAGCTGGTTCCGGCAGGCCAATGCGCCGTCCCAGCGGGGGCGGGCCGCCAGAGGCGTTCGGGCAGCAGCTGCGCACCGCCCACGATGCGGTGCTGATCGGTATCGGCATCCACATAGACCACCCGGAGGATTTCGAGGATGGAGTCGGGGAAGTTCGTGTCCCAGCCGCCGGTGCCGAAGCCCACCTGTCCGAACGCCTCCCGGTATTCGAAAGGCAAGGCCGAGAACGCCTTGGAGGTGGCCAGATAGCCGGAGAAGGAGACATCGCCGAAGCGTGGCACCAGCTCGTTCCAGAGCTTCTTGCCAGTTAGGGCGTTGAGCGCAGCGCCTTGCTCACTCCGATTGACCGCAGTGGAGTGTCAACATTACCTCGATTGGAAGTCGCGGGACTCGCCGTTTATTGAAGAGACTGAAGAGGAGTCCTCAGAAATTCTGGGGCGCTTGGAGGGGATGCGACGCGCTTTTTTGAGGAAAAAACTGACGTCCCTATGACCTAATACGGGTCAGGCCGGCGACGCAGAGTCCATCCCGAACATCACGCGTGAACTCCTCCTCTGGGCAATAGTCATCGTGGCATCAGACGGGCTGATAGCCCTTACCCCACACCTCACCACCGGGCTACCCCACAAATCGCTTTACGCCCGGACATCCCGGACTTCCCAACCTCTTTCCATGGGGAAGCCAAGTATGTGAATCCTCGCTTGCTCTCAAGAGCACCACGAGCCTCATCGTCGAGCTCAGAATCAGACTTGCTGGAGCGCCGCCGCCTTCCAGGAGCGGATCACATCCTCAACCGTGACAACAGTGCCAAAACAAGACTGAATGGTGTACAGCGAACGCCAGTGTTGTTCTTCGTCATACTCCGCAGAAGCATCTTCAACTACGAAGGTTTCGTACGATCGTTGGTGAGCATCACGGGCGGTCGATTCTACGCAGATATTGGTCGTGACCCCGCAGATAATTAGCCTTCGGATTCCACGTGCTTGCAGTAGTGGCTCCAATCGGGTTCCTATAAAACAACTAAATCGCGATTTATCGATGATGAACTCACCTGGTTTAGGTTGTATGTCGTCGATAAGCTCCGCTGCTACTGTTCCCTCAGTCCGTGTCTTTGGGGTGGGCGGCCCAAGGGCGCGGCGGCCGTTGGCAGGAGCCTCGTCGGCGTTATCGGCCATGTGGGCCAGGCGTGCGTAGATGATTGTCTGATTAGACTCTCGTGCTGCTTCAATTAGCTTTAGGCATGGGCCTATAGCGGAACGCAACGCAGATAAGTCAGTGCCTTCGGGCGCCATGCTGTGTTCAGGCTCAAGAAATACCTTCTGCATGTCTACGACTAGCAAAGCAGTAGGACTTTTAGAGAAGGTAAACGGTTCTCGTCCTACCCCGCCCATCCACTGCTCATACGAAATCCAACCCATGTTTACCTTTCCTAAGTGTCGAAAAACCCTTTACCGTTCCAGGGAACTCACCTAAATGAGTATTAGCCGGTCCGCTGGCATACTCATGCACACGTTTGGTCCTATACGTGCAGCGATAGCTTCATTCACCAACGTTCAGACAAGCCAATTACTTTGCATTCCTTTACTCGAGCTTTTAACCGCATTCAAATGAATATGAGTTACAATCCCTTATGGGGCCGGCGTAGCCGGCCGAAGCCAGTCTGCGGTGATGACTGGCGATAAACTGCACCTACGATAACGTGGAACACTACACGCAAATCTCGCATGACTCGGGCAGTTAGTCTTGAAACGCGTTTCTAGACTAAGCAAGGGCAGGGCGGCACGTCCTTCCCGCTCCGGTTACCTCTTTGCCCTTCCCGCTTGTCGAGAACTTCCTGGTATCCCGGCTTGGCACCGATATCGATCCCCGCGAGCCAGTTCGCTTGTGGAATGTCCGTAGGGAGAAGGGCCTTCTGCCGTTTCTGGGTGGGGGAGAACATTCGCGGAGGAATGAGCACCAAGGCGGGCAGGGCTGCATGCATACCGGATCAGGACCCGAGCGGGGAGAGTACATTCACTAGGCCGAAGAGGTCTTTGGGGTCATCGGGATTGGCGACCAGGTCAATATTCTCAAAGTAGGGGGAGCCGTCGATGGAGTCACGTAGGTAGCGCAGTGCGGAAAAGTCCTCTATAGCGAAGCCCACGGAATCAAAGATCGTTATCTGGTCGGCGGATGATCGCCCACTTGCCCTACCATTTAAGACCTCCCAAAACTCTGTGACGGAAAAGTCCGCTGGCATTTGTTGGATTTCTCCCTCTATGCGAGTCTGCGGGGTGTACTCGACGAAGACTCGTCCCATCGTCAAAATTCCTGCGTGAAGTTCGGTTTTGCCCGGGCAGTCTCCACCGATCGCGTTGATATGGACGCCCGGTCCGATGAGATCGGGGGTAAGTATGGTGGCGTTCACCTTGTCAGCCGTGCAGGTGGTAATGACATCCGCGCCGCGAACGGCATCGGCGGCGGACGAAGCGATTGTCACGTGGAATCCAAGGGGGGCGATGTTACGAACGAACTTCTCCATGGCGGCGTAATCTGTGTCCCATATCTGCAATCTGTCGATTCCAAGAGCTGCCCGGAAGGCCAAAGCTTGGAATTCAGCCTGGCTGCCGGTTCCTATCATGGCCATGACGCTCGAATCCGGCCGTGCTAATGCTTTAGCAACCATCCCCGAGGTTGCAGCTGTCCGCATTGCAGTCAGCAGTGTCATCTCTGTAAGAAAAGTGGGATATCCGTTGTGGACGTCAGCCAAGACACCAAAGGCCGTAACGGTCTGGAATCCGCGTGCGGGATTGGCTGGATGCCCATTCACGTACTTAAAACCGTAGGTTTCGTGATCACTGGTGGGCATCAGCTCGATTACTCCAAACGGAGTATGGCTGGCGACACGAGCAGTTTTGTCGAAGGACTCCCAGCGCCGGAAGTCATCTTCCAGGTAGCAGATCATTTCCGACATGATCCTCTCGGGTCCACGCTCCGCTGCCCATCGGATCATGTTCTGCACATCAACAAAACGCGTCATAGCGACTCCTCTACGGTTTGGAAATGGGGGTTCCACGAATCTACGTGCGTTGGTTAGCAATGCGCAATGCGCAAAACGTGCGCATCAGTCCGCGGGGTTAAGCAACATGCACCTTGACACTATGCACTCCGTCGTGCCTACTCATGCTTTCGCGGCAAGTAGAACAAGGCGCCGCCGGTGTTACGGGTTGTATGAAACTGCTGGCGATAACTTGCGAGGGGGCCCCAGCAACGCTTGTGAAGCATTATTGCCTGGACGGCGACGGTGCCCTGCTTGCTTTCAACTCGTCTCATTTTGCGCGGTAGCGTGCTCGCCGCGTCGGCGGTTCCCAAGTCATCACAGAACAGAGCTGAGCAGGTTGTCTCGCTGTTGACCGCGCCTTCCATGCTGCAGATTCTGCCAAGCAGCTGGTCGAAAGCACTGAGGCTTTCCGCGCCGAGTTCCGCCACGAGTTCCCAGCCGCCGTTAGTCGTATGAAGGGCCTGGATCTCCGGAAATCCCCTGAGATCCCGAATGACCTGATCGGTCAATCTTCGCGATGAGGGCTATGGCGTGGATCGCAAACGGGTCCGATCCTTCGCGCACTCTGACACTAAACCGCATGATTACTCCAGTGGCTAGCATCCGCTCAAGTCTGTTGTTGATCGTGGCGCGTGTGACACCAAGATTGCGCGCGAGGCTCGCGAAGGGTGTCCTGCCATCGTTGCGGAGTGCTCCAAGTAGTTCTCGGTCCAGGTCTGAAAGGGAGCCCCTGGACATAACTGAATCCAATTGCCTTACTTTGTTCAACTGATCGCGAAGCTCGTGGCAAGCATGCAGGGCATGCTGGACCTGACCCCTGCGAGGATCGTGGTATCGATTGACCGGCAACACATATTCGAGTGGTGCCGGCGGTTGCTCCAAGTGTCGAGTCGTCGACCTTCCACCGGCGGACAGGCTGTTCTGCAACAGGACCTTCTCGATGTTGAACTGCTGTGGGCGCCGGTTGCGACATGGAGGGTAAGGGTCGCGTCGAGAATTGACAGTAATTGTGGCCTCGGTCATACTGCCATAACGGGCGCTGATGAAAATGCCTTTTCCGTTGTGCGGAAGATCTGGGGTCCGCCCGACACCTAAGCGAGAGGTTCAGAAGGATGACCAAAAAAATGATTCTTGCGCGGCGTCAGCTGCTGCATTTGGGCGCTGCGAGTATCAGCGCTGCTGGGCTTGCAGCCATTTCTGCATGCGCAACTCCCGCCAGCAATGGGGCTGGCATAAGCGGTGAAAGCAACATGAAGTTCAAGCTTGTCGAGACAATGAAGCAGCGTGGGCACGCAATTCTTGGCATGGTCGACTCACCGCCATCCTCTTGGGTGCAGGCTGACGGAAGCGCGACAGGTTATAACGTTGAAATTGCTAAAAGGCTGTTGGCCAAGTACGACATTCACAAAATCGAGCCGTTCTCGGCCGAGTTTGCAGGAATGATTCCTGGGCTCCAGGCTGGTCGCATGGACATCTGCATAGCGGGTATGTTGATCACAGACGCGCGGTGCGAAACGCTTGCAATGTCTGCTGCGACAAACGCCATGAGCTTCAGCTTGCTGACCAAGGATGGCAATCCCGATGCGCTTAAGACCATAGCTGACGTGAAAAAGTCAGGCGCCAAGCTGGCAGTGGAGGGTGCTACTGCCCAGGAACGCATTGTGCGCGCCGAGCTAGAAGATTCGCAAGTTGTGATAGTTGGCGATCGGCAGGGAGGCGCTGACGCTGTCCGTATCGGCCGCGCAAACGCCTACGTTCTTCCCGTCAGTAGCGCAAAGCAAGTCGTCCAGGCCCCCGGAGCCCCCCTGACGATTGTAGAACGCGTGGCGGACATGCCGGTCATCGGTAGTGCGCTGGCAATGCGCACACAGGACGCGGATTTCGCTAACGCCTTCCGGGAAGACTTTAAGGAAATGGTTGCCTCGGGTGAATATGCCGAAATAATGAAAAAATTCGACTCGGACCCCACGACGCTCGATCTTCCCGGCGTGCAACTGACCTGCTGAGAAGAACATCAGGCATATGAGTATGAGAGAGTACTTCGAAATTGTGACCGGACCTCTCCTAACGGGGCTCGGGGTCACGCTGCAAGTCTTCAGCGGGGCACTTGTGGTGGCTACCGTCGTTGGGCTTCTTGTGGGCAGTGCGAGACTTTCGAGGTCCCGCACTCTCCGATACGCGGCAATCGGTTTCACGGAGTTTTTCCGAGGGACCTCGGCCTTGGTCCAGATGTTCTGGGTTTTCTACGCCCTGCCGCTAATGCTGGGGTTTCCGTTGCCGCCGCTCTGGGCCGCATGGGTTGTCATTGGGCTAAACGCTGGCGCCTACATGGCTGAAATGGTCCGCGGGGCGATTTCGTCCGTGCCTCATGGTCAGTTTGAGGCCGCCGTGGCATTGAACATTCCTCCGCGGACGCGGTTCCGCAGGATCGTGCTACCGCAGGCGGTACCGGTCATGGTGCCCAACTACATCAACGAAGCGATCACGATTCTGAAAGAGACCGCAATCGTTTCACTGATCGGCATATTTGATATGACACACATCGCTAAGACCCTGCGAACGGAAAACGGAAACTCTACCCTGATCTTCCTGACGATAGCCGTTATCTATCTCTGCATGGCACTCATCATTGCCGGGGCCGGGAAGGTCCTTGAAGCACGGGTAGACATTCGGCGTATCCCCAAGCACATGGACTCCTCACGTCCTGCGGCCCCGATGAAGGCTGAGGTGAACGCATGATTTGGGAATGGAATTACGCCTTCGAGACTGTGCCGGTCCTGCTCGAAGGGCTGGGGATGACGGTCTATATCACTGTTGTCGCTGCGGCTCTCGCCTTGATATTTGGGTTCATGTTGGCGCTGGTCAGGGTGCAGAAGGTTCCGCTCCTGTCCCAGATGGCGAGCCTCTACATTCAGCTCATACGAAATACTCCGCTCCTGGTGCAGGTCTATTTGTTCTTCTTTGCACTGCCGGAGTTCGGTTTCACAATTTCGCCGCTCTGGTCGGCCATCGTCGTTCTCGGGATGCAGACCAGCGCATATCTAAGCGAGATATACAGGGCCGGTATCCAGTCAGTCCCCCAAGAACAGTGGGACGCGTGTACAGCCCTGAACCTGCCGCGCTGGCGTGTTTGGACTCGGGTCGTCCTGCCGCAGTCTCTCGTGCCGATTATGCCGGCAATCGGAAACCACATTAATAGCCTTCTAAAACTGACGTCGTACGCTGCTGCGATCGGAGTCATTGAGCTCTTCGGTCAAGGCCTTCGCGTCGCGGAGTACACCTATAAGTACTTGGTACCACTGACCCTGGTCGGTTTCATCTATCTCCTGATCAGCATCACACTCACGGTTTTGATCCGCAGGCTGGAGATTCGGAATGATCGCCGAAGCCTCCAACGTATCGTATAACGCGCACGACCATGACTTTCGAAGGAAGCCTCCAAACATGCAACTCAACATGCAAGACAATGATTCACCTACAGTGGAGCGGCTGGTGAAGTCGGATTTGGTTCTGGACATTCAAGGACTCACCAAGAGCTATGGCCAGAACACTATACTCAACAACTTTTCTCTTGAGGTGAAGCGGGGTGAGAAGGTATCCCTTATTGGGCCTAGCGGTTCCGGAAAGACCACAGTGCTTCGCATTCTTATGACCCTCGTGAAACCGGACTCGGGCCTGATCCTGGTCAATGGGGAGCCACTCTGGCATGAACAGCGAAACGGTGAACTCGTAGAAGCCAGTCCGAAACACCTACGGAACATGCGTAATGGCATAGGAATGGTCTTCCAGCAGTTCAACCTATTCCCGCATATGACGGCTCTCGAAAACGTGACCGAAGCCTTGGTGCAGGTAAAAGGCCTGAACAAGGAGGCCGCGCGTGAGCGGGCGCGCACTGTGCTCGACTGGGTAGGCATGCTGCATAAGGAGGATTCTCGTCCTTGGCAGCTCTCCGGCGGGCAGCAGCAGCGCGTAGCGATCGCTCGAGCCATCGCTTTGGAGCCTGAGGTCATGCTCTTCGATGAGGTGACATCGGCGCTGGACCCTGAGCTCGTTGGAGAGGTGTTGTCAGTCTTGCGAGACCTCGCTGCGACAACGGACATCACAATGCTGTTGGTGACTCACGAGATGCGCTTTGCCGGGGATATCGCAGACCAAGTGGTCATGTTCGATCACGGCCGTGTTATCGAAAAGGGTACGCCTGACCAAGTACTTCGCAATCCGAGGGAGGAACGAACACGGTCCTTCCTAAGGGCGATCCTCGATGTCTAGGAAGGAGGGCAAGAAGAACATGCGTACTAGGGTGGATTCTCGCTTCTTGATCGCCACAATAGACGGCGAGCTTCAGATCATCGACCGAGGAGTTCTCGTATACGAGGGCGACACTGTCGTCTTTGTCGGACCGGACTACACGGAACCGTGTGACCGGACCATCGATGCCAGCAACCGAATCGTTTCCCCGGGTTTTATCTCCGCCCACACCCATATGGGGGGTGGCCCCTTCGACAGATCGCTCCGCGAGGATGTTTACGATTATTGGAAAACGGGGCTCTACGAAGTGCTCATGCCAATTCGAGCAGCGACGGACGCTGACGCAACCCGAACAGCGACACGGGCCACCATGCTGGAGCTGATGAAGAGCGGGGTCACTTCCGCGATCGACCTGGGCGCATCCTTTGAAATCACAGCACAATGCGCTCAAGAGTCAGGACTTCGCACCTTCATCGGACAGTACATTCGAACCTGGAACTGGGCTACCGACGGCATCGGTGTCACATTCGAGGCGGTAGGCGACGTCGAGGAGCAGAGGCTGCTCGACGAAGCAGTTTCCTTGGTTAGGCGTTTCAACGGAACCCACTCCAAGATCGAGGCCATTCTCGCACCGGCCCAAGTGGACACTTGTTCACCTGACCTGCTCCGGGAGATCGCACGTTTATCCAAGGAATTAAACGTGACGGTGCAGACACACGCCGCGCAGTCACCATCCGAGTTCGATGTCATCCTCAAACGCCACGGGAGGACTCCCATCGAATACTTGGACGACCTAGGTCTGATGAACGAACGCCTGATCATTGGACACGGACTCTTCCTGACGGGACACAGCTGGTTGAGATACCCGTATGGAGATGACCTCGGCATCATCGCCGAGAGCGGCGCAACCGTTGCGCATTGTCCTACTGTGTTCGAGCGACACGGTCAGGCATTGGAAAACCTCTATGAGTACAAGAAGCGTGGAGCCCGTGTTGCCCTCGGGCTCGATTCTGCCCCTCACTCCATGTTGGCGGAGATGCGGACCGCCGGTGCAATCGGCCGAGTTCTCGGGCGCAGCGAGGTTGCCGTTACTGGCCGTGATCTGTTTCACGAAGCAACCGTTGCCACTGCCGATGCGCTCGGGAGGAGTGACATTGGACGTCTCAGCGTCGGAGCGAAGGCAGATTTCGTGCTGTTTCGGACAGACACGGTTTCCATGACTCCGCTCAGAGACCCCATCCGAAATATCGTCCACCATGCCAGCCCGGCTGATATCGACTCGGTCTACATCGGGGGAGAGGCCACCATCGCAAACGGGAGACCGACCTATGCAGACGAGGCAGAAATCGCTGCCAAGCTCCAAGAGGCCGCCTACGGCGTGTGGAAGAAGTTTCCCAAAGCGCATCAGGCGGGTAAGAGTGTCGAGGATATCTCTCCGATGAGCGCGCCAAGTATTGTGGCGCAATGCAGAGCGAAGGACCAAGAAATTCTTAGTGCAAATGAAAACTAGGCCGCCCCGTCGCTTCCAGTTGTCTCAGCGCCGATCGCTTGGTTGACCTAAGCGTGACGTTGTCTGGGTCAACCTTCCGAACCCCCGAACCAGCTCTGGCTGGTTCGGCCGATGGCTTAACAATGTGTGCGGCAAGACGTCCCCGAGGGACCGTAGGTAACGAAGACGATCTTCAGCTCCCGCCGATTTGGAAACCCGTTGCCACGGCTCGGGGTGGCCGCGCAGGAGGCTACATAGCGTTGGCATCTCAAGCCCTGGGTTCGTGTCGGCGATGGACGAAAAGTGGGCCGTTTTGCAGGCGGCGGGGCTCAGCGGTCGTTGCAACGGTTATGGTTCTATCGCCGGTGAAGTCGGTCTAGCCAGGTGCTCCATGGGATTCTGCCAGCCCAGGACTTTGCGTGGCCTGTGATTGAGTTCAGCGGCGACCCTGGTGAGGTATTCAGGGCGGTGGGACCCCCGGTCTGTTCCTTTCGAGAAGTATTGCCGGAGCAGGCCATTACGGTTCGCGTTTGAGCCGCGCTGCCAGGGACTCGCTGGATCATAGAAATACACCGGAATCAGCGACTGCCCGTAAAATTCTGGTGGCAAGCCACCTCAGTGCCTGATTACGGGTCAAAGTACGGCGCAGGTGGTCGGGATCGGGCTCATCGAGTCAGCCAGCCGATCGCGCAGAGTCTCAGCACCACGGTTCCCTGCCAAGTGCATGAAGATGATGAAGCGCGTAGTTCGCTCGACCAGTGTGGCGATGGCCGAGCGACTCACTCCAATTATTAGATCGCCCTTCTTACGGTGTTGTTGTGGGTGATTTCGGAGCTGTCGTAGTGTTTCGATCACCCTCGAGCGGCGGGTATGGCACCGTTCTCCCTGCCGCTTGGACGGCTCACTGGGAATGGCCGCCTGCTGGTCCACGGCCAGGTCCAGGTTTCCGCGCCCACATAGCGCTGATAAACAGTCTCGGGCACGAGGTGCATCTCCGGTTGTCCCGGGAAATCAGCGCATAGACGGTTGCCTAGCTGGCGGGGGACTCCCGCGTTGCTTCAGACGTTCGCGCACGAACTCTTCAGCTCCGGTTGTCGGCGATCTTCCCGACGCGCTGGCGGCACCGTCTGCGTTCGGCACTGCGCTGAGCCGTCCGCGGACGGTAACTACCGGAGGTTGTGTATGTTCCGGCGGATCTCCCTGCTCACAGTCGACGGACTACACCCGAGCTCCCTGGCAATAGCACGGATGCTGCGCCGGCGTGCAGGAGATCCGCGATCGTGATCGGTTCCGATTCGGAGAGAAACCCGGCGGAGATCACGGCCGGCCTCTGACGCGCGATGGGAGCGTACTTCTTGATGTCTCCGGACTTCAGAACAAGCGAGTGGCCGTGCTGTCGTCTATGCAGACTTGGTTCTGTTCGAAGTTGTGCTCCGTGGGCCACCACCGGCCATGCCAGCTGTTGTGAGGTTCGCTCCCAGCTCCCCGGAGATGCGCTCACTTGCCTCTTTTACGGCGGCGACAAGTACTTCGCGTCGCTGCGATGACTCCACGCTTGACAGGGGCGCCACGATTGTGACGGCGTACGGCACCGCTCCCTCGGAGCTAAAGAGCGGCGCGGACACGGCCCACATGTGATTTTCCATTTCGTTATCGCAGATGTCGTAACCGGCAGCACAACTGCCGCGGAGATGAACCTTTAGCTCCTCCGCCGTCGTAATGGAGTTCTCTGTATATGCGGTAAAATCCGTCATATTCAGAAGCTCGTCGACGTCGCGTTCGTCTAGCTGGGAAAGGATCGCGCGGGCGGAGGAAGCCGCATTAAGCGGAAGTTTCGTCCCGACGTGGACGTGATGGCGCAGCGGGCGAGTCCCCTCGACGTAGTCAATACAGATCACGTCGCTACCAACCATCTGCGCCAGAAACGCCGTCTCCCCCTGCTGCCGAGAAAGACTTCGCAGTACGGGCGCTGTTGCGTCTCTGATCAGTTCTGTGCTCGGCTTTGAAACCAGAGCCCTCGCGGCCGGCCCAAGAATATACCGCAGCCCCTCGGTTCGAATCGCAAAATCCTTCTCTTCAAGGACCGCCATAAAGCGGTGGATGCTGGAAGCGGGAATTTCGAGTTCTCGGGAAATTTCAACCAGGGTCTTCCCGGAGCCCTCACCCGCGAGACTGCTAAGAATGTCGAGGGCTCGACGCACAGGCTGCATAAATACTCCTTGTGGCAGTGCTTTACTGAAGGTCGTTATGATTCCGTCCTATGGAAAGATACCTACCACGATATCCCAAAAACTGAGAGGCGGTTCCCAGCGAGGCCCGGAAGGTCACTCCCGCGCTCTGGAACCTCTTCGGAATCGGGCCCCCTGCGGGAGTCCGGAAATCATTCGGAACGACGAAGTAAGCCCTTCGAGCTTAGATCAATTGTGGGGCCCATGCCGCACGCCCGGCAGCCCCCTTGCCTCCCAACTGACTACGATCTTCCGCGTCCCATAGCGCCCGAACTTGTCCGCAACCTACATTAGGAGCCGTTACGCCATGAGCCTTCGGTATTACGACGCCCAAGCAGTATTTTCATTACTTACGTACGAACGCGCGATAGACGCGATCGCGGGCGCCCTGATCAACGCTGTCGATCCTGAACTTGAATCGCCACGTCTTTTCGCTAGCGCTCCTCAAGGAGAGTTCCTGCTGATGCCGGCCGAGGGAGCAGCTTTCTGCGGGGTGAAGGCACTCACGGTGGCACCACAAAATCCGCTCCGAGGCCTTCCCAAAATCCAGGGATTGTACTTGCTCTACACGGCCAGCACGCTGGAACCCGTTGCAATCCTGGATGGTGCGGCTCTTACTGCCATTCGTACGCCGGCGGTTGCCTTCTGCGCGGTTCGAGTGCTTGCTAGCATCGCCCGAGCGGGTCATGCGCTTCCAGCCTCGCCTCGGGTGCTGGTTTTCGGCGCAGGTACCCAGGCTTTGGGGTGCCTCCTGGCTGCCCGGGCCGTACTTCCAGACGCTAGGTTCGAAGTCATAGGGCGCAGTGATGCCGGACTTTCACGGCTCCGCACTCAGACAGACGAGCATGGTATCGATTTTCACGACAGGCGATCAGACGTTGAGACCGCCGTAGCCACTGCAGATGTCATCGTTTGCGCAACCACCTCCACTCTGCCACTTTTCGACGGTAAGCTCGTGAAGGCGTCTGCTATCGTCGCGGCCATCGGCACACACGGAAAGCGCGCTCGAGAGATTGACGACGGCCTGGTTTCCCGGGCCGACGTTATCGTTGAAAGCCGAGCGTCAGCGGAACGCGAAAACGGAAACCTTAGTAGCTATTACAGCTCCGATGATTGGCGGACTCGTCCCCCCGCAAATCTTAGGGAGTTGATCCGTGGCGAAGTGAAGCGGAGGCCCGGCCGCCCGGCTGTCTACACCGGCGTTGGCATGTCTTGGGAGGACCTCGTTTGTGCTACTGCTGTGCACAGTTCGCTGAATCAAGGAGGCCAAGACCTTGTATCCGAGCGCTAGCTGCACGAGAGGAGAACTCAATGCGCACTTTGCGAGTAGTGCAGGAACGACTTGAGCTTCAGGGAAACACGGCAAGCTTCGTTCGTCGTCAGGCCGCGAGCAGCCAATGGAGAGCGCTGCGCTGACGATCCTGCAAGGAATAACCCTCGCTGTTCTCACTAGGTACGACAGGATCCGTTGGTTTTCGGGGATAACAGCAGACCTGACGGACGAGCCCAGTAAGTCTCGCTTCTGCAGCAGAAAGTTGCCAGGGGGCGCCCAAGAGGCAAATCCAAAGCGTCATGCTCGCTCTCGCCACCTTTCAGGTCCTAGTGGATAGATTGACGGCGCATGAGCTCGACCCATATATTGCTATATATGGAAGTGCCTATTCCATGGCACGGAAGGATTCTCATGGGGCAAAACGTACTTCAAACCCTCAGTGAAGACAATGGGGGCGCTATCCAAGATCCACGCACCCGTCGGCGTGAGGTCGCACAGGACCTGATTGCGATCGCCTACCGGCAGGGCGTCTTTGTCGCCGCCAACGGGGTGGTATCGGACTACCATCTAGATCCCGCCCTTTTCATGACAAAACCGACCCTGCTTCGGAGGCTCGGAAGCCTTCTTGCCGAGCAGATCGACACGGACGTCGATCGGATCGCTGGCCGCGAACCCGGATCTGCCGCGCTTGCCATCGCCACTGCGCTTCATACCGGTCTCCCGTACGTCTCTCTCCGACCAACGTCTCCGGAATCCAGTTCCTCAACGGTGTGCGGGGAACTGCACGCCAATGAGCGGGTAATTTTAATCGAAGATGTTCTCAGCTCCGGCTCTCACGCCCTGCGTGGCGCACGGACCCTGACCGAAAGCAACGCCACGCTCGTCGCGGTCCTGGGCGTCATTGACCGCGGCGAAGGTGCCACAGAGGCGCTTACTGCGGCGGGAATCACCTACATGCCGATGTTCGCCATGGACGAACTCGCAAAGAGGCATGCTGTCTCTCGCCATTCAACATCCCTTGCTCAGGGAGGCCAGCGTGACATCTGACGCAGAAGCTGCAGTAGTAGTGCAAATTGGAAACGCCAGTTCCCGTCGAGTACGGGAACGGCTTGATGCGCTGGCGCAACTGTCCGAACCGGGACCGGGAGTGAGCCGGCTTTGCTACACCCAGCTGGAGCGCGAGGCGCATGACCTGTTCGGCCAATGGATGCGGGAAGCCGGTTGTACCGTGGAGACCGACCCTGCCGGGAACACCATTGCAACCCGGCCAGGCACTGAGAAGGACCTCGGCGCGCTCGGAACAGGCAGCCATTTGGACTCGGTCTACAACGGAGGCTCCTTCGACGGCACCGTCGGAGTGGTCGCAGGTGTTGAGATCGCGCACCTGCTTCAGGAAGCAGATATTCACACCCGTCACCCGCTCAGATTCGTGGCCTTTGCCGGCGAAGAAGGCGCCCGCTTTGGGCAGGCATGCATCGGGTCGAAGCTGGCCGCGGGAATGACAAGCTTGAACGACCTGAACACTCTGGCCGACCGGGATGGAATTACGCTGGCAGCCGCCATGCGGTCCGTTGGGCTGGATCCGGTCAAGGCGGCTGCCACCCCGTGGAAACCGGATGAATGGAGCGCCTTTGTTGAACTGCACATCGAGCAAGGCAGTGTTCTGCAAGACACGGGTAACCAGATCGGCCTCGTTGACCTCATTTCGGGTTCAACCCGGCTCCAGATGACCCTGTCGGGCCGCCCATCACACACAGGAGGCACACCCATGCGGGGGCGGGCAGATGCCCTCGTCGCAGCCTCTGAATCCGTACTCTTCGCCGAACACCTCGCCTTGGACTCGGCGCACCGCGGCACCCGGGCAACTGTCGGGAAACTGACAGTAGAGCCTAACTCCATCACGACCATTCCAGGGAACGTAGCCCTGGCCTTGGACGTGCGGGACATCGACGCCGACCGGCAACGCGAAGCAGCCGTAACAATCGTCCAGCGGACGCTGGCAGCCTGCAAACGGCGGAACGTTGGACTAAGTGCGTAGCTGCTCGCAGACACCTCGCCGGTGGTTCTACCGATGTTGATCAGAGAACACATCGCCGAGGCGGCCAAGTCTGTAGGAGCCTCCTATCGGGTCCTGACCTCAGGAGCCAGCCACGACGCCCAAATGATCAACACCATTGTTCCAACCGGCCTGTTGTTCGTACCCAGCAAGGGCGGGCTTTCCCACGTCCCGGAGGAATGGACAGAAGCCCCGGAAATCGCGGTAGGCATTGACGTACTGGCCGCTACCTTCTTCAACCTCGATTCAACCCTGAACGCCTAACGGCGAAGCTTCCCTATACATTAGGAGTACAAACATGCGACTACTGGTTCGCAACGGAACCCTGGTCACCGAAAACGGCCTCGTCGAGGCCGACGTTCTCTGCGTCGATGGAGTCATCGGCGCGATCTATGAACACGGCCGGGAAGTCGAAGCCGACGAATCCATCGACGCGGCCGGGAAACTGATCTTCCCGGGCTTCATCGACCCCCACGTCCACTCCCGTGATCCCGGTAACACCCATAAAGAGACGTTTCAGCGTTCCACGCTCGGGGCTCTTTGCGGCGGACTAACCACCATTCTGGAAATGCCGAACGCCGTTCCGGCCGTGTCCACCGCTGAAATTTTCGCCGAGCGCCGTGCCCAGCACGAAGAAGTCGCATGGGTAGACTTCGGCCTGTGGGGCCTGGCCCTTGGCCCGGAAAACGACGAGGAAATCCCCAAGATGTTCGAAGCAGGAGCAGTCGGGGTGAAATTCTTCTGGGGCTACGCACTAGACAAGGAAACCAAGAGCCTTATCTACAACTTCGCTGCAGCACCGCCCGAAAGCCTGTTGCTTCCGCCGGAAAACGGCGAAGTCCTGAAGATGTTCGCCACCGCCGCCCGCACCGGAGGCGTCCTCGCTGCACACTGTGAGGACCGGCACGTGCTTGCTTCTTCCGCCGCAGCGCTCGGACACCCCATCCGCACCTACGATGACCTCTTGGCTGCCCGCCCGGCCGTGGCCGAAGCAGTCTCCATCGCCGTCGGCGCACAATTTGCCCGCGCAACGAGCTGTCGCTTCCACGTGGTGCACATGGCCTCCGAAGAAGGCGCAACCGTCGTCCGCGAAGCACAGGCGGCCGGAATCCCTGTCACGGCCGAAACATGCCCGCAGTACCTCACCCTGACCGCAGACGACGCGGAAGAACTCGGACCACTCATGAAGGTCTACCCGCCCGTGCGCCACAAGAGCGACCAGGACACCCTTTGGAAGGCCATCCAAGAAGGCAGCATCGCTTCCATAGGTTCGGACCACGCACCCCACCTAGTTGCAGAGAAGATGGCAGGGTTTGAGGACGCTCCCGCCGGCGGTCTCGGAGTGGAAACAATTGTCCCCTTGCTCGTAGACGCGATGGTCACAGGCAAGATAACGCCCGAACGGCTCGCTGAAGTGCTGTCCACGTCAACCGCTTCCATCTACGGAATTTACCCTCGCAAGGGCTCCCTGCAGCTGGGCACCGATGCCGACATGACAATCGTCGACCCGACCGGAACAACAGTCATCCGCAACGAAGACATGCACGCCCTCAACCCCGTCACCACTTGGGACGGCTGGGAACTTCGGGGCTCCGTTGATGCCAGCATTATCCGTGGCAAGGTCGCCATGCGTGATGGCTCACCGGTTGGGGAACGCCGTGGCATCTTCATCCCGGCCGCGCACACCGCACGGATCGAAGACGCAGCAGAGGTAGCCCCTGTGGGAGCGTCGTGAACCATGACGACCTGGCCACAGTCATAAGGGCAGCGACCCGAGTCGTGCATGCACGGAATGCTGCCGAAGTGTCGGCACGAACCCGTTACGTCCTGGCCGACACCGTCGCCGTGGCCTTGGCCGCCGGCCGAAGGCCGCAGGCGTTAGCCCTGGTCCAGAGCAACCCCCTCACGGGGACCTGGAGACATGAACGACGGACATTCCACTCTCCTGCCACCCTCTTGACCGGGTCAGGCGGGTGGGCGCAGCCGGACCGGGCCGCCTTCGTTAACGGATCCATACTCTGCGATCTCGAGCTGGACGAAGGCGTACGGCCAACCGGGCACCCCGCAGCCCACGTACTTCCGGCAGTGCTAGCCGCTGGCGAGGCCTTGGACTCCTCGCTTGGAGATGTACTGGACTCCCTCTTGGTCGGCTACGAAATTGCGGCCTATCTTTTCGAAAGCTTTACACTGGCGGAAGGCATCCACCCGCACGGACACCTCGGCGCCATCGGCGCGGCCGCAGCGGTCGCCCATCTTCGGGGAGCCAACCCTGTCCCGGCCGCCTTGGTTGCAGCAACGGCGCAGCTGGTCACAACATGGGGAGCCTGCAGGGAAGGCGCCTCAGGGCGCAACACCTGGACCGGTCATGCAGCACAGACCGGCCTACTGGCAAACCATCTGGCCGACGCCGGCTGGGAAGGCAGCGCCGACGTACTGACAACAGCCTTTAATGGGCGCATCGCGTTTCGAACAAGGTGCAGTGCTGCCCTCGGTGGACTCGCCCAGGATCCTGAACGGCTATTTCAAATTCTTCTCAGCGTGTGCGTTGACCCACACAAGCATCGAGGCAGCACTCGAATTGGCGCCACTGAGAGGCAGCGACATCGCAGCCGTGACAGTACGTACTACCGCGAACAACCTCAAGGTCGCCACGAGTCCTGGCCAGCGGGCTCTTTCGCGTCGGTTCTCCATTCCGTTCGCCGTAGCTACGGCCCTGACACGAGCCTCGGCCGACGCAACTGACTTTGATGCACCAGATCCGAGCGCCTTGGAGCTTGCCCAAAGGGTAACCGTCGAGGAGAAGCCAGAATTTACAAAAATGTGGCCGTCCGCCGCGCCGGCCGAAGTTCTGGTCACGCTAATAAACGGCACGACAATCCGGGGCTACTCCGACAACGCCAGGGGTACGGCCGCCAGGCCTGTCGGCGGGGAGGAACTGCGAGACAAGAGCGCTGCCCTGCTGGGAGACTCAGGGGCAGTTTGGGACTCACTAACCAACGCCGCTGACTCCTCACCAGTGGCAGAAGTGATGTCGGCGGCGGTGTCCCTAGGGAGACACTTGGCCTAAGGCATAAGCCTCCGCGCCGACGTAGCTGACACAACGTGCTGCCCGCATCTTTCAAAAACGGTGTCGGAAAGCCGCCCGGCCTGCGCTTCACACTTGAAACCCAGGCTGCTGCTCTTTTCTGAAGGAGGCGCAGCGGTACCTTCCATCCAACCCAAATAACAAAACAGACCCGGCAAGGAGACCGCTCATGGACGACACCACCTCCCATCTCTTGGAGATTGCACGGCAAAACGCATCATCCGAGGAAGCAACACGCATCACTTCTCTGCAAAGCCCTACAGTTGCCGAAGTGCTAGGGCGCTCCCTGGCCTCCGTATTGAAGGGCATCGCCGCGGATGTTGTGATCGTTTGGGATCAAGTTGAAACAAGCGTACTCGGGCATGTCGTGTCCAGAGAACTGGGCTCCGACCTAGTGTATGCCTACTCTGTCGAAGGATCCCTGGATCTTTCCGCTCCTTTAGCGCCGGGCTCCTCCTGCGTCCTTGTCAGCTACGACTGGACGGAATCACACGGACTTGATGCACTGCTGCGTCTCACCAAATCGCGTGGGAGCACCGTCAGCGGTATAGGGGCAATAGTGCAGCCGAATGGTCATGGACCTGCCGTCCACGTCATCGCTCAGTCCTGTTAGTGCCAGCATCCGACGGCGTCATCCCGACAGTTAGTGGCAGGGTTGGCGGAGCCTGCTAACGAGGGTGAATATCCAGGTACGTTTTCAGCTCGCGGGTGATCCTTGTCGTGCCGTCTCACGGACACAAACCAATTTCCGGTTCACAAACTCGTCCATGCCATAACGGCCGAGTTCGCGCCCGACCCCCGAGCGCTTGACGCCGCCGAAGGGCAGTTCCGCGGAGCTTCCCTCGGCTTCAATCATGTGAACCCACCGTTCCGGTGGCGGGGTTGGTCACCTTGTACATGTTGGTTCCCTTTCGGGGTCGGAAGTTGTTACGGTGCTCACGGTTCGATGAGGGCCTCGTCGGCGATGACGTGGATGAGCGCACTCACCCTTCGTACGGTTTCGCCGTGGCCATCGCTCAGGCCGTGCCCAGTCCGAGGACCCCATCAAAATTGTGGGGATCCTCGGCGGTCCTTCGGTCAGAGGTCCTCGTCCACGTCGAGCGGGTGTGGAACGGTGGAGATGGTACCGGTGAGCGGCCGACCTTCACGGATCAGCGCCCGCTTACGTATCTGCCAAACGATGCCGAGCAGCAGGAACCAGACGGGAGTAGCCAAAGTGGCCCAGCGGGTTCCTTCGCTGTATATGAACGCGCAGAGCAGGAGGACGAAAAAGGCAAGGACAAGCCAAGGAGCCAGGCGGGCGAAGGGTACCCTGAACCGGGATGCGGCGTGCCGCTCGGGGTGCCGCCGCAGGTACACGATGTAGCTGACAACGATGGAACCCCACGTAAACAGCACGAGGGTGGCGCACATCGTCG
This sequence comes from Arthrobacter sp. UC242_113, assembly GCF_044054585.1. NCBI lineage: Bacteria > Bacillati > Actinomycetota > Actinomycetes > Micrococcales > Micrococcaceae > Arthrobacter > Arthrobacter sp. UC242_113. Next base: position 1,193 of record NZ_CP171972.1, on the reverse strand, counting down.
AGACGAAATCAAATGCGACAACAACCCCGTCACCTGCGTAGAGCAGGGGGATCGCGGTGAAAAGCAGCACCGCCGTGACAAACACAGCTCGGGTCGGCACTCCACGGGCGTCGGTAAGGGCGACTCTTGCAGGGGCATGTCCATCCTTGGCAAGTCCGAAGAGCATCCGAGTTCCGGAGTAGACGCCCGAGTTTGCGCTGGATGCGGCGGAGCTCAGGACGACAAGGTTGATGATGAGGGCTGCGGGGACGAACCCGGCAAGCAGGAATGTCTGGACGAAGGGGCTCTTACCCGGCACGAGTTCGGTCCACGAGGTAATACTCATGATGATGGCGAGAGAGCCGACGTAGAAGATGAGGATGCGTACCACGATCGAGTTGATCGCCTTAGGCAGATTCCTCCGCGGGTTTTCAGTTTCTGCTGCCGCAGTTCCGACGAGTTCGACGCCGATGAACGAGAATACGCCCATCTGGAATCCGAGCACGAAACCGCTCAGCCCCATCGGGAACATGCCGCCCTGATCCCAGAGATGGGTGATTGAGGCCTGGAAACCGTTGTGGGTGAAACCGGTCAGGATAAGCACAGCGCCGACAGCGATCAGCGCGAGGATGGCGACAATCTTAATGATCGCAAACCAAAATTCCATCTCACCGAACCACTTCACGGGCTGCAGGTTGAGAAGCAACAGCAGGACCCCTGCGCAAAGGGCCGGAATCCACAAAGGGATCTCCGCCCAAAAGAACTGCGTGTATGCGACGATCGCCGTGATGTCGGCAACACAGGCGATCACCCAGGAGAACCAGTAGTTCCACGAGACGAAGAAGCCGGCCCAGGGGCCCAGGAGGTCCTTGGCAATGTCACCGAAGGTCTTGTAGTGCAGGTTCGAGAGTAGCAGTTCGCCGAGCATCCGCATGAAGAGGAAGACGAAGAAGCCGATGATGGCGTAGACGAAGAGAATCGACGGACCGGAGACCGAGGCGAGGCGCCCCGATCCCATGAACAGGCCAGTGCCGATCGCCCCGCCGATCGCGATGAGTTGCAAATGGCGGTTCTTCAAGCCGCGGCGCATCCCGTCATCCGAAATGGCCCCTTCCGGACCAAACCGGGTCGATGTGGGTTGCGTTTGTGGCATGGTGCTCTCCTCTGAAAGTGCATTTTGCGCAGCCTTGCGCGTGCAATTGGCCCTTGAAACC